>JANJTQ010000320.1 GCA_024711005.1 Opitutaceae bacterium | reverse complement strand
GCACATGGGTCAGCGAAGACATTCAGGTTTGGGATATGGGCGCCCGTGCACAGACGCACATAAACGATTCGATGGATTGTGCCGCCGATATCGCGATCAATGATCGACTGGAAATAATTCAGACGACGGATTCCCCGGATCCGGAGCTTCGTGTCTCCAATCTTGTTCGCAACGGTATCATACGCCCCCTGAGCGATCATCTCCCCGTCGGCTGGACCACGCCTTGGGCCATGGACATCAACAATCACGGCGTCATCCTCGCCTACGCCAAGCGAACTCTCGACGACCAAGGTAACTCCATCAACAACCCCCAATCCGAGCCGGTGCTGCTGGTGCCCGTGTCATTGCATGTAGATGCTAATCGCGACAGTAGAATAGACGCCAACGATCCAATGCCGTCGGTTACCAAACCATTCCGCTTCTGGGCCAATGACGACGATGACTCGGGTGATATATCGGCCGTCGGTCCGTCGCTTGTAGGAAATCCCGACGAGCCGGGACGCCTCTCCGGTTTTTGGGAGTTGGACGGCCGCACGCCGGACCACGACAACCCCGGCGTCGATGGCCGCTCCGACCTGATCGACTTCTTTCCCGTATACTTGGATATAAAGCAGCTTTTGACGGTGCTGCCTCATACTACAGCGGGCATCACCTATAAGCTAAAGCAGGCCGACTCGGCGCTGAACTTTGTTTATACGAACCTCACGCGCTCCGAGGCCTTCGATTACCTGAAATACAGCCAGGAGCGCGTCGCCTACGGCCTGCCCAGCGACCAGAAGAAGGCGCACGAGGCCCCGACGGTGGCGATCACGGCCACGGGCGCGGCGCTCGACGCCGACTTCCTTACCCGCATCAAGAACGAGGCCGACAAGGGCGTTATCCTGATCGAGGGCAAGCTGGCGACCAACAAGCCGCTGCGCCTAGTCGTCGAAAAGGCCGGCGTCGAAATCGCCGAGCTCTCGCTGAACATCAATATCAGCGAGGTCGAAAAAATGTATCGCTGGGTCAACACGCGCGGCGTCACCGGCCAGTCGGTCACCCGTCAAACCGACCTGAGCCAGCCGACCGGCTACCCCGACAGCGCGACCAACGGGAAAATGTTCATCTTCGTCCACGGCTACAACGTGAACGAGCGCCAGTCCCGCGCCTGGAACGCGGAGGCGTTCAAGCGCATGTGGCAATCCGGCTCGCGCGCCATGTTTACCGCCGTCTCCTGGAATGGCGACCACAGCCAAATCCCATACGTCGGCGTGGCGCCCGATTATTGGGACAACATCACCCGCGCCTTCCAGACGGCCCAAGCTTTGGCGCCCATCGTCAACAACCTGCCCGGTTCGTCGAAGGTCATCGCCGGGCACAGCATGGGCAACGTCGTCTCCTCGGCCGCCGTGGTGGATTACGGGATGAACGTGACCAAATACCTGATGGTGGATGCAGCCGTGGCGCTGGAGGCCTACGACACCTCCGCCTTGGCGGTGGACGCGATGCGTCATCCCGATTGGGCGACCTACACCGACCGCCGCGTGTGGCCCACCGATTGGTATAACCTCTTCCCGCCGGGCGACGGGCGGCGCGGGCTGACGTGGATGGATCGCTTCGGCAACATCCCCAACGGGATCAACATCTACTCCTCCGGCGAGGAGGTCTTGAACAACAACGACCTCACGCCGGGAGAGATCCCACCCATCGGCCCCGAGCGCGTCTGGATCATCCAGGAAATGGCAAAGGGCACGATGCACCTGGCCGCGCTGCTCACCTTCGACATCCAGGGCGGTTGGGGCTTCAACAGCGAGTGGCTGATTGCGGAGACAGAAACCACCGGCGGCCCGCACGGCGGCACGACCACCACCTACCGGCGGCGCACGCTCGCCGAGGCGGCCGCGCTGACCGACGACCAGTTGAGGGCCGAGCCCTTCTTCCGGCCCTTCAAAAACGACGACTTAACCAGCTCGACCGGCGGCAGCGCCGCCGCGTCGTCTCTCATCCCACGCGCCGACGCCCTCGGCGGCGCCATCCCCGCTCTCTCCTTCCCGGCCGGGCGCAACCCGGTGCCACGATTTAACGCCACTCGAAATCGCGATCTAATGGCACTCCAAGATGGATGGCCGCAGGAGCGGCTAAACAACAGCAACGCGCAAAACCGCTGGTTCCACAGCGACATCAAAAACATCGCCTACGTCTTTAACCGCGGCGCCTGGGATCTGTTCGTGACCGAAGGAAACCTAAAATGAAAACTCTCGCTCAACGTTTGTTTGCCCTGCTGTGCCTGACGGCGCTGCCCGCCTGCGCACAGGTAAAATATCCCGCGAAAATGACCTTTAAGGTCACCGACGACGCCGGCGCGCCGGTCCAAGGAATGGAAGTCCGCACCTCGACCTTTGCCTATTGGGAACGCGGCGAAGGCTTTGGGCGCAGCATCGATGATCTTGATAGCGCCACGACTGACAAAAACGGCCTCGCCGAACTGGAGACGCCCAGTCTTCGCGGTTCCTTCGCTTACGGACCGTATCCGAAAGGTAACTACTACCAAGTGCCTAGCCTGCACTATCAGTTTAAAGAGGTGATAAACGGTCGATGGGAGCCGTGGAATCCGCAGCTCGAAATCGTCGTGCCGCGCATCCTCAACCCGATCCCGCTCCACGCGCGGCGAGTCGGCTTCGGCCCAAATGTGGAATTACCCGCCCTCGGCCCCGTGGGCTTCGATCTGGTGGTGTCCGATTGGGTCGCACCGCATGGGAAAGGCAAACGAGCGGACTTCCTCTTCACGCATAAGGTGAACCTCGCGGCCGCCGACATGGACGCGCCCTTCGACTCGGTCTTCACGATCACCTTCGCCAATCCGGGCGACGGCATCCAATCGCGGCCGGCCAAGGCCGCGCTCCGGTTGCTGGAGCTACCTCGAGAAGCACCGGAGGCAGGTTACGAGCCCAAGCTGGAAAGACAGGTGTCGTGGGCGGGCAAAGGCACTCCGATGAAGACCGGTATGCGCGAAGGTCAAAACTACTTCTTCCGGGTGCGGACGGTGCTCGATCCCAACGGCAAGGTGATCAGCGCGCTCTACGGCAAGATTTACGGCGACATCGCTTTTGACGCGGCCAACTCCCCCAAGGGATATGTGCAGTTTGTTTATTACCTGAACCCGACCTCGCTGGATCGAAACCTAGAGTTTGACCCGAAGCGCAATCTCTTCCCCGACAGGGTGAGCGGGACCAATATCACCGAGCCCTGATGCTCGCCGGGGCTCGGGCGGTGCCAGCGCTCGCTCGCGCTCACAAAACGGAAGCAACAAGCGGCACGTCGCCCGCCAGCCGCTTCGCGTCTGTCATGCGCCCTGCTTGCTCCTCCGCACGCGGGGCGTGCTCCGTCCGCAAGAGTCCTGCCCCGCCGGGCCGGCCACGCGCGAGGAATCGCGCGTAGAAGCGGCGCTCCGCTGCCCGCGCCGTCGCCGTCACGTGGTCCGTCCGCTGCGCTCCCGGTCCACGAGTCGGCGCCCGGCTGGAGTGGACCGGCGGGGACCCCGCTGCGCCCGGCAGGGTGCCGGGCGCGCCTCAACCTCGCGCAGCCGGCCGCGCCTGCAAAGCGGGCTAGCCGCGCGGCGCGAGGGTCGGCGCACCCGCTCGCTTGCGCTCGCCCTGCGGCTCCGGGAAACGTAAAAAGGGGACGTAAAAAGGGGTCAATGTTGAATGGCGCTTAGTTAAAGGCATTGCTCGTCTATTTTTGTCGCCGAGATTTGGATACGCGCATTTGGCGGCGAGGCCGGGTGAGCAACTGGTAGACCTTGGGTCTCCGTTTCACGGCTCTGGGTTCGGATCGATCAGGGCGGAGGGGCACCGGATCGGCGGCGAGTGCCAGCAGTAAATCCTCGTAGCATTGTGCCGCCAGGCGAGCCGAGGCCGCGAAGAGGGGGGCGAAGGCGCGCAAGGTGCTGACAGTGCCCTTAAACGACAGGCGTGAGGGTGGCACATCATGTTGGCGTGCCGCTTGAAGCATCAGCAGTCGCACCAAGTTGTAAGCGATGGCCTGCAGGTGGATCTCCTTCTCGATCATGGCGGGGGTTTGGGTGCGCAGCACATCGAGTCCAAGGGTGGTCTTGATGTCTCTGAAGTTGAGCTCCACCTGCCAGCGCAGTCGGAACAGCCCGGCAATGGCCGAGTCGGGATACTTTTCTTCGTCAAGCAGCGTGGTCACCACGGCGATGTGCTCGGTGCGGAAGCCCGGGATCTCGACCCGGAAGCGCACCACGCGCAGCTCCAGGCTCTCCGGCAACTCGTCCCAAAGATCCTTTTCCCAAGGCCCCTGCCGCTGGGGTTTGCGCCAGCACACCCGGCCGGTGCCGGTCTTGCGGGCCTGGTGCAGCCGCATCACCACATCGACGCCTTTGCGCTGGAACAGGCTGATCAGTCCCCAGTTGGAAAACGCCCGGTCGGCCAGCAGAACCTCGCCCTTGCGCACCCAGCCGACGAGTTGACGCGTCAGAGGAGCTTCATGCGCCTTCCACGACGAGACCACGAACTTCACCAAGTGAGAGCGACGGCAATTGATAAAGGACTTCGCCCATGTCCACTCCTTTGATCATCTGGATGAATGGCCTGCGTGTGGGCACTTGGACGCAGGCGCGAGGCATGGATATCCTTCACTACGACCCTTCGTGGGTGGAGTCGGTCGCGGGCCGCGCCCTCTCGCTGTCGCTGCCTTTCACACCCGGCAACATTGCCCATCGGGGTGAGGTGGTAGCCAACTTTTTTGACAACCTGCTGCCAGACAGTGACGGCATTCGCGCTCGTATCCGTTCGAAATTCTCGACGGCATCCACCGGGGTATTCGACCTGTTAACCGCCATCGGGCGCGATTGCGTGGGCGCGGTTCAATTACTCCCCCATGTTCCTAGAGCCCGCTGGCGGCGGGAAGGCACTGAAGATATCGAAGGTAAAGCATTGCCGGCCCTGCTGCTTCCGCATGTTTTCCCGACCATCTGAGATCAATGCGGCTGGGTATTCAGGGCAAACTCACTCTCCATCTGCCTTGAAGCCAATCGCAGTGACTGAAACGACCTTGTCATCCGCAAACCTGACGCCAAGCGCCTGGCTGTAGAAAACCGTATAGAACCAATACCCGGATGTTGATCCGCGGCGGTCAGGCTCGCCAAGCAGTCGTTTAACATCAACTTTGCGCGTTCCGTTTGTGATCAGAGGAAGGAGGATCTCCGTCTCCTTTGTGCGAAAGCCCGGACGCGCCTTGAAATCGATGCTCGCCCGCTCGATGGGGTCCACGGGATCGGGGCTCGAGCAGGACGCCCCCAAACCCAACACGGCAACAGTGAACGCAACCAGCAGAAGGGTCGATGCTCTCATGCCCGTTAAGGTAGAACCGTCGGTCGCGGCATGATCGAGCGCATTTTATGCGACGACAATCCTGTCGCCGGGCGGTGTCAGACAGCGGCAGGATTACCGCCGATCCCGGTTAAAGGTCCCGACGCCCCAGTCATTGAGCATCGGTCTATTTTGAAGAGCCCCCAAAGGCCCGCCGTGCCCCACGCGTGCACAACCCTGTTCCGGTCGGAACAGGGTTGTGCACACCAGAAGACTCCGCCTTCCTCTCCAACCTTCCCCTCGTCTCGTGCACAAGTGTGTTCCGGCCGGAACACACTTGTGCACTCAGCGGGTCGCCAAAACACGTGATGCCCGCATCAACACACTCGCCGTCCCGGCACATCCCACCCCTCCTCGATGCGGTTTGGCGTGGAGTCCGCACCCTGCCTTCGGAGGCCCGCCCCTGCAACCCGGCCCGCCTCCGCGCTTGCCCGGCCGGCGGGCGGCGCCCACATTCGCCGCCCATGTCCGCCGCCAAGCCTTTCATCTTCGTTTGCGGAGCCGATGACTACCTCGTCAACCGGCAGGGAAAGTCGCGTTACGACGAGTTGACCAAGGACGTGACCGACGAATTCGCCCGCGAAATCATCAGCGGTTTCGCCAACAACGTCGGCGAGGTCGAGAGCGCCCTCAACCGGTTCCGCGAGAGCGTGCAAACCGTGTCGATGTTCGGCGGCAAGCGCGTCGTGTGGCTGAAGGACGTGAATTTCCTCGCCGACACGGTGACGGGCCGCGCCGAGGGCACGCTGCGGCAGGTCGAGGCGTTGCAGGAGTTGCTGGAGAAGATCAACCCGGACGAGGTGGCGGTGATCGTGACCGCCGCGCCGGTGGACCGGCGGCGCAGTTT
>JANJTQ010000216.1 GCA_024711005.1 Opitutaceae bacterium | reverse complement strand
GCCTGGGCCTCGGCCTCGGTGCGCTTGTCGTCACCTCTCTGCACGCCCAAACCACTTACACATGGACCGGTCTCGACACGGACGGCATTTGGGGTACTGCGGCCAATTGGTCACCCGGCACCGCCGCGCCTGGTGCGCTCGTCACCGACATCGCGCTTTTCAACGCCGCTGATGCCTCCCCCGCGGTTTCGCTTGGTTCAACCACGACCATCGGCCAGCTTCAGTTCGCCACCGGGGCCTCTGCCTACACTCTTTCCGGCTCCGGCCTCACGATCAGCACGGCTGGTTCAGCGGGCGTTCCCACGCCGGCGAACTCGCTGATCAGCCACACGGCGGGAAATATCCAGACGATCACCGCTCCACTCACGTTTACCCTCACCACCGCCAGCAGAAATTTTGGCGTAAATGTCGATACGGGAGGAACGCTTACGGTCGGTTCACTCGTCCTGACTGGCGGCACCAGTTTCAATAGTAATTTCATATTGGTGGGTGGCGGAACCATGAACATCACGGGTGCCATGGCGCCGTCGGGATTCTCCCTGAATCAGGTTCAGTCCACCGCAGGCAGCACCTTGAACTTCACCGGCACCTCGTCTCTCGGGGGAGGAACACTTTGGTCAAATGGCGGAAACATTGGCATCGGCATCAATCTCGCCTCCGCCCGCTCACTGACATTTGGCAGCACGGGCGGCAGTATTTACCTGACTCAAGCCGTGACGACCTCGGGCGCCGCCAACTTCCGGCCCGGCAGCAACAGCACGGTTACGTTTGGCGCCAATATCTCCGGCGGAGGCACTGCAACGCATGCGGCCAATGTCAATCTTAGCAGCAGCGGGGCGCTGACCAACGCCAACTTCGTGTTCGATTCAAAGGCGGGCAACACGTTCGTTCTCGGCGGCGTGATTGGCGACACCAACGCCGCCGGGGCCGGCACCAAGGTCAAAATCACCGGCGCCGGCGTGGTGCGTTTCTCCGGCGCAGCCGCCAACACCAGCTCCACGCCCATCGTCATCGACGGCGGCACCTTGGAACTCGCGAAGACGGCCGGCGTGAACGCGATCGCCGGCGGCTCCGTCACGGTGCAGAACAACGGCGCGTTGAAGCTCAACGCCGCAAACCAGATCGCCGACACGGTCACAATGACCCTCGACGGCGGCACCTTCAACACCGGCGGCTTCTCCGAAACCCTCGGGGCTCTCTCGCTCTCCGCCGCCTCCACCATCGACTTGGGTGCGGGCATGTCCGCCCTCGTTTTTGCCGACAGCAGCGGTGCGACCTGGAGCTCCTCCATCATTCTGAGCTTCGTCAACTTCACCGAAGGCGTGGACTCCATTCGGTTCGGCGTCGACGGCAGCGGACTCAATGGCGCGCAAATCTCCCAGATCCGGATTAACGGTCTCGCCGTCAGTATCGGCGAAGATGGTTACCTCTCCGCCATTCCCGAACCCTCCAGCTACGCGCTGCTGGCCGGTGCCGCCGGGCTGATGCTTTGCGCCGTGCAGCGCCGTCGTGCATGCGCCTGAGCCCGCGCTCACAGTGTGTGCGGCGCACCCTGCCTCTCGTTCAGTTCATATGATGCTCTTCGGTTGTTTCTCCTGCCCGCCAGCGATGTCATCCCTGCTCGTGCTGGCGGCTTTGTCTCTCGCTGCGCGCGTGACAGGCGCGACTGCAACTGAACCGGCGGGTGACACCAACATGCCCAATGCCGCCAACGCCACCGTGGCGTTCACCGGCACGACTCCCGACGAGCTTTCCGCGCCCGGTGTGGCGGAGGTGACCATTGACTGGCAGAAAACCGGCCGCCGCGTGGAGCCGTTTATCTATTCGATGAACGTCTTCAATATCGTCCGCCCGGGCATGCTTGCACGGCCCGCCTGGCACGAGGGGATCCGATACATGGCGCCGCGTCTGTTGCGGCTGCACAACGCCGAACTCAGCAACGCCTGGTTCGATGCCAAGGCGGGCCGGTGGGATTACGCGAAGATCCGCACCATTCTGGATGCAACCGGCATGCAGCCCGCCGGGGCGGTGCTCATGCTCAACATCAACGGCTGGCCCGACGCGTATGATACCGACAAGGATCATCGTCTCGATGCGGATCGCGTCGGCGACTACGCCCGGTTGTGCGCCGACTTGGTGCGCTTCATCAACGTCGAGCTCAAGGCCGGCTTCCGTTATTGGGAGGTGACCAACGAGCGTGACGTGCCCTACTGGCGCCAACTCCCGCCGGGCCGGCAGCCTGACGTGGCCGCCCTCGCGACCATCTACAACCAAGCCGCCGTGGCGATGCGCGCCGTCGATCCCACGATCAAGATCGGCGGTCCCGCCGCCTGTTATCCGCTGCCCGCCAAACCGCTCCAGGAGTTCGTGCGGCTGACACGCGACAACCTCGATTTTTTCTCCTTCCACAGTTACGCGTCGGGCGTCACGAGCGAAAGCGACCAGACCCTCTACGAGAAAGTTGCGATCATCGCAAAAAACACCGCCGACTTGGCGCGCTGGTTGAAGGACGCCGTGCCCGAACGCCCGATCGAACTCCACCTCAACGAATACAACGTCAACTATACCTGGCGCTCGAACGAGGTGCGCATGATCAACCACAAGAGCGCGGTCTTTGACGCGCTCTCCCTGATCGCGTTCGCCCAGGTGCCCGGCCTCACCGCCGCCAACGCCTGGAACGACATGGATCGCGTCTATGGCAAGATGGACGGTGCAGGCGTCCTGCGTCCCGCGGCCCACGTTTATCACTATTTCAACACCTACCTTCAGGGCACGATCGCCTCGTCCCTCTCATCGGCCGACAAAGCCGTGGTCCCTTTCGCCATCGCCGACGGCAACGGCGGACGCCCCGCCTTCGCCTTGGTCAACCGCACCAACGGAGTGCAGACGGTCACTCTGAATTTAGCCGGCACCTCCAAGTCCGTCACCTGGACCGCCGCCTCCATCGATGCAGACGGACTGCATCCCGGTGCTTCCGTTTCTCTGCAGACGCCTCTGGTGCTTCCTCCTCACAGTGTGCACATCTATTGGTCGAACTGACCAATTCCCAGCGCTTCACCTCATGCGCTTTCCCCTCCACCCCTATGCGCTCCGGGACGGCCGGCGCGGCTTCGCCCTGCTGATCACGATTACGCTGCTCGCGTTTCTCGTGCTCCTGCTGGTCTCGCTCGCCTCGCTCACGCGGGTGGAGACGCAGGTCGCGGCCAACAACCAGCAACTCGCGCAAGCCCGCCAGAACGCGTTGCTTGGCCTCAACATCGCGCTCGGTCGTTTGCAAGCGCTGGCGGGTCCCGACCAACGCGTGACCGGCACCGCCGATCTCGTGACCGGTCGCCACGATACCAAAAAACATTGGACCGGCGTGTGGGACGGCGCCTACGACATTAACCCCGCCTCCGCGTCGTTTCAAAACCCGCGCGGCTGGCTCGTTTCGGGCGCCGCCGCAAACGGCAGCGCCGGTGTCACCGCCGAACTCGCGGCCGGCTCGGCGGACACCTCGCTGGTTGAGCTCGTTGGCGGCAACACCACGGACACCACCGACCCCGCCCTTGCCCCCAACGCGGTCAGCGTGGAGACCGAGCCCATCAAGTCCGACAGCGTCCCCGGACTCATCTCCGGCACACCGGTCACGATCGGCAACTTCGCCTACTGGATCGGCGACGAGGGTGTGAAAGCCAACGCCGCCCTCGTCGATCCATATGCCGCCAGCTCGCATCCGCAGCACGGATACAGCCTTATCGCCGCCCAGCGCAACGCGATTGAACGCGTGGAGACCCAGGTTGCCGAGATGCCCGCGACGCCGTCGCCTCTCGCCGGCAATTACCCGGCCAACAACGCCCTGCTTTCCAAGGTCATATCGGCGGCCCAGTTTCCGCTCATCCAAAGCGACCCCACCGCGCAAGCGATCCTCCGCTCCACCGCCCGGACCCGCTTTCACGATCTCACCACCCGGTCGGCCTCCGTGCCCGTCGACGTCGCCCGCGGCGGCCTCAAGCGCGATCTCACCGCCTGGCTCCGTGGCACACCCGTCGGCGCTGCCGAGACCGACACTGCGCTTATTTACGATCCCGGCATCGACCCCACGTTGATCGGCGATCCCGACGCCACCGGATTGGACCCTTACGGTCTGCCGCGCTGGGGCATTATTCGTACCTATGCGAACACCACCGATGACGGCACCCCCAAGCCGGTGTTGCCGACCGTCAACGACGCCACTCTGGCGCAGAACGGACTGTTCCCCGTCATCACTCATTATAGTCTCGGCATAAATATCTCCTGTGCGGGCGACGACCAGCCGTTGGTGATCCACACCTATCCGCTCGTTGTATTGTGGAATCCCTACAACGTGCCCATCGCCGCCACCCGCTACGAAGCCGACTTCAGCTTCAACGCGACCGCCGACGCGGTATTTCGATGGCAGGTCGGCGACGACTCCGGCCGTGTCATCTCCTCCCTCAATTTAAACACCACCACCACGAGCGGCAGCGGCTCCCTCTATCGTTACTGGCGCTTCCAGCTTGCGCCGACCGTAATACCCCCCGGTGCCAGTCTCGTCTTCACCCTCGGATCCACCGCGGCCTACGATCCGGACAGTGGTGCCAACGTTCTCGTCCACGCCGCCGACAGTGGCTACTCTGCCACGATCGCCACCGACGCACCGCTCACCGCCGCCGAACGAGCCCAAGGCGTTCGCTGGTCCTGGAATGCGGGCTGGAGCACCGGCGGCGGCCAATACCACACGGTGTTGCGCACCGTCACCGCGGCCCCGGGCCCGCTCACCCCCGTGGACTTCAAACCGCTTCCCCTGCTTTCCGGCGAGTTGCAAGCGTCGCGACGCATGGGATACGGCTTGGGCTTCGCGCCCTTCACCAGCAATCCGGTTCCCACGAGCCCGCTCGACGCCGCAGTGCAATTCAGATCCACCGCGCGCATGGGTAGCGGCAACCTCCGCAAACCCCGTTGGATCACCCAGCACAATCTACGGGGCAACCTGGCTTACTCCGTCCGGTATTTCGAAGATACACCGACTCCTCTTTACAGTGGAGACGCCATCGCCGGCGGCACTCCGCTCAGCTTCGACGGCATCTACGCTTCCGCGGGCAAGAGCGTCTCCTCCACCACGCGCACCGACCTCGCCCTCGCTGCGTTCCAGCCGGCGGGCATGCCGCTGTTTTCCCTCGCCCAGCTTCAGCACGCCAATCTCTCGCTCGCTCACGCGAGTCCGTCGTATGCCGTCGGCAACTCCCTGGCGCATCCCATCATCCCGCTCGACAAGACCTTTGTTAATCTCACCAAGGCGCCCGCTGTCGCCGAGGCCCCGCTCAATGCCTTTTACGATCAGTCCTACCTTCTCAATCGCGAGCTATGGGACCGTTATTTCTTCTCCACCGTGCCCGCCACGCTGACGGTCGGGCAACTGGAGGATACTGCGTTTCACCTTCCCAATACCCGCCACGTTTTCAACCGCGAGTCGGGCAATCCGCCGCTCGCCGAGGTGAGCGGTGCCGACGCCTTCCGCCGCTCCGCTTCACACCTCCTTGTCAACGGTGGCTTCAATGTTAACTCAACCTCCTGGCAGGCGTGGCGCACGCTGCTGTCGTGCCACGTCGGCCTCGTCACCTCGGGTTCGTTCCAGCATGTGTTCAACCGCAACACCGCGCTCGCCGGCGCGCCCAACGACCTGTGGGGCGGCTATCGTGTCCTCTCCGACGCGCAGGTCGACCGCCTTGCCTGGAACATCGTTCGTGAGATCAAGACGCGCGGTCCCTTTCTCTCGCTAGCCGACTTCGTCAACCGCCGCCTGCTTGCCGATGCCGCCCAAGTTACCGGCTACAAGGGTGTGATTCAGGCCGCGATCGACACGACCGATACGGAAACCACAATCGGCGGCGGCCCCCCGCTCGCACCCATCAACACCAACCCGGCGCTGACCTCGACTGCAACGACCGACATGTGCGAGGCGCTCTCGACGCCCACTGCGACGTCCAAGATCAAATACGATCCACAACGCTACCAAGGAGGCCCCACGCGCCAGGCTCCCTATGCTTCGCGCATCGCCTTCGCCCCCGGCTATCTCACGCAGGCCGATCTGCTCACCGCGCTCGGTTCTGTGCTCACCGCCCGCTCCGACACGTTTGTCATCCGCGCCTATGGTGACGTGAAAAACCCGATCACCTCGACGATCGAAGGCAAAGCCTGGTGCGAAGCTGTCGTGCAACGTTTGCCCGCGTACGTCGAGAGCGGCGTCAATCCGTGGGACACGCCCGCCGCCGGCAGCGACAGCGAAAAGTTCGGACGCCGTTTCAAGGTCATCTCCTTCCGATGGCTTAACCCGTCCGATATCTGACACTCATGAGAGCGCTCCTCTTTTTCATCCTCGGTCTCACCTTCACGGTTGCGCATGCCGCCGAGCCGTCGGCGCTGCAGTTCCGTGTGCTTAGCTGGGAAGGCACCCTGCAGGACCTCAAGTTTCAGAACGGCAAAGACGAAGTCGCCGTGCTCGCACAGGAATACTCGCTGTCCCCGATCTATCAAAAAATCGACATCGCGAAACCGCTGGTCCTTTTCCGCACACGCATCGTCGAAGATAAAAAGATTCGCGAGGTCATCGCCACAGTGCCGCCGCCGCCCGCAGGCGTGACGCGTGCGCTGCTCTTGCTGGCCAAGCTTCCCGTCCCGAACGAAACCGGTGAAACCCTCACCGGTCGCTGGCTGGAGGATGTTCCCGAAGCCGGCACGGTGCGTTTCCATAACCTCAGCTCACAGCAGCTCGGGGTGAATGTCGCCGACCTCCAGTGGGTCCAAGCCCCGGGAGAAACCCACATGATACCGATCACCAATGGTGTGCTGAGAATGCAGGTGAAGGTGGCCTCTGAGATCGACGGCGCGTGGAAACTCGTGGGTAACATCTCCAAACCCGTGCGCGCTCATCTGCACGTGGTCGTGCTCATGCGCGAAGGACGTCCCCGCATCGATTTTCCGTCCGACCCGATTGAGCTGCTCGCGTTCTACGACGAACCGCCGCCCCTGCCGAAGGCGCCCGCGCTCTGAGCCGCCGCGCGTTTCTTTCAACGTTCCGTCATGAAATCCCGAATCCTGTGCGTGGCGTTGTGCTGCGTGTCGCTGTGCGTCGCTTCAACCCGCTTCGTCTCCGCGCAAACTCCGTCCGCGGCGATTGCCGCCGAGGCGACGGCCAAGCCGTTCCTTCATCCTTTGTTTTCCGATCACGCCGTGCTGCAACGCGACCGGCCCGTGCCCGTCTGGGGTTGGACGACACCCGGGCGCACCGTGACCGTCAGGTTCGACCAAAAAAACACGACGGCCAAATCCGATGCGGACGGACGCTGGCAGGCCGAGATCGGACCGTTCCCCGCCGGCGGCCCGCACACCCTCACCGTGATCGAGACCGGCGGACAATCCGTTACGCGCAAAGACATCCTGTTCGGCGAAGTGTGGCTGTGCTCGGGACAGTCGAACATGGAGTGGCGGATGAACTACGGCATTAACAACCGTGATGCCGAAAAAGCCGCCGCGAATTTTCCGGAAATTCGCCTGCTCACCATTCCGCATGCCGTCTCCGCCGCGCCGCTGCAAACCGTCGATCCCGGGGTTAAATGGAAAATCTGCACACCACAAAACGCCGGTGAATTTTCCGCCGTCGCCTATTTTTTTGGACGCAAGCTGCACCAGGAGTTGAACGTCCCGATCGGCCTGATCACGTCTGCATGGGGCGGCACGGTCGGCGAAGCTTGGGTTGGCGCCACCGCGCTCGGTGAGCTGCCGGACTTCCGGGATGCAATCCGCAAGGTCGATGCCGACGTGCGGGAGCAACTGAGTCCCTACGAACCCAGGCTGCGCCGCTGGCTGGCGCTCCACGTTCCCCACCTCGATAGCGGCGCTCCCGCACCCGGGACTGAAACGCCGCCGACGCTCACCGTCCCCGGTGCGTGGGAAAAGGCCGGCGTGCCGGAGCTGGAGAAATTCGACGGCATTCTCTGGCTTTATCGCACGGTGGATGTTCCCGCCGCTCTGGCCGGCCATGACCTCACTTTGCACCTGGGTCCCGTTGCCGACGTGGACCTCACTTTTTGGAATGGTGTCGAGATCGGCTGCACGACCGGAGGAAATCAGTCGCGCGATTACAAGATCGCCGGAACCCGGATAAAAGCCGGCGTGAACACGGTGGCGTTATGCGTGGTCGACCGGTGGGGAAGCGGAGGATTGATCGGCAAAGCCGGCGCGCTGCGTCTCGAGGAAAAAGGAGCCCCCGTCCTGTCTCTGGATGGAACATGGAACTACCAGATCGTTGCCCCGATGGCGCAATGGAAGGCGCGCCTCCCGGGCGAGAAACCCAATGGCAACACCGTGACGGTGTTGTTCAACGCCATGATTTCACCGCTCGTTCCCTATGGGTTGAAAGGTGTCATCTGGTATCAGGGCGAAAGCAACATGGGACGATCCGAGCAATACGGACGTCTGTTGCCCGCGTTGATTCGCGACTGGCGCAAGCACTTCGACGCCCCGCTCTCTTTCTATGTCGTGCAACTCGCCGCTTATCTCGAACCTCCCGCCGAGCAGCCCGGCAAAAAAGACGTGCTGCCTCCGTTGCGCGAGGCGCAAAGATTGGGAGCCTTGAAAGCCGGCGGCATCACCGGCGTCGCTGTGACGACCGACATCGGCGATGTGAAGGAGATCCATCCGCCCAACAAACAGGATGTCGGCTTGCGCCTCGCGTTGAATGCCCTCGCCAAGGACTACGGCAAAAAAGTCGAGTTCACCGGCCCGGTGCTTCGCTCGGCCAAGCCCGAGGGCGGAGCCATGCGCCTCGTCTTCGATCATGCCGATGGTGGTCTTTCGCTCGAAGGCGATGGCGATCATGTGTTCGCCGTCGCTGGCGCGGATCGGCGGTGGACGTGGGCCAAGGCCGAGATTCGCGGTGATGTTGTCCTTGTAAGCGCGCCCACGGTGCCCGCTCCGGTCGCCGTGCGTTACGCCTGGGATAATTTTCCCCGCGGCTCCCTCTACAACGCCGCGCGGCTTCCGGCTCTTCCTTTCAACAGTGAAGCCGCGCTTGCCTCGACGGGCACTTCGCCCTGAACGTCCCGGAACGATCTACGCCGGCCAGGATGCGTTCATCACGTCGGCCGTGGACGGAAAAGGGACCATCTATCGTATCCGAATAACGGATTCTTGATTTGGCGGACAGGCTTGCGGCTCCATCCACAGGCATGCCGTGACGATGCGCGGGTAATACCGACTGCCGAGATCGGTTCCTGTAGTGCTGTGAACCTGATCGACCATCGCAAAGCGCCCGAGCGGCGTGCTCCGCTGCATCCGTGCATGGACGGCGTCGGCTTGATTTGCCGCCTCGCTCAGAGCGTTCGGGAAAAGCCGCCGCACCACGTGCTGCGCGAGCGCGATTTTGCTGAACCACGTGTTGGTGCTCGTGCTGGAAATTTTCCATGCGCCGCTTTCCGCATCGAGGCAGACCCCCGGCTGGAGCACGTTGCACAGATGCCGTGAAAGCTGCGCGAAGAGCCCGGGATGTCGCGTGCGCAGCTCTTCGGCGAAACCGAGATAAAGAGGAAACACCAGTCCTTCGACGGCAGGCAGAATGCGCGACTTGTTGCCGGCTTCAAAGACCGCGGGGAACGTGCCGGTGTCATCCTCGAACTGCGCCGCAATGGCGGCGGCAGCGAGATGGGCGGACGCGCGGGCGGCTTCGGCGTCGGTCCGCAGGCCGAGCGTTGCGAAGGCCCGCTCGAGTAGCGTCCACGTGGCGAACGCCTTGACGGCGATGTAGAGATTGTTGCGCGCCTGGCCGAGTGAGACATCGAGCGAATCGTAAGTGGTGATCTCGCTGCCATTCGGCCCACAGCGATGGCTGTCCCACTTGATCAAGCCCGTGCGTTGTGACGGATCAGGATCGTCGCGACGACGCAGGCTCTCCGCGCAATCGAGCAACAGAGCCTGCTGTTCACGCAACCAGCCAATGTCGCCGGTTTTATCGGCGTAGGTCACGGCGCAGCAGATCCAGTTGAGCAATTGCTCCATCGTCATATGCGAGAAACAGCCGTGCAGGCCGGTGCATTCGTAACTGGACGTGCCGGGAAGCGTGAACTGGTTCGCCACGCCCATGTCATGCGCAAACGAGATGCCGCCGGGCACGGGCGCGCCGCCGCCCGGGCGTTGGATCGAGTCGGTGTAACGGTAGCGTCGGACGAACAGATCGAGGGTGTTGCGCACCGCCCACGGATGCCAGGCCAGCTCGAAGAAGAGATGGTCCACCGTGAGATCGAAGGTATTGATCATCCGGTATTCGCCTTCGTTGACGACCCAGAGCGGGCGCCCTTCGTGCAAGAGGAGCTGCGAACTGCCGAGGTAGCTGTGCGTCGCCTGCGCGATCAACCAGCGTTGATCGTCATTGAGCGCGGCGCCGACCAGTTCGGCGTCACGGGCCTCGCTTTGGGCGACATAACGCGCGTGTGCGGCCAGACCGTGGCGGAGGACGTCCTCGAGATCCGGGAAAAACTTCGTGTAGTAATAACTGGCCTCGATCCCCGTCGTCACGATGCCCGCCTGATAAAAGCCCAGGGCCAGCGGAAAGCGGCGCGATTCGCCCGCGGGCACGCGGAAAACCAGCGCGGCTTCGGAGCCGAGTAGGTGCAGCCCACGATGATCGAGCGCCGGGGGATCGAACAAATCGAGCGACTGCATCGGCTCTTCGATGTCGGACGGACGTGCGGCAAAGCCGAATCCGCGGCCCGCCGCGAAGCCCTGCAAGTCGGTGCAACTATCTTCAAGCGGCCGGAGGGGAACCTCCGTGTTGCCGAGACCGAAAAGGAGTTCCACGGTGGAGTCGACTTCGGTGTTATCGTAGGAAATTTCCGCACAGATGACCGGTGCAAAGGCGTGTCGCGCGTCCGTGTCCGTCATGGCGGCGGGGTCTTCCGTGCGAGCGAACGGGCTCAACAGGCGAAACGAGAAATCATTATGCCGCCAGGTGTCGCTGGCCCAGCCGAGATCGCGCGTGACCGCAGTGATGTCGATCATACGCGGAGGTGTGGCCGGCACCTTGCCCGTCTCTCCTGTGAATGCAGCGACGGCGGCTTTTTCCGGCCGGCGGTAAAAAGGCAGCAACTGCCAGGCGGCGCCGGGCTTCGCACAGCGGTGACCGACATAGACGTTGTGATCGGCCGGGCCGCAGAGGGACTGGCCGAAGCCGCCGCGCGAACCGGGCAGGCCCAAGGTGAAGCTGGCAAAGGCGCCCAAAGGTGCGTGTTGCGTGTGGTAATTCATAGAGGAAGCCGCAGTCGCGGACTCGCCGGCGTGCTCACGGAGTCGGTGTGTAGTCGAACACGAGGTCCAGCGTGGCCGTCTTGGACGTGTAAGGTGCCTGCGCGATGGCCAGCCAGACTTTGAAAAAATCGTGGTTCCACGGACGGTCATCCTGAATGCGAATCTTAAGATCACCTCGAATGATCAACCGGCCCTCGGGCAACGGCACGGACATGACTCCCGGTCCCCAGTTATCGTAGCTGACTCTTTCCGACAGCATCACCTCGGCTCCATCCACAAGAACGGTTTTACCGGCGTGTTTTTCGGCCGGCAGTTCGAACTGGAACGCCAGCAAATGCGGGACGTTCAAAGCCGCGCCATCGCCGCTCTCGAATGCATAGGTGACGTGAATCGATTTTTCTCCGAGCCGCTCGATCGTTTCGGTGAACTTGGTGGCGGTGCCGCCCCAACGCGGTTGCCAGAGACCCTGGAGCTTCCATATCGGTCCCGACTTGCCCGACGTGACGATGGGGAAGCCCTTGTCGATCGTCACCGAGCGCTGTCCGTCGGTGGCGTAGGACGGATTATACACCACGATGCCAAACGGGATTTGCGACACCGTGAAGGTGCCGTTGGTGTTCACCTTGAAATAGGTGGTGTCCACCGATTCGGCCGCGCGTCCCGGCAGGATCGAAAAGACCAGGCACGCCAGCACGACCATCGTGCCCGGCCTCGTGCCAAGGCGTGGCACGCGGAGAATTGAGGAGCGAAACAGAAGATCGGATAATATCATGGGGCAGGGGAGAGGAACGACGACCGAGGTGAGTTTCTGCCGGGGAAACACCTTGCGGAAAGAAACCTCTAATGCGACAAGTCGCATCAATGGAACGACGAGTCACCCTCCGCGACGTGGCCAAGAAGATGGGCGTGCATCTTTCGACGGCCGCAAGGGCCTTGCGGCAGGATCCCCGGATCAGCGAGGAAACCAGGAGTGTCATCTGCGCGGGCGCAGAGAAACTGGGTTACAAGCCGGACCCGATGATGTCGGCGTTTTCCGCCTACCGGCAGTCGACGCGGCCCACCGCTTATCATGGGGCGCTGGCCTTCGTTACCAATTTTCCGACAGAGGACGGCTGGCACAGCCCGGGCGCCGATCTGTATTTCGCAGGCGCGAAGGAGCGTGCCGCGCAATTGGGCTACGATCTTCAGGAGTTTTGGATGCGCGCACCGGGCATGACGGGGAAACGGGCCAGCCAGATTCTGGCGGCCCGGGGCGTCCAGGGGTTGCTGCTCAGTCCTCAACCGCTCGGACAAGGTGAACTCGACCTCGACTGGAACGGTTTTTCCACGGTGGCCTTCGGGTATTCCACTGTCCGGCCCCGAATGCACCTGGTTTCCACGACCCATTTCCGCTCCGTGCGCACGCTTGTTCTGCACATGCAGGAGTTGGGCTATCGCAGAATCGGGTTTTGCAGTATCGAGCACATGGACGAGCGCACCGACCAGCTGTGGTCGGCTGCTTTCCATCATGCTTTCGCGAGCCTGCCGCAAAGCCGGGAGATTCCTCTGTGCATACCGCCTTTCCTGACCAAGGAAAAGTTCCTGAAATGGTATCACCGCTGGAAGCCCGAGGCGATCATCAGCTCGGAGTCGGACTACATCCAAAAATGGTTGCGGGCGGACGGCCGGCGGATTCCGGCTGACGTGGGACTCGCCTCCGTGAATATCCAGGGCCCGCAGTCCCGGCAGTCGGGCATCCATGAAAAGTCCCCGCTGATCGGACGCACGGCCGTCGACATGTTGGTGGGCATGATCAATCGCGCAGAGCGCGGCATTCCCCAAGATCCGCTGAGGATTTTGGTGGAAGGGCAATTTGCCCCCGGCAAAACGCTCGCTCGTGTGAAACGAGCCTGAAGGTTTCGTGGAGTCGTCTGCGTTGCCGCAAAGACGCCATGCGTGCGACTTGTCGCATACAGGGTGGATGGAATTCACCGCGTTTTCCCCTACTTCCTTGGATGAGGCGTCGGCCTCGCCCCTTCTTTGTGAGAAACCCCTGTTGGCTCACGAAGCGTACCAACCCAAACCCTACCCCTGTATGATCGCATGCCATCTAATGCTCAAAAAGTCCCGGAATAGTCTGATCCTTCTCGCCTGCCTGCTGACTCAAATTCACCCGGCGAATGCCGTCACTCCTTCCGGGAGCCGCCTCAAGACCTTGGCCGACGCGAACGACCTGTGGTTTGGCTCCGCGCTCAATGAATACGGGTTCTGGACTCCCGACTCCGCCACCTACCTGGATCTGCTGGGCTCCGAATCCAACATGCTTACTCCGGAGGGTGCGATGAAGTTCGCCGGCAT
>JANJTQ010000101.1 GCA_024711005.1 Opitutaceae bacterium | reverse complement strand
GCGGCACCGATCTTTCCGACAACCTCTATCGCGAGCTGGTCGACGGCATGATCGCCGACGGCACCTGCTATCGCGGTCGTGGTGAACACATCGATCTCTTCGATCCCGAGGCGCTCAAGCACGCCATGGAACGCCGCCTCCTCAACGAAGGCGCCCGGCTCCTCTACCACTGTCTTCTTCGCGAAGTCCGCCGCGTCGGTGATCTTTGGCGCCTCGAGTTCGCCGCCAAGGCCGCATCCGTCGCGGTCTTCGCGCGCTACGTCATCGACTCCACCGGTGATGCCGATGCCTGCGCCCTCGCCGGCGCCCGGATGACCCATGGTCGAAAATCCGACGGCAAGACCCAACCGATGACGATGGTCGTCCAGATGGGCGGTTTTGATCCCAAGGCTTGGGCCAAGGCCGGCGGCTTCCTGAATGCCAACGGCTGCGCCGGCGCCGGCGACACCTTCGACGCCGAAATTCGCCAAGCCCGCGAAGCCGGTGAATGGACCATCCCCCGCGAAAACATTTCCATGACCTGGGGCGTCGCCGGAGATCCCACGCGCATCATTGTCAATGGAACCCGCGTCCAGGGACTCAACGCCTGCGATCCGGAACAGCACAGCCGGGCCGAGATCGAGGGGCGTGCTCAAGCCCGCCAGCTCGTCGCCTTTTACCGCAAATACATTCCGGGCTTCGCCAACGCCTACCTCCTTCAAACCGGCCCGCAGATCGGAGTGCGCGAAACCCGTCGCATCGTCGGACTCGCCACGCTCACCGAACGCGAAATCCTTGAAAGTCACGTTCCCGAAGACTCGATCACGCTCTGCTCCTATCCGATCGACGTACACCACCCGGACGGCCGCGGCACCGATCACGATCCCCGCAGGGCCGACTACCTCTACGGCATCCCCTACGGCTGCCTTCTCCCCGTCGGCCTCGAAAACATCGCCGCCGCCGGTCGTTGTATCAGCGCCACGCACGAAGCCGCCGGCAGTTTCCGCGTCATGCCCACGTGCATGTCCATCGGTCAGGCCGCCGGCACCGCCGTCGCGATCGCCCGTGAAACAGGCGCCACGCTCAGCCAGATCGACGGCGCCCGTATCCGCAGTCAGATGCTCGCCAACGCCGCCCCATCACTCTCCGTCCCCGCCTGATCCCCCATCATGCTTCGCAGCATTCAAACATGCGCCGGCCTCGACCGGCCCGCCTTCATGGCCTGGTTCGGAAACTTCTTCGAACCGTACTTCTCGGACAAAGAGGCCGTCCGCCGCGGACTCCATGATCTTCGCGATCTCGGGATGAACTCCATCGTTCTCGATTCGAAACTCTGGAGCGACTTCACCCGCCATTTTCGCACCGGCGAACAAAGCCAATACGTGGCCATGCAGCACTTCATTGTGGACTGCTGCCGTGAAGAGGGAATGGGGGTCTCGTTCCTCGCGCTCTTCGCCATCGGCGACAACCTGTACCCGGAAATCTACGACCACCCGCCTGAATTCGTGGAGCAGCCCGTGGATATCCAAGGCATCCCTTTTCGCGGTTACCGCCACTGGTCCAAAGCCCAACTCGACGAGCACGTGCGCCACTGCATGGATCTTTACCGCCACATCGCCCGCGACGTCGCCGCGACGGCGATCGACGACGAAGGCCGCGAACGTCTCCCGTTTTACTTCTATCACAGCCCCATCTTCGCCCCGTCATTCGACGCGGAGGGACGCACCTTTTATCTGAACTGGCTGAAACGCCGTCACTCTCTCGCGGAAGTCAACGCCCGCTACGGCCGCGACTTCGCCTCCCTCGATGACCTCCTCCCCGCGGACTACTGGGTCAATCCCGAGGTCGGGGACAACTCGCTCCGCTACATCCCCGCGACCGCCGACTACGAAGAGCGCTCTGCCACCGTGCTCCGCCATGCCGACAACCAGCGCTTCAAGCAGGAGGTCATGCGCGATTATTTCCGCGATATCATCGGCCGACTGCGCGCGCTTGAACCGCGTTTTTATTTCTATGCCGCCCTCTCGCAGTGGAAATTTTTCTTCAACGATTTCGTTCACATCCAGAATCGCGGCTGGGATCTCTGGGACCTCGGCCCTTCCTTTGACTCACCCAGTTTTATCACCCTGCCTGTGGACAACCATGGCGACGTCGAGCCTTTTGTCGTCCCATGCGAACTGGCGATGCTGCGCAGCGCCACCGCTGAACGCGATTTCGTGGGCTCCCTCTTTCTCGGGCGCTATATCGCCAACAACATTTATGCCGTTTGCAGCCCCGCCGAGGTCATCGCATCCACCTTTGGCGCCGGCGCCACCGAACTTTATTTCTACGGTTACAACGGTCTCGATGACGGCGGCAATTTCGGCAAATGGGAAGAGACCGAAAAGTCGTCGCTTCGCGACGCCCTCGATTGGTTCACCGATGTCCGCAAGATCTCCGGCCGCCGTATCGCCACCCGTGAGGCCGCCATCCTCTTCCCCTATGCCTCCTTTACCGTGTCGGCCCATGCGACCGATACGGCCAACTACATCGCCTTTCGCGAAGACCTGCTCGGCTGGTTCCGCCAGTTCTCCGATCACGGGGTCAACCCGGACATTCTCCATCCATCCCAAGTGAAAGCAGGCCGTCTGCGCGACTACCGTATTCTCGTGGTGCCCGCCGATCCGCACTATTGGGCCATGCCGGACCCGGCACTCGAGCAGGAGCTGCGCGCCTTCGTCGAGGCCGGCGGCATTCTCCTGCACGGCGTCTCCGAACTCGCACGGCGCGCCCTCGACCTCCGTTCCGCGCCTCACCACGCCGATTCATTCGCATGGGAGGAAAAAATCGTCACGAGCTCACCGGAATTCGTTTCGTACGAACACGGCGATCCGCAGGCCCGCTACCTCTCCGACGGGCTTGTCGCCTACTCCACGAGCGCTCTCGACCGCGGCACGGTGCACTCCTTCGGTTTCAATTATGGCTACGCCTACGGCTGTCGCCGGCACCTTCCCGTGCCGAAGCTCTACAAAAAGGAGGATCATCACCCGCTCACGGTGGCCGCCCGGACGCCCGTGGACAAACTGCTGGTCGATGCCGGTATCTCCCGCGGCCGGCTTCGCGGCGTTGAGCGAGTCGCCTTCGAGCGAGGCGTCTTGTTTGTCAACCACACGCCCTACACCCGGACCATTCCGGGCGGAGATGCCCCGGGGCTTTGCACCTTCGAGGGCTACAACGACGTCCACCTCCCCGGACGTCACGCCGCATTTGTTCCCGGTCTCCAGGCTTAGCCGCCCGGCCGGAACCGAGCCATACCCCATTTCCGAACACGCCACCCGGCGTCGGCGTGTTCGCTTAACAACAAGCCCCACCCCAAAACATCATGTCTACCCCCAGTCGACTGTCCCTCCGGCGTCTTTGCGCCTTTTCGGTCCTGTTTGTCTTCACCATCCACCTCCGTGCAGATGAAGCGGCAATGCATGAGATGGGAATCAATTCCCATCTTTTCCGCTATTCCGACTACGTCACCGCTTGCGACGAGATCATCGCCTCCGGCGTACAATGGGTTCGAATCGGCATGGAATGGAACGATATCGAAACCGCCAAAGGCGTTTATAACGCGGCCAGTCTCGCCAAGGCGGACGAGGTCGTAAACCGACTTCACGCCAAAGGCGTGAACATCGTGTGGACGCTGGGTTATTGCGCCTCGTGGGCCTCCTCCGACCCGACGCCCGATATTCCGCTCGCGCAGCGATCCCGATTCTACATGCCTTCCGTCACGGGCGACTGGACTTCCTTCGTTCAGTTCATGGCCGACCGATACAACAACAAAATCTCTTACTGGGAGGTTTGGAACGAGCCCGACAGCGATGCGTTTTTCAAGCTTACGCCCGGTCAGAATCGTGTGGAGAAATACCACGATCTGCTGAACGCCGCCTATGCCGCTCTCAAAGCCCGGAACCCCGCCAATCAAGTCCTGATCGCCGGACTCGTGATGCCCTCCGTCAACCCCCAGGCATCGGACCCCTCTCAGCCCTACATGCAGGTCGATTTTCTTGATCAACTTCTCGCGCGGGGCGCGGCCTCCAAGTTCGACCTGATGAATTATCACGCCTACGGAGACTCCGTGTCCCAGTTGGCGAAGTACCAATCCGTCCAGGCCGTCCTCGCGAAATACGGCCAGTCCTCCAAGCGAATCTGGCTCACCGAAACCGGCTACACCACCAACGCCGTTTCGTCGCGCGAAGCCATCAAGGCCGACCGCATCGCCCAGCACTGGCTCAATCACATGAGCTATCAAAACCTCGACCGTCTTTTCTGGTATGCGGATCGCAACGTCGTCATCCCGGCCAACGCCAACGTCACCCAGGCCCAACGGGACTCCGAGGAAAACTTCGGGCTTCGCGCGAACGACCGCACTCCCCT
>JANJTQ010000208.1 GCA_024711005.1 Opitutaceae bacterium | reverse complement strand
CGTGATGAGATGGTGCACAGCGAGGCTTTTCTCAGCTCGTTGATGCGTCGTCAGCTTTGTTTGTCCATCGGTTGCGCCGCGGCTTTCCTTGTCGCGTTGCTCGGCCTGCCTCTCGCCAACTACTTCGCCCCCGACCTCATGGCCGTGCGCGTCGGCGGGTTCACCCTCACCTGGCTGATCCTGGGCGTACTCTTCTTTCCCTACGTCTGGGTCATCTCGGGCTACTTCATCAAACGTTCGCTCAAGCTTGAGGCCGATGAGGCCCGGGAGGTCTTGTCCAAATGATCGCGCCTTTCGCTTTCCTCGGCGGCGTCGATCCATGGATCCTCGCCTTCTCGTTCGTCACCGTAGCCATCACCATCTGGATGGGTTTTCGCTCGGCGAAAACCTCCAAAACCGCGAGCGACTTCTTCGTCGCCGGTCGTTCGGTGTCCGTGGGCTGGAACGCCTCGGCCATCTCCGGTGAATACTTGTCGGCCGCCTCGTTCATGGGCATCGCCGGCATGGTCATGGCGGTCGGCTACGACGCCTTGTGGTATCCGGTGTGTTACGCGTGCGGATATCTTTTCCTGCTGCTCTTCATCGCCGGACCGCTGCGCCGTTTCGGCGCCTACACGATTCCCGATTTCGCGGAAGGCCGCTATGACTCGCCGATCTTCCGCAAGATCGCCGTGGTCTTCGTGCTCTTCATCGGCCTGTTCTACACGTTGCCCCAGATGAAGGGCGCGGGCACAACGCTCGCCTACATCTTCCCGGGCCTGCCGTATTGGGTGGGCGTGGCGCTGGTCGGCGCCGTCATCACGCTCAACGTCGCGCTCGGCGGCATGAAGGGCATCACCCTCGTGCAGGCCATGCAGTATTGGATGAAGATGTTCGCGATCAGCGTGCCGGTCTTCGTGCTCATGGCTGTCTTCGGCGGATACGGTTCCAACCTCGGCGTCAACGACGGCCGTTCGCTGGCCGATGCGCTCAACCCCGCCGCGGACACCATCGCTCTCGCGGAAACAGAGGAAACCATCCGCAAGCCTCTCGTCGGAAAAGCTCCGTCGGACGAGGCATGGGTCGCGCCGTTTGGTCCGCTCACCACCAAGGCCGCCACCGCCGCCGGACTCTCCGCCGAGGAGAGCAGGCCGCTGTCGCTCGTCTATACGTATTCGCTGATCATCGCACTGGTTTGCGGCACCGCCGGCCTGCCGCACATCCTCGTGCGTTTCTACACCAATCCCGACGGTGTCGCCGCCAAGCGCACCACCATGTGGGTGATGATTTTGATCGGCGTCTTCTACGTCTTCCCTCCCGTGATGGGCGTCATCGGGCGTAATTTATTGCCGGAGCTCTACGCCGCCACCGGCGCGAAGGGCACGGACAAGATCGTCCTCGAACTGCCGCGCATCATCAACGAGCGCTATGGCGTGTGGGGTTCGGTCTTGAGCGGCATCGCCTGCGCCGGTGCATTCGCCGCGTTCATGAGCACGTTCTCCGGCCTGTTGGTCTCGATGACCGGCGCGCTCGCCCACGATGTTTACGGACGCATGCTCCGCCCGAAAGCCACCGCCGAACAGCGCATGCGGATGTTCAAGTTCGCCGCCATCGGCATCGGCGGCCTGTCGGTGCTCATGGGGGCGCAGGTTGAACAACTTCAGATCAACTTCATGGTCGGCCAGGCCTTCGCCATCGCCGCGGCGAGTTATTTCCCGCTGCTCTTCATGAGCGTCTGGTGGCGCGGCATGACGATGAAGGGCGCGGCCACGGGCATGTTAAGCGGGGGACTCGCCGCGCTGGCCTGCACGACGGTGATTAATTTGAGCGACTTGAAGATGATCGATTTGAAGTCGTTCTGGGTCGAGAATCCGGTGCTGCGCATCCTCTGCGAACAGCCGGCGATCTGGACCGTGCCGCTGGCGATCATGCTGATGATCGTAGTGTCCAAAGCCACCTCGAAGGACGTCCCGAAGGACATCCGCATGAAGATGCTGGTCCTTCACGCCCCGGAGCAGCTCGGACTGAAAAACGAATACATCCAGGAGCACCAAGCCGGCGCAGGGCATTGAGCCCCGCCCCGGGTCGTTCTCTTTCCTCTTAATCTTTCTCTTTCGTCAGACGAAACGATCCGTCCGAGCGGAGAAGAAAAATTAAGAGAAAGAGGAAAGAGAACGATTAAGACGGCGCCCCCCCCGCGTCCTCACTCGCGCTTCAGCCCGCGCATCATCAGCGCGGTGAGTGCCTCGGCCGGCGGTTTGCCTTCATAGAGAATCCGGTACGTCTCCGCCAGGATCGGTGCGTCGATGCCGCGCTCGACACATAGGCCCGCGAAACTCTCGGTCGTGCGGTAGCCTTCCACCACGGATTTGCTCGCGGCGATGAGATCGGCGGCCTTCGCGCCTTCGCCGATACGCTGGCCGAACGTACGATTGCGGCTCCACGCGCCGCTGCAGGTCGCCACGAGATCGCCAAAGCCACCGAGCCCGTAGAAGGTCTCCGCCTTCGCACCGAGCGCCACGCCAACACGCACCATCTCGGCGAGCGCACGGGTGAGCAAGGCCGCCTTGGAGTTGTCGCCCAGCTTCAGCCCGTCGCAGCAACCCGCGGCGATGGCGTACACATTTTTTAGGCACGCTCCGAACTCCACGCCGGCCACGTCGTCACCCGTATAGACGCGCAACGTCGGTCCGCTCAACGCGGCCTGCACCTCGGCGAGAAACGCGTCGTTCTTGGTGGCCGCCAGCACCATCGCGGCGGGTTTTCCACGGGCAACCTCGGCGGCGTTGGTCGGGCCGGTGAGCACGCCCACCGTCACATCCGGCAGCACGGCGGCGATCACCTCGCTCGGACGCAGGTGGGTGACGAGTTCGAGTCCTTTCGACAGCGAAACGACGAGCTTGAGTTGCGTGGCCAGACCGAGATTGGCCCGGACGCGTTCACACGTCGCGCGCACCGCTTGCGAGGGACAGGCCAGAACAACGACGTCGGCCTCCATCAAAACAGGAGTGAGCTCGTGGCCGATCTGGATGCTAAGCGGCAGCGGAATGCCGGGCAGGTAATCGGCGTTTTCGCGCGTGGACGCGATGGCCAGCGCTTGTTCGAAGCGGCGCGGCACCAGCGTGACCGTGTGGTTGAGTCGCGAAAGATGGATGGCAAACGCCGTGCCCCAAGCCCCTGCACCGATGATGGCAAAATTCATGGGCGAAGAATTAGCGCACGGACCACGAGGAACACACGGAAAAAGAAACGCCCCTCGTGAAGAGAAACCGGGCGCCAAATATTCGTCCTCCCGAAGTGCGTCGGTCCGAAAGCCGGCTCATATTGAACGATGGACGAAGATCTCGAAAAGTTTACCCGGGACGAACTGCTGGCGGAGGTGAAGAAGCTGCGAGCGGGAATCCGTGCGCATCGCGACAGCACACAACATGAGCTCTGCTGGCACCACCCGCAGCTGTGGGGGCTTCTCCCGGAGAAGGTGAACCCCTCACTCGCCGTGCCGGAGTGGCCGCAGTTCCTGCGAGGTTGCGTGCGCTACCGTGAATCACTCGACGCCCAGCAACCGGACGCGCCCCGGGTGACCACGGAGTTCCACGAATCGCCGGACAGGTAGAACGCGTTCCGCCTACGCCGGCATCGGCTCCGACCGTTCCCACCAGCGCAGGTCCGGCTCGCCGTTCACGGACATCGTGAGAGCTTTACGATCGAAGGCCGGCGCACGCGCCTCGCAGACGGCCATGAACATGTCCAACGAATCGTTCTCGGCTACACTCCCGCAGATCACCAACCAGGCCGAGGCATACCCTTCCGCCCGCAACTCCCTTCCCGTCAAAATGTCGTCGTGCGGCACAAGCGGTTCGCTGCACCAGAGGCCGATCAACCCGGTTCCTTTCTGCCCAAAAACCCAACCATCGCGGCGCACTTCGCGATCAAACGAATCCGTCGGCCAATGCACATGAACGAAGTCAACCGGATGCCGATCGTAGGGCCGCACGCTGGAGGTGCTTCCCCACTGCCACACAGCCTCGGTGATTTCCGGCCGGGTCTTGGTGCCGTCCGCAATGACATGGATCGCCTGCAACACGCTCCCGCGCTGGCGTACCCGTGGCAGCAGGCCGTTGCCATGCCAGTAGCCGGGACGCGACTTGGTTCCGTCAAACGTGCCTCCGGGATGATTCACAAACACATGGCAATCCCTTCCGAGCGTCGCCTGCCACAGGTGCTGCTGATAGCCCGCGCCTCCCGGACGAAGGTCGTTGTCGGGATGCTCGCCTTCGCGCGGAATCGCCGGCACGGCCAGCGAGGTAAGAAGGAAGGACGGGGTTTTCTCCAGAATGATCTGTACGTCCGCATGTCTATAAGCGGTCGAAACAGATTCGCATATCCGCCCCGCCAGATCCAACGGCGGACGATATGCGGGCGAACTCGCCGGAAACACCGCCCAATCTCCCGTGCGTCCCCCGCCGGGCCGGGGAGCCACCAAGTCCACATCCGTCACCGGCGTCGCCAACGCGAGCAGCACCTGGGTCCCCGATTCCTCCGGGAAAAGCACATCCCGATAAATGCGCCCCTGGGGCGAGATGACGCCGCCGCTGAACGCATGGCGCGCCAGATCGCGATAGATGCGATCCACCTGTGCGCTCAATCGCGTCGCCAGCTCCGCGTCGCCGCCGAAATCGACGATGTTGAGCATGGCCGCGATCGTGATCGGCATATACGTGCCGCTGTTGAACTCCTCGAATCCGCGCGCCTCGATCTTTTCAACCCACGCCCGGATTCGCGGCAGTGCAACGTCGACCTGCCCGTCACCGCTTCGTCCCGAGTTGCCAAACGATTTTCGCGCATAACGACGGCCGGCGAGCAACTGACAGCCGTGAAACAACAGGCTGTGGTTTTCACTCTGAAAGCACATCGCATCGGTCCCCGGCTCGTCCGTCCAATAACGGAAGGCCCGCGCCGCGCGCTCGATTTCGGTCGTTTCGTGCGGCGACGTCAGGCCCAGGAATTCCATGCGCAACAAACCCGCGAGCACGAAGTCGGCACAGTCCTGCCGCGCGTCCACCATGGCGATCGCCGCGGCGAAATCCGCGGCGTCCCGTGCGAGCGTCTGCCCGAGCAACCGGCGGGCGAGCAGCGGGAGCGCGATGGCGTTCCATCCCGCCGAACCTTCGCCCGACTCCCCCGCCTTGCCGATGTAACGGAGGTGGGCGGCCCGACGGTCGCCCTCCGGCGGACGCGCCACAGGCCGGTTGCCCGGAAATTCGAGCGTGCGCCGCAACACCGCGCCGTTGCCGCCGCACGCGACTTCCGCGGAGATCGGTCGTCCCTCGCCAAAACTCAACGTCCGCGCCCCTTCCTTCCAGAAGAGCGTCCGCCCGTCCGGAAGAACGGCCAGCGCGTCTGGTGGTGCCGGCACCGATGAAACCAAGCCGCGGTTGCCGTCTCCGCGGACACCCTCGAGCCACTGCGTCGCGGCCGCCAGCGCGCCGGCCCGCGGCATCCGCACCGTCACGCCCCGCGGTTCGAGCAGCGCGACCCCAAACAGAATGCGGGTGTCGCGAATCCCCAGACACTGCAACCGCACGCACAGCCGGTTGACGCCGCGTTTCAGCGACAGCGTCACGTCACGCCAATCCGGATTGCGGTAACGCGTGACGTTGAGCCGCGTGATGTGGTTTTCGTTAAGCCACAGATCCGACGCCCCCGCCGACCACAAACGCGCCCGCCACTCGCCGGCCTCGGGCGCGGCGATCTCCGTAAACGCATAGTAGTCCACGACCGTCAGCTTGCGGTGGAAGGTGGAGAATTCGACGAAGTCGTTGTTGCCCGGGAAATGAAACTCCCACCTCAACCCAAACGGCCCCGGCTCACCCAAGAGCGCAGTCGCGGGCGGTTCCACGCGGGTGTAATCGAGCGCCTCGCGACGCAGGATGTGCTCGGGCCCGGGCGCGCCGGCGTAAGGAATTTCTTTCGGACCGGCGATCAGCCAATGCCTGAGATAACCGCGGCGATTGGGTTGAAAGACTGCGAAGGCATCATTGGCCATCGAGGGAACTGCAGCAGGTGAAATCATCTGGAGGGGAAATTGACGGAGGGTGATCGGCCAACCGTCGAACGTAGCAGCCGAGGTAACGAGGCTGTGGGCGGTGGCTCGGAAAGGGCCACCGAATTGTAGCACAACAGCGCCCCGTGACGTGAGTTCATCCCTGATCGCGAAGTGGTCCATTGCCGACGCCGGCAAGCGCGGGCCCACTTCAGCATGGACCGGCTCGGCGTACACCTATTCCCGTCCTCCCCGCACGCCCGGCTTGCCTCCGCCTTTTTCGGCCGTCATCCCGTTTCCCATGGCAAGTCTTCCCACCCAATTCGCCGGCGTCACCGTTGTGACCAAGGCCAACGTTTATTTTGACGGCAAAGTCGTCAGCCACTCGGTGCTCTTCGCCGACGGCTCCAAGAAAACCCTCGGGCTCATCTACCCCGGCTCCTACCACTTTGGCACCGATGCCGCCGAGCGCATGGAAATCGTCGCCGGCGATTGCAAGGTGACCCTCGACGGTCAGTCCGACATCAAGACCTACACGGCCGGCACCTTCTTCGATGTGCCCGCCAAATCCGGTTTCACCATCGAGGTGTCCGCCGGCATCGCCGAATACATCTGCTCCTTCATCACGGCCTGATCCGGCCGGTCCGCGACGACCGGTTTCTCGGGGAACCGCAACGGCTTTCGCGAGACCAACCGGCGCACCCGCCGGTCGTCGCATCCCGCCTTAACATCGACCTCCCCTCTCCCCATGCGCTCGTTTTTCGTGCTGATTCTCCTGGGTGTTGTGCTCGCCTCGATCGCGCTCGTCGTGCGTTCCGGCATGCTGGCGCGCAAAAACCCCGGCCAGCCGATCAACGCCGCAATGCGCACCGCCATGGGTGACGACGCCCACCAATGGTCGGAGCGCGACACGCAGCTGATCGCGCAAAACTACAACGGCGCCCGCGACACCCCCAGCGGCTTGCGCTACCTCATTCGTCAACCCGGCACCGGCGAGGCCACGCCTCAACGCGGCCAACTCGTCACGGTTCATTACGAGGGCCGTTTCCTCGATGGCGAAAAGGTGTTCGACACCTCGGCCAGCCACGATGGCCCGTTCAATTTTCGCATCGGCCAAGGCGCCGTGATTCCCGGTTGGGACGAAGGCATTCTCGGCATGAAGCAGGGCGAAAAACGCACGCTCATCGTCCCCTACTGGCTCGCCTACGGCGAAAAGGGCATTCGCGGAAAAATCCCGTCCCACGCCACGCTGGTCTTCGATATCGAACTACTGAAGTTCGAATGATCCGAGATCAGGTGCGAAACAGCACGCTTTCGCGGCCGAACATGCGCACGCATCCGGCCAGGGCCGCCGTCGCGTAGACGCAGGTCGATCCGAAGATCAACGCCAGGTGCGCCCAAGGCCACTCGCCCGAGACGAGTTCCTTGCAGGCAAGCGTCACGTTGAGCACCGGAACCAACGCCAGCGTGGAATTGAGCTCGACCCCTGGCAGCAAGCCCGCAACCGCCGGCAAAATCACCACCGCCACCATCGGCGCGAGATACGTCTGCGCCTCTTTCTGGGTCCGCGCAAACAGCGATATCGTCAGCGCCACCGCCGCGAACAACACCGCCAGCGGCAACACCAGCACCACCACGCCGACCACCCCCAACGGATCCAGCGAGGGCAGCGTCGCGGCGCCTTGCTCGCCGGCCAACGTCGCAGCCATCCGTCCCGTTCCCACCATCGCAATACCACCCACGATCAACGACACGGTCATCGAAAGCAGCGAACACGCGACGGTCGTCAGCGACACCGTGAGCACGAGCAGAAACTTGCCCATGACGATATCGATGCGCGAAGCGGGACTGCACAACAACGTCTCCAACGTGCCGCGCTCCTTCTCGCCCGCCATCAGGTCGATCGCCGGATAAATCACGCCCGTGAAACTTAACAGAATAAGCAGATAAGGGATAAAGCCGCCGAAGGTGTTGCCTCCGACTTTTTCGGGCGGGGCGGCGTTCTCCGTGCGAATCTCGAAGGGACGCGCAAACCCCGCGGGCAAGGACCGCTCAACCAACCGCTCCGCCAGCGCACGCTCGCGCAGGTCGCCGAAAAACCGGCGCAGTTCACCCACCGCAAAGCCCGATTTAAACTCACCTTCGTAGTGATAAATGGTCACCTCGGCCGGGGCGTGACTCGCCAGCAGGGCGTCAAACCGCGCCGGGATCTCCACCACCGCGCGCAGCCGTTTGTCGGCGATGCGTTCGCGCCAATCGTCCGGGGCGGGCACGACGACCAGTCCGGGCTGCGCCGCCAGCGCCGCCCGTACCGACGGCGACTCTTCGCCACCCAACACCGCCACGACCGGCGGCTGGGCCTTCGCGGTTTTCACCACTTGATAGGTCGCCGCGCCAAAAAGAAAAAAGATCGCCGGCATGATCACCGCCGGCACGAGGAACATCGACACCAGCGTTCGCCGGTCGCGCAACGCATCGCGCAGTTCCTTGCGGTAAACCGTCAGCGTGTCGCGTAGTTTCATGCGATCGCCTCCCCGCCCGCCACCTTCACGAAAATCTCCTCCAGGTCCTCTTCGCCATATTGCTGACGCAACTCGGCGAGCGTGCCTTCGGCGAGCAGTTGTCCGCCATGGATGATTCCCACCCGATCGCAGAGTTTCTCCACTTCACTCATGATGTGTGTCGAATAAATGACGGTTTTCCCCCGCGCGCGGCACTCGCGCACGAAGCGGACGATCCCGCGCGCCGCCATCACATCCAGGCCGAGCGTCGGTTCGTCGAGAATCAGCACCTCGGGGTCATGCACCAGGGTGCGTGCGATCGAGGTCTTCTGTTTCATGCCCGTGGAAAACGTGTCCACGCGCCGGTCGAGGAAATCCTCCATCGCAAGTTCCTCCGCCAGTTGCGCGGTGCGGACCGCGATGCGCGCGTCATCGAGGCCGTTCAGGCGTCCGAAATAGGCGATGGTTTCCCGGGCCGTCAGCCGGCCATAAAGCGCGGTGCTCGCCGCGAGAAACCCGACGCGGGCGCGGACCTCCGCCGGATGGGTCGTGACATCGAATCCCGCGACCACCGCGCCGCCACCCGAGGGTGCGATCAGCGTGGCGAGCATCCGCAAGGTCGTGGTCTTGCCCGCTCCGTTCGCGCCCAGCAGCCCGTAGATGCGCCCCGGCTCGCAAACAAACGATACGTTGTCGACCGCCCGGACTTCGCCGCGTTTCCGATCTCGAAAAGTCTTAAGGAGGTGACGCGCTTCGATCATGGGACGCCGGGGATCATCACCATGGAACGGCCGGTGGGAAAGGCCTTTTAACCGCGGATCGCAGGGATCGGGGACACCTCCGTGTGCCCGGTCCGGGCACGAACGATCGGGAAACTTCGTTCTTTTCCGCGTGCCTCCCGTTGAACGACCTCTCTAGCCTGCCTCGCTTATGAAGCCCCAAGTCGTCGTTGTCGGCAGTTTTATGCAGGACCTCAGGTGGAATTGCGCGACCTTCCCCGCCGCGGGTGAGACGGTCATCGGCACCTTCGCCACCGGTCAGGGCGGCAAGGGCTCCAACCAGGCCATCGCCGCCGGCCGGGCGGGCGCCGCCACGCTCTTCATCGGCGCGGTGGGCTGCGATACGTTCGCCGCCGATGCCCGCGCTTTCTACAAGGCCGAGAAAATCAACGCGCACTTCATCGAAAAATCCGGCCACGCCACCGGCACCGCCGCCATCTTGGTCAACGACTCCGGCCAGAACCAGATCGTCGTGGCCCTCGGCGCCAACGCCCGCCTCGTCAAGGCCGACCTCGATCCAAAACTCTTCGCGGGCGCGCGCGTCGTCGTCACGCAACTCGAGTCCAGCCTCGCCGCGGCCACCACCGCCCTCAAAACCGCCCGGGCCGTCGGCGCCACCGCCGTGCTCAACCCCGCGCCGATGCGCGCCGACTTCAACCCCGCGCTGCTCAAACACGTCGACATTCTCATTCCCAACGAGACCGAATTCGCCGCCCTCGTGAACCTGCTGCCCGCGACCGGCCGCAAGGGTTTCACCGAGACCGCGCTCGCCCGCCTCTCCGACGCGGACATCCACGCGCTCGCCCGCGCGTTCGGACCGCCGGTCGTCATCGTCACCCTCGGCAAACGAGGCTGCCTCGTGTCACAGAAATCCAAATACACCTTCATTCCGTCGCACAAGGTCAAGGCCGTGGACACCACCGGGGCCGGCGACGCCTTCGTCGGCGGTTTTTCGAGCGGACTGGTCAAGTTCAACGGCGATCTGATCAAGGCCGCCCGCTTCGGCACCGCCGTGGCCGCATTGTCCGTGACCAAACCCGGAGCCGCCCCCGCCATGCCACGCCAACGCGAGATCGAGGCGTTTTTGAAAAAAACGACCTGACCGCCGGAAGGCCGGCGCCCCGCGTCGTTCGGAAAAGCCCGCGCAAAACCAGGGGGTTTTACCCAGACGCCGACGTGTGTATTTCGCTCGGCGTATTCCCATCGGAATACTTGCAGCCGCCAACAGGGAAAACTTGAATGGCCGCCTGATGCCCGACGACGCCTCTTCCGACTCCCCTCCGCGCGCCCGCTGGGATGCCGGACGACTGCTTGCCGTGTTCTTGATTTTATGCACGGTCGGCGCGTTCTGGCCCGTTACGCAATGGATGTTCCGCGAAGTGGCGGCGAGTCAGCAGATCCGGCAGTCCTTTGTGTTGCTCGGCGCCGCCGTCGGACTGGTCGCCTGGCAACACGCGCGCGAGTGGCGCCTGAATCTCGATGTGGGCAACCGTGCGCTGTTGCTGCTCGGAGCCGGCTACCTGTGTGTGGCGGCCGCATGGTGGCTGGACATTTCTCTGTTCGTGCTGCCCGCCTTCGCCTTCTGTCTCGCGGGTTGTCTTCATATCATCGTCGGCGAAACGGCGTGGCGCTTCATCAAGCCGCTCATCATCGGCTTTGTCGCCTGCCTCGTGATCATTCTGTTGTTCCCCCTGCTCGATTGGCCGTTGCGCCAGATGGCGGGGGTGAACGCGGCGCGCATTCTCCAGGAGATCGGCTTCACGCCGCAGCTTCGGGTCATCCTCGAGCCCGAGCCCAAACTTCTGCTGATGACGGGGCGCAACATTTTCGAGGTCGCCACCGAGTGCAACGGCTTCGGACTGATCACCAGCGGTGCCGTCCTCGCCTTGCTCGCCGGAGGAATCGCCGGTCGTCGCGCCGTCGCGCTCGCGTGGCTGGTGCCGGTCGCGGTGGTCATCGGATTCACGTTCAATCTGCTGCGCATTCTCATCATCTGCCTGCTGGCACCGTCGTTTCCGCGGCACTATCACGCCCTTCACGAAACCGCCGGGATCCTCATCTTGTGGGCGGGCCTCGGCCTCATCGGCTGGCTCGCCTGGCGTCCCGCGATGGCGAACACTTCGTCAAATCCGCGGTGAACTTGCCCCGCGATTCTCCCGGCCTACCGTAACGCCATCATGTCACTTACGTCCGCCTCGCTTGCCGCAGCGCTCGACTCGACCAACCTCCGGCTCGACGCCTCCGAAGCCGATATCGAACACCTCGCCCGCGATGCCGCGCACCATCGCTTCGCCTGCGTGATGATTTATCCGGCCAACGTGCCGCTCGCCGCCCGCGTGCTCGCCGGCACCGGCACCCGCATCGGCACCGTGATCGGCTTCCCCAGCGGGCGCTTCGCCACCGAAGCCAAAGCCGCCGAGATCATCGCCGCACATCGGGCCGGGGCTCACGAGGTGGACGTCGTGATGAATTACCCCGCCCTTCGCGCCGGTCATCTGGCCGAGATCACCGCCGAGGCCACGCGCCTCGCCCAGCTCGCCCGCGACCACGGACTGTTGATCAAAGTCATCGTCGAAACCTGCTTCCTCAACGACGCCCAAAAACTCACCGCGCTCGAGATCTGCGAATTGGCCGGGGTCGACTTCATCAAGACTTCCACCGGCTTCGGCCCCGCCGGTGCCCAGCTCGCCGACATCGCCACCTGGTCCGCCGCCCGCAAAGGCAAGATCGGCATCAAGGCGTCCGGCGGCATCAAGACCCTCGCCGACGCCCGCGCCTTTCTCGACGCGGGCGCCGCCCGCCTCGGCACCTCGAACGCCGCCGCCATCCTCGCCGAGTTCAACGGAGCACAAGTGGCGACAGCATCCGCGGCGGCCTATTGAATTTCCACCGCCGCCCTCGCACCCGGGCACCGATTACCCGGACGGCGGTCTGGTTCGAAGACGGATGCAAAACTCGCGTCCGACCTTGGAACACTCGCAATATCTTCACGTGTCGAAAGAAAGACACTCGCCGGCATGACATCTCCCTCTAACGACATCGGGCCTTTTCCCTCCCTTATCCGTCTGAGCCTCGCCGCCTCGCTGGGTGTTCTCCTGCTCACCGCCTGCGCGCAACCGCCGTCCTATACTCCCGCCCAACGCACGGGAATGATGCCCACGCCCATCGATGAATCGAGCGGCCTGGCCGTGTCGCGCCGCGACCCCGGCATGCTCTGGACCCAAAACGACAGCGGCGGTCGCGCCGTGCTCTACGCCGTCGAGCCCAACGGGGCGCGGCGCGGCGAATTGCACATCACCAAGCTGGCTCATCACGACTGGGAGGATCTCGCGTCGTTTGAACTCGATGGGCGGGCATGGTTGCTCATCGCCGATGTGGGCGACAACTCCGGCAATCGCACCGACTGCGCGCTCTATGTGATCGCCGAGCCGGATCCGGCGGAGCTTTCGCCGTTGCACGCCACCGACGCGTCGGTCGCCTGGCAGATCCCCGTGCGCTTCCCCGATGGCGCGCGCGATTGCGAAGCGGTGGCCGTGGACGCCCGCGCCGGCGTGATCTACCTGCTCGCGAAACGCGCCTCGCCGCTCGGCCTCTATTCGCTCCCCCTGCGCCCGTCGAACCAGATCCCGCCGCCCGCCGCGACACTCGTCGCCGAGTTGCCCGCCTCCTTGATTCCCCAGCCATCGACCAGCCAGCGCATGCTGCCGATCCCGTCGGGGCGATACCGCTCGCAACCCACCGGCATGGATTTCGCGGCCGACGGCTCGGCCGCCGTGATCCTGACCTACGGCGATGTATTGCTTTTTCGAAGACAAAAGAAGGAGCCATGGAAAACCGCGCTCACGCGCGAACCCGTCGTCCTCGATCCCCATCGCCTGCTGCAGGCCGAAGGTGTGGCTTTCGGCGCCGACAACCGCACGATCCACGTTTCGACGGAGGGCGAAAACAGCGCCATCTTGCGCTACAAACCCGAAGTAAAGGCCGCCAGTCGACTCCGCCTCTTTTCTTTTTCATCCCGCCAATGACCGGCCGCCCTGCGCGGTCGGTGTTTTTTCTTCGGAGGAGAAAGAGACCGGAGCCGGCCGGCTCACGCCCGATCTTTTAACTGCCAGGCATGCAGGCGGGAATAGAGCCCGCCTTTCGCGAGCAACTCTTCGTGCGAGCCCTTCTCCGCGAGGCGGCCTTGCTCCATCACCAGGATGATGTCGGCCTGCTGAATCGTCGAAAGCCGGTGTGCGATGATGAAGCTCGTGCGGTTTTTCATGAGCCGCTCCATCGCCTGCTGGATGAGCCGCTCCGACTGGGTGTCGAGCGCACTGGTCGCCTCGTCGAAGATCAAAATGCGCGGGTCCTTGAGGATCGCCCGGGCGATGGCGATGCGTTGCCGCTGGCCGCCGGACAACTTCGAACCACGCTCGCCGACGATCGTGCCATAACCGTCGGGAAGCTTTTCGATGAACTCATGCGCGTTGGCCGCGCGGGACGCCTCCAGAACCTGCTCGCGCGTGGCGTCGGGCCGGCCGTACTTGATGTTGTCTTCCAACGTGCCGGAAAATAGCACGCTCTCCTGAAGCACGATGCCGATCTGATTGCGCAACGAATCGGTGGTGACGGAGCGGATGTCCCGCCCGTCGACGAGCACCGCACCGGCGGCGACATCGTAAAAACGCGCGATCAGATTGATGATCGTGCTCTTGCCCGAACCGCTGGGACCGACGATCGCCACGACTTTTCCCGCCGGAATGGCAAAGCTCACTTCGGTCAGCGTCCGCGGACGTCCCTTGCCCGGACGTTCAAGTTCATAGTCGAAACCCACGTCGCGAAACTCGACCTCGCCGCGCAGCAGCGGCAGCGCCGGCGCGCCCGGCAGATCGGCCACCTCGGGCTTGGTGTCGAGCATCGCAAAGACGTTTTCCAGACTCGTGTTGGCGCGCTGAAAAATCGCGCTCAGGTCCACGAACCGCACGATCGGCGGGAAGATAAACGTGATGTACGCGTTGAACGCGACCAGCGTGCCGACCTGCATGTATCCCTTCATTACCATCCAGCCTCCGTAACTGAGCACGACCAGCGCGCCCAGCGAACCGAGCAGATCGGCCACGACGGAGAGCTTGGTGTTGCGCAGGACCACGCGCGAAAAGTTGAAATAGTCGGCGTTGATGCCACTGGCGAAGGACGTGATCTCATCCTGCTCTTTCGCAAAGGATTTCACGACGCGGGCGGCCGCAACCCGCTCGTTGAGGAAACCCATGACCTTGTCCCAATTGTCTCGATGCGTACGGCTCTCCTGACGCATGCGTTTGCGATGATGGAGATAGTTAAAGACAAACAGCGGGAGCACCGCCGTCACCGCCAGCGCGAGGTGCCACTCGATCCAATAAAGAAACCCCAACACGCACATGACCGTGACCGAGTCGGCGATGATGTTGATGAGAAAACCATTGGTCAGCGTGTAAACCTCGCCGGTGTCCTGTGAGATCCGGCCGATCGTGCGGCCGGTCTGGTTGGTATCGAAGTAGCGCAACGAAAGACTCTGCAGGTGCGAAAACAGTTTGATGCGAAGATCGCAGACCAGCCTCATGGCCGCGAATTGCAGGATGCGATTGCGCATCAGCGTGAGAAATGCGCGCACCATGAAGAGCCCGGTGAATGCGAGCAGCAGCAACACCATGAGACGCATATCCTGATTGGGGATCGCCTGGTCGATGATCAGCTTGAGGATCCAAGGCGCGGGCAGCATCAACAGCGTGGCCGCCAGAATGAGGAAGACGCCCAAAAGGATGCGCCAGCGTTGAGGTTTGGTCAGGGCGAGAAACCGTCGGAAGGGAGATGCGTTCATTAAAAAAGACGAACGCCTCGCACGTTGCACCCTGCGGCGGACGTGGCCAATCGAAACTTACGAAAGCAATGCCCAAGATCGCCTCAATCCATTGCATAAAAGAGAATTACGACCGACATGAATTTCGACTTCCGTCTCCGGCGGCGATCCGATGGAGCCTGCTTGCAGACGATGGATTCGAAGCAGCGGCCTGAATTCCCGTGCTCAAAACCTGAATACAGGGGATCGCCGGCGCCGGGCCGGGCGGCCTCACCCGTCCGTGAACTTGCGCGTGCGGTGCACGATTTCCAGGCGGTTGCCCGACGGGTCGTCGAAATACACGGCGTAATAGTCGGCCGCCTCGAAGCCGGGTCCTTCGATCGTGCCGGCGCCGAGCGCGCGCAACCGGGATGCCAGATCGTCCACCCGCGCGGTCGACTCCGCCCAAAACGCGATCCGTGTTTGATTTGGCACATGCGCCGGATCCTCGGTCACACCGAAGAACTCCGTCGCGCCTTCACCTTCCGCCTCGAATTGCAGCCAGCCTTCGATTTCCACGCGCAAGGCAAAACCAAGCGCCGGCAGCAACGCGCAATAAAACGGCCCCGCCTTCGACAGGTCGGCAACGCGCAAGTCCACATGATCGAAGTGTCGCATCCCCATGAGTCGTCTTCTTTTTTTGCGCCCCTCGGCTCTTCGCGTCTTTGCGGCTTTCGGTTAACCCCGGTTACTAAACCCGTTCGCGTTCCAGATTCAACCAGGCGACTTCCTTGGGCGACAATTCCACGCGCAGGCATTCAAGCGAACTCACGGTCTCGGCAATCGTGCGCGGACCGATCAGCGCGAAGCTGGGGAACGGCTGGTGCAACACATACGCCGCCGCAATCGCGATGGGCGACACGCCTTTTTTCGCCGCCAGCGCAACCGCCCGCTCGCGACGCGCGAAGTTGTCCTCCGAATACCAACAACGCACCATTTCGGCGTCGGACCTCTGATCGGGGCCCGCACGATCGGTGAAAAAGCCGCGCGCCTGGCTCGACCATGCCAAGTGAGGAAGCTGCGTCTTCTTGAGCCACTTGCGCGATGCGGCGTCGCTCGCCGCCACACACCCGCCCCAGACCGGCACGACCATGCGCGCCAGCGAGAAGTTGTTCGAAAGAACACCGAAACCCTGCAGGCCTTTGCGCTTCGCATAACGGTTGGCCGCCGCCGTGCGCTCGATGCTCCAATTGGAACCGCCAAAAATGCCGATGCGTCCGGCGCGATGATGCTCATTGAGGATTTCGACAAACTCGCCAACCGGAACCGTCGGGTCGTCGCGGTGCATCAGGTAGATGTCCACCCGGTCCGTTTGCAGGCGGTCGAGTGATTCAAGCAGTTGCTCCGTGATCCCCTCGGGCGTGCAGGCCGGAGGGTGCGCGCCCTTGCCGATGATCACCACCTCGTCGCGCAAACCGCGATTTTTGAGCCATTGGCCGAGCAACCGTTCCTGTACTCCCCGGCCGTAAAGATGCGCGGTATCGAAGGTGTTTCCACCGCGCTCAAAGTAGTCGTCCCACATCGCGGCGGCGTGCGGCATCGTGCGCTGATTGTCGCACCCCATCACCAGACGCGAAACGGGTCGCGCAACTCCGGCCACGATGGCGTGGGTCATTGGCGCGTTCGGGCGGCGGCTCAACGGACGTCGCGAGATGGTGTGAGTAAAGGCCTCGGGTTTCTCCGCCTTGTAAGTGAGGCCGATGGCCGCGCGCCATTCGTCGAGGGTTGCAAGGTTGCCGAGCGTATCCTCGGTGCTCATCTGCGGCACGTCGCGCAGGCCGGCGCGC
>JANJTQ010000167.1 GCA_024711005.1 Opitutaceae bacterium | reverse complement strand
CCTCACTTCCCACCGCATCCCCATCCGCCCCATGACGGAGCAACCCAAAAACGCAGACGACCTCAAACAAACCGAGCCCCGCAAGCCGACTCCTGTAACGGGCATCCGCCGGATCGCCCCCATTTCGATCCGACGCAAATCGCACGGATGGCAGGTGCAGATCTACTGGAAGCGGCTGATGGGCTTCCTGGTCGTCGCCGCGTTCTTCGGATGGGTCGGTATCGCCTCAAGCGCTTATTTTTTCGTTAAATACAAACGCGGGTTTTCCGAGGTGAAATACACGGATATGCTCTTCGTTCGTAGGGCCGAGTACCAGGTCGCCCGCGGCGATTTTCTCATCAAGAAAGCCCAAGAGGATCTGAAGCAGCAAAAATACCGCGAGGCGTTCCACGGCCTTCGCTTGGGATTGATCAAATCTCCCACGAACAAGGAGGGACGCCTCCTTCTTGCTCAGTTCTACGGACTCTGGAAGCGCCCGGATCTCACCCGAAAGACCCTGCTTGACGGGTTCAATTACCACAAGGACGACAACGATTATCTCAAGACGCTGTTCTCCTTCCTGCTTCAGCAACAGGACGACCAACAGGTCCTTGCGTTCTACAAAGAACTCCTCGGCGACGACACCGCCATCACCCCTCGCAACCAGCTCGTTGCGCTGGCCGCGGCATCCTCCTGCTACTTCCGCGGCAATTACGACGAGGCCGAGGCCATCCTTCGCCGCTATCAACTTGAGACCTCTCGCGATGGCCGTCTGCTCATTGCGCGGATCAGCTGGGATCGCGGCCAAAAGAATGGCGCTATCGAACGCCTGCGTGAACTCGCGGCCGAGTTACCCAATGACGAGGAGATCTACACACAGATCGTCACCTACCTGCGCGAGATGGGGCGCGACAACGAGGCTCGCCGCGAGAGCTTTGTTCGCGCCTTGGCCAACCCGCGCAATGCTCGCGCTCGCATCGACCAACTTTACGCCTACCAAAAAGAAGGCGATACGGCGTCCGTGGCGGCAAACGTGGAGGAGATTTTTCACGACTTCTCCGCGGATTCCAACGCATTGCTTGCCCTCGCCGATTTTGCGGCCAACTCAGGCGACCCTGTCCTTGCCCGGCGCATCTACGATCATGCGAAGGACCGCGATCTCAACTGGGAAGGCGCCGCCCTCATGACAGTGGAGGCCCACATCGTCGCCAAGCAGTACCAGCCTGCCCTCTCCATGGTTCGCCAGCTGCAAAAAGAGAATTCCGACTGGAGCAAACGCTACTACTCGGTCTTCAACGGGCTCCAAGCCATCGCGCACTACGGACTCGGCGACGCGGAAGCCGCCCAACTCTTTCTCAACAACTTCCTCACGCAGACCAATGTCCGCGCCGACAACCTGATCGCGGTCTCAAAACGATTGCTCGCAGTAGGTGCCAAATCGCAGGCCCGGCAAGTCCTGGAGCAGGCGGTGCAATCCGATTCTCTCAATCAAGCCGCGCTCACGAACTTGATTCAGCTCGATCTCGATCTGAACAACACCGCGCCTCTTGCCGACAATGTGCGCAAGCTCCTCGCCATGCGCAAGCCCTCCCAGGAGGTACTCCGCTCCGCCTACCGCAAACTGAGCAGCGACCTGTTCCTCTTCGCGCCCAACCGCACCGTGTTGCTCCAAGATCTGCGCGCCGCCATCAGCGACTCGCTCGCGAACTCCTGAGCCGCCTGCCAGCGGTGCATGACTTAAGCGCGCAAGACGTCTTTCAACGTCCTTAGCAACCGCTCGTTTTGAGCCGGAGTACCAACGGTCACCCGTAACCACTCCGGCATTCCGTAGGGCCGCATCGGTCGCACGATCACCCCTCGTTGCTGCAGCTGACCAAACACCCGCGCGCCGTCGCCCACCTTCACGAGCACGAAATTCGCCACGCTCGGCACGATCTCAAGTCCGAGCGCCTCGAACCCGGACTCCAACTGTCGGAGTCCCGCCTGATTTTCGCGAGAACACTTCATCACGAACTCCCGGTCATCCAAAGCGGCAATCGCCGCTGCTTGTCCGATGGCGTTTACATTGAAGGGTTGGCGCACCCGATTGAGCAATGCCGCCAGTTCCGGCGATGCATAGCCGTAGCCGACGCGCAATGAAGCCAACCCGTAGATTTTTGAAAACGTACGTAAGCACACAACTTTCAGGCCTTCGCGAATCAACGGGCGCAAGTCCGGCGGGTTGTCCAAAAACTCCGCATACGCCTCGTCGAAAACAAACACCACGTGCTCCGGCAGTCCGCGCGCAAACGCCAGCAGTTCCGCCTCTGTATTCGCCGTGCCCATCGGATTGTTCGGGCTCGGGACGAAGATCAGTTTCGTTCGCGGGGTCACCGCCGCCGCCAACGAAGCTAGATCATGCGTGTGGTTGACCAGCGGCACCTCCACCGGTTTCGCCCCAAAGAGCAAAGTCACCAGTTTGTAGACCGCAAACGACGGATTTCCCATGACCACCTCGTCCCCGGGTCGCAGGAAAACATGCCCCAGTAGCTCGATCAGTTCGTTGGAGCCGTTGCCGATCACAAATTGCGCCGCATCGAACCCGTAAACCCGCGCCAGCTTTGCGCGCAACGCAACGCATCCGCCGTCCGGATACAACTCGCCCTGATCCAACGCCCGCACCGCCGCCGCCTTCGCCATCGGCGACGGGCCGAACGGGTTCTCGTTCGACGCAAGCTTGATGATCGTCGCGGGATCGAGACCAAGCTCGCGCGCAACATCCTCGATGGGCTTGCCCGGCTCGTAAACCGGCTGCGTGAGAACGGAGGGATTGACCAGGGATTCCAGCTTCATGAGCCGGTCAGCCAAGCCGATCCGACTCCGCGGCAAAAGCCTTTTATGGCGGCTACGGACCGGAAGTCTCACAATCCACTCACAAAGGTGCGATGCGGCCCGGAACCTCGCAGGAGCGTTTCGCCGACGTGCCGGAAGGGGCCTCCGCGACTACGCCCGACTCGGCACGCGTACGACCTGCATCCCGGCCGCCAGCGCGGCGCGAATCCCCGGCTCGGCGTCCTCGAACACGAGGCATTTCTCCGGAGGCACGCCCATTTTCTCCGCCGCCAGCAGAAACATATCCGGCTGCGGTTTACCTCGTCCGGGAGCGACGTCTTTCGGCGTCACCACGATATTGAAAATGTCCGCCAATCCCGCCGCCCCCAAGGCTGCCATTGCAACCTCCGGCATACCTCCGGTCGCGATCGCCACCGGATGCGTCGCCGACACCCGTCGGGCAAACTCCACCACCGGGGCAATGTGTTCCACCGTCTGCAGCTTTTCCAAAAACAGTTTCTCTTTCGTGATCTCAACCTCGCGCGGATCCAATGACAGTCCATAATGCGCGCCCATCAACTCGGCTACGCGCACGGTCGGCACCCCGCCGAGTGAATAAAACAAATCCTCGCTCAAGACCTCCGCCAAGCCGTGGTGCCGCATCGCCGCGTCCCACGCCAGATAATGGAGCGGCATCGTATGCACGAGCGTACCATCGAGATCGAAGATGTAACCGGCGAAATCGCCTTCGGGAATATCAAGCTGCATGATTTTCCGCATCCTCCCTCCCTCGGGTTGAATCGCAAGTCTGCGCCGCCAAAATCCACAAAAGTAACCCAATAGATTACGCTTCCGCCGCTGCCGCCGCCTTCGCCGCAACAGTGCGTCAGCGCCCCGCCGCCCGCCGCGTCGGCCACCGCCAGCGCCGCGCCCTCCCCCGAAGTCGCACCCTCCCCTTGTTGTCAAAACCGACGCCACCGCCCGCCCGCCCCATCCTCGAAAGCCTCCTTGCCGAGACTCCGTGGCGCGGCGACCGCCCCGCGCTCCAAGTCATCGACGAACCTACCTGGACCGCCATCGAGCAACTCGCCGCCGCCGGCCTGCTCCAGCTCACGCCCCGAGCCACCCGCCCCCCTGCTCGACGCCGACCCGTCGCAACTGCCGGCCCCTCCACCGCTCACCCCCGAGCAGCAAGTCCGTATTCAAGAACTCACGACACTCGCCCGTCGCAAAGCGAAGGCCGCCCCAGCCCTACTCGCCGCCGACCTCCCGGACGAAGCCGCCGAACCCCTGCAAACCGTCCCCTCGCCCACGCCCAGGCGTGCGCCATCCGCGCCCGCAACGAGGAGCCCGCATCCCTCCCCGAGCCCATCGCCCCGACCGCCGCCCCCGCCCTCCTCCAAGCCATCTTCGCCAAATAATATCGAGAGCAATCATCTCGCGGGGACCGTCACCTGACATCCTGACCGCCCCAACGCCACTCGGGGCAAAAACCACCCGCTCGCCGCCATCGAGACAGCCAATGGGCGAGGTCCGCAGCGCGACCCCGGCAAGGCTAGGTCCGAAAATATCGATCAAGTTGCGCCGAACGCCAAACCCGCCAAAAAGGGCCGGATCACCGTTACCACGTCCGTGAGATGCGTCTCCAGGAGCCAATGCCCGCCGTCCTGAATGAGATGCAGCCGGGCTTGGGGCAGGTCGCGCAGGTAGGCCTTCGCAGAGGCCTCGGGCATGTAGTCATCCTGCGGCCCCCAGACGATGAGGGCGGGCGGCCGATGGGTGCAGAGGTAGGTTTGATAACGGGGGAACCACTCCAGGTTTTCTTTGAGGCCCGCGATCACCTCCACCGCGATCTCCCGGCGACGCGACGACATCAGGGACCAATGCAATTCCCAAAGGTCGGGAGAAATCCATTCCGCGACCTCGGGAGCCACCTTGTTCAGGAATTCTTCGCGGAACCCGTCTCGGGTGACCTGTTCGGCGATCTTCGCACGGGTTTCGGCTCGCGGACGCTTGAAAAGCTCCAACAGGGGCTTGTATTTCGGCCCGAGCACATCCGCGTAAATGTCGCCATTCTGAATAATCAGGCCTGCAATCCGACCGGGGTGTTTGGCCGCGAGGCGCAGCCCGATCTGCGAGCCAAAGTCGTGCAGATAGAGCGCGAATCGCACCACTCGATGGTAATCGAGGAAACCCTCCAAAAAAGCGGCGTAGCCATCGAAGTCGTAACGAAAACCCTCCGGCGTTCCGCTGTAACCGCAACCCGGGAAATCCGGCGCGAGCAGTCGCCAACGATCCGCCAGCATCGGCATCAAGGAACGGAATTCGTAGGACGAACAGGGATAGCCATGCGGCAGCAGCAACACAGGCGCGTCGGCGGGACCGGCTTCACGGTAAAACGTGTCCACGCCAACGATGTCGGCCCGGCGATGTTTCACGACATCAAACCGTGGAGTTTGGGTATTGCTCATTGCGTAACCGGTGCCGCTGAAGTCGCTGAAGCTAACCGATCCCCGGCCAGGCGGCAACGGGAGCAAACACCGGACAAGAGCTCCTCGAACCGCCCCATGGCGAAGTGCCGCGACGAGGATTAATATTCGGGATGCACAAAAAGAAAAACGCGCGGAACACGACCCGGCAACGACTTCGCTTATCCGGCGGCACGGAGTTGTCCTTTTTCACGGCGGGTGACGCGTCCAAGCCCGCGATGCTGCTCCTGCACGGTTTTCCGGGCTCGGCGAATTATTTCCGCGAACTCGTGCCCGAGTTGTCGCAAGCCACCTACGTGATCGCGCCGGATCTGCCGGGCTTCGGCGAGTCGGACGTTCTGCCGGAACCCTCGTTTCCCGCCTTTGGCCAGGCAATCTCGGAGCTGCTGGACCGGCTCGCGGTCGGGCCGCGCTACATCTACCTTCATGATTTCGGCGCGCCCGTGGGATTTCACATAGCCATGCAGGCGCCGGAACAAACGTTGGGATTCGTCATTCAGAACGCCAACGCTCATCAAACAGGACTCGGTCCGCAATGGGCTCCGGTGATGGACTACTGGTCGCACCCAAACCCGGAAAACGAGGCGGCAGCGACCGCGCATCTGACATTCGAAGGCACGCGCAACGGGTATCTCGGCGGGATGCCGCCGGACGTGGCCGCGAGAATCCCGGCCGAAATCTGGGAAGAGGACTGGCGGGTGATGCAGTTGCCGGGCCGGATGGAGACACAGCGAGCGCTCGTCGCAGACTATGGGAACTACGTCGCCCGGTTCGATGCCATCGCCCGATACCTCGCGCACCGGCAGCCGGCGTCCCTGATGTTCTGGGCGCGCCACGATCCCTTCTTCGATCTCGCCGAGATCCTGTCGTGGATGCGAGCGCTGCCGAGGATGGAAGCCCATGTTCTCGACGCCGGCCACAAGCTGCTCGAGACGCACGCAGCCGCCGCCGTCCCGCTCATGCTCGATTTCATCCGGCGCGTAACGCCCACCTGACCCCAGTCTGTGGATCAGCCTCGAACAATCGCCAAGCCGCTTTATCAAGTTCAGCACTGGGGCCTATCACCATCTCGGCGTCGGCGACGACGTCCGCGATTTAGTCGGACGGCAGTGGGACTCAGCAATGGCAGCTTGGGACGAAACCCAGCAGCAGAATTTCCTACTACGGATTCTTCGCGAAGATCGGTTCTTTCTGTTCGAAGCGCTGGATTTCGCACCGTCGATCTTTCAGAGCGCGCCGATCAATCCTGAGTTCATGGCTTCATGGGTGAAGGAAGCGCGTCAGGCTGTGGGCAACGACCTCTATCAGCCGGGCTGTGGCGCTGCTTCGAGAAGATAGGCGTCGCTCAGTCTCGATTCGAGCTCCAGCGCTGCCGCGCCTATTTGGCCAGCCACTCTCCGGGGGCGCGTCCGTGGCGGCGCTTGAACAGCCGATAGAAATGCGCCAGATCCTCAAAGCCCGACGAAAAGGCCGCGCCCGTGATGGTGTGTCGTCCGCTCGCCAACAAACGCTCGGCGTGGTCCAGCCTCAGCTTGTGCAGGTAATTCACCAGCGTGGATTCGTTCAGGCGCCGAAAACTCTGCGTAAAGTGCCGCCTCGAAAGCCCCGCCCGCCCCGCCGCCTCGTCGATTGTCCAGCGCTCCAAAAATGTTTCCTCGATCTCGCGCGTCACCTGCCGCACCCGCGCTTCCGCCGAATCGTCTCCTTGGCCTGGCGTCTGCCGCGCCAGCATGACCAGCGCTTGCAGCGTCAACGCATCGCACAGCACCTCCGCGCCCGTACGATTACTCGCTTGCTCCAGCAAGGCCCGCCGCCACATCTGCTCCCACTCCGCCGCCATCGCCGTGCCGAGTTCCAACGTGGCGGCGTCCGACTTGGCCACCAGTTCGCTCCATAGATCAGCCACCTGGCGGGTCCGGCGCAGCCACCGGTCGCCCAGGCAAAGCAACAGGATCACCGACGGCACTTCATCCACGATCCGGTGCTCCCGCCCCGCCGGCACCACGAACACCGCGCCCGCATCGCCTTGCCGCGCGGCGCGCCTCGCGAGTTCTTTCCCATGGAGCCGCATCCGACCGCGCTGCACGTAGAGGACTTTGTGAAAACTCTCGGTTCGCGCCGGCATGTGGAAATCCCGGGCATGCACGCTTTGCGCAAAAACCACCCCGTCCGGGGACACGTCCACGGCAACTGGCAACGAAACAGGCATGACCCGAGTACGCGCGATTTCGCCCGATCCGCAAAGCCATTTTCACCCTAAGCGCCAAGCCGCCCCCGCTCATTCTGCTATGGTCGGTGACGATGCCCCCCACCCCGCATGTTCCGGCCACGCGCGCCGAAGTCGAATCCGTCCTCCGTTGCGGTCCCGCCCGCCCCGTGCCGCTCTTCCTGCCCGCGATCTACGAGCACAAAGCCTGGTTCATCGGCAGCACGCCCTCGGCCATCTCCCGCGACGGCGATCTGCTCACCCGCGCCCTTCTCGCCGAATACGAGACCATCGGTCCCGACGCGCTCGCTATCGGAGTGGATGTTTACAACCTCGAAGCCGAGGCGGTCGGCTGCACCGTGAGTTTCTACGAGGGCGACGACACCTCCATCCCCGGGATCAAACCAGGAGATCACGTCGTTCATGTCGGCGACGACCTTTCGCAGGCCAGACTGCCCAATCCGCTCAAGGACGGACGCATGCCCGTCAACCTCGCCGCCGCCCGCAATGTCCGCCGGGCCCTCGGTGACGACTTCTGGCTGCGCGGCGCCATCTCCGGCCCCTTCTCCCTCGCGATTTCCCTGGTTGGCGCCGAGGCGCTTTTCCTCGCCTGCCTCGACCAGCCCGACTGGGTGCGTAACGTCCTCGATTACTCCGGCCGCATCATCAAGGAATTTTCCAAGGCCTACATCGACGCCGGCGCCGAGCTCATCGTCTTCGACTCGCAAGCCTCGCCCGAACTGCTCTCGCCCTCGATGTATGAAGAGTTCGTTCTCCCCGTGACGCAGGACCTCGTGCAATGGGCCCTCACCCAGGGCGTGCGCGACGTTCCCCTGATCATCGGCGGCAACACCACGCCCATCGCCGCCCTCCTCGCGCAAACCGGGGCCAACAACCTGCTCTGCGATTTCACCGGCGACTTCGACGAGTGGTCCGCCGTCGCCCGCGAACACGGTCGTGCGCTGCGTCGCAACATCTCGCCCCGCCTCATCGAGACCGGCACTCCCGACCAGATCTACGAGGTCGCCGCCCGCGAAATCCGCCGCGGACGGGACCTGCCCGGTTTCATCATGGGCACCGCCGTCATCCCCTTCGGCACCCCAACCCAAAACGTGCTCGCCATCAAACGCGCCTGCCTCGACGCCGCGACCCTCTGACCGGTCCGCCCGCCCCTTCATTCCTTCGCGTTCAACCTCCGTCATCCTTCCTCCCCATGCCCGACTACGCCCAGCTCAACCAGTTTCTCTACGAAGGTAACGTCAAGGAAGTGGAGCGCCTCGTGCGCGAAGCCCTCGCCGAGGGCCGCCCGGTGGACGAGGTGCTCAACTCCGGTCTCATCGCCGGCATGTCGGTCGTCGGCGAGGACTTCAAATACAACATCCTCTACGTCCCCGAGGTGCTGGTCGCCGCCCGCGCCATGAAGGCCGGCATGGCCATTCTCAAGCCTCTCATGATCGCCGACGCCGCGAACAACCCGCCGCGCAGCACCCTCCTCATGGGCACCGTCAAGGGCGACCTCCACGACATCGGCAAGAACCTGGTCTGCATGATGGCCGAGGGCGCCGGCTTCAAGGTGGTCGATATCGGCGTCGATCAGCCCGTCGAGAAATTCATCGAGGCCTGCCGCGAGCACGACGCCCGGATCGTCGGCATGTCCGCGCTCCTCACCACCACGATGCCCTACATGAAGGTCGTCATCGACGCGTTCCAGCAACAGCCGGACCTCGCCGGCGTGAAAATCGCCGTCGGCGGGGCGCCCGTGAACAAGATGTTCTCCGACGAAATCGGCGCCGATGGCTACGGGGCCGACGCGCCGTCCAGCGTCGAGATGTTCCTCCGCTTCATCGAGGCGGCCGCATAGTCCGCGCCCCTCCGCGCGATCCGCTTTTTGCCCGCCATGACCTTGCGCGAAAAACTCGAGGGCACGCGCGATTTCGTGATGGGCGTCGAGCTCGTCTCGACCCGTGGCACCGTGGCCGAGACGCGCGCCGCCAAGACGGTCGCCTTTGCCGAGGAACTCGCCGCCCACGACCGCGTCGACTGGGTCTCCATCACCGACAACGCCGGCGGCAACCCCCAACTCGCCCCCGCCGCGCTCGGCGAGCTGATCCGCTCCGCCGGCCGCGAGGTCGTCGTCCACCTTTCCTGCAAGGATTTCAACCGCAACGCCCTCGAGTCCGAATCCTGGCACCTCGCCAGCCAGGGGCTGCACAACCTGCTCGTCCTCTCCGGCGACTACTCCGGCCCCGGTATCCACGGAGGCGCAAAGCCTGTCTTCGACATCGATTCGGTCGGCCTGCTCACGCTCCTCGCCGAGATGAACGCCGGCCTGAACGTCACCCGGCCCGGCTCGAAAAATGCCGCACATCTGGAAGGCACCGCCTTCTTCCCGGGATGCGTAGTATCCAATTTTAAGCTACACGAGAACGAGGTCGTCCCCCAGCTCCTCAAGCTGGAGAAAAAACTTCAATGCGGCGCCCGCTGGATCATCAACCAAATCGGCTACGACTCCCGCAAGATCCACGAGCTCATCGCCTGGCTCGCCGCCCGTGGCTGGGGCCGCGTCCCGCTCATCGGCAACGTTTACGTCCTCAATCCCGGCGTCGCCCGCCTCTTCCGCGACCAAAAAATCCCCGGTGTCGTCGTCTCCGACGCGCTCGCCGCCGAATGCGAACGCCACGCCGCCTCGCCCGACCGCGGCAAGGCCTTCTTCCTCGAACTCGCCGCCAAACAGCTCGCGATCTATCGCGGGCTCGGCTATCGGGGCGGTTATCTGGGCGGCATTCATTCCATCGCCGAAGTGGAGCGCGTGCTCGCCATCGAGCGTTCCTTCGGCCCCGACGAATGGCGCGTCTTCGCCCGCGAGATCCGTTACTCCCGCCCCGGCGAGTTTTTCAGCTACGCGGAGGACGCCGCCACCGGCCTCGCCGACCCGTCGCGCGCGAACGACGTCCACGGCGCTACTGCCGCGAAGGACCGGCCGACACGCAACGTCACCTACACCTATCGTTTCTCCAAATTCGTCCACGGCCTGATGTTTGAGGAGGGCCGCGGTCTCTGGAATGCCGGCAAAAAAATCACCGGCTCCGCCCGCGATCCGTTACAGGGCCCCGCGTGGCTGCGTTTCGTCGAGCATGCCGGCAAGGTCGCGATGTTCGGCTGCAAGGACTGCGGCGACT
>JANJTQ010000154.1 GCA_024711005.1 Opitutaceae bacterium | reverse complement strand
GGCGCGCACCGCGGCCGCGAAGGCGTCGGCTTCGAGGGCGTAAAGCGGCGCGGCCTCGATCGCGATTTCCTCGGGCGCGGACGCTCCGGGCTTATGCAGAAGAAGCCTCGAACTGCCGCCTTCGCGGTTGATCACCCACGGCGATGGCACGAGCAGCCAACCTTCGGTCCCGTAGATGCGTACCACGTTGTCCTGCGTCAGGCCCACGCCGGTCGAAAGCTGCGCGATCACGTCATTGGGAAACTTGAGAGTCGCCGCCGCGTAGACATCGACCCCGCTTTCCGGATGCAACACGCCCGCGCCGACCACTGACACCGGATTAAGAAACGGTTTGCCCACGACCGCTCCCGCAACGAGACGCGCCATCGACACAGTGTAACAACCCACATCCAGAATACCCCCGCCGCCCGCGTCGTTGGTCCACAGGCGCGACGTCGGATTGTAGTCGGTCTTAAAACTGAACGCGGCCTGCACCAGGCCCACCTTGCCGAGCGCCCCCGAACGAATGATCTCAACGATCTTCGCCGTCTGCGGATGACAGCGATACATGAAGGCTTCCATCAGGATGACGCCGTGTTCGCGCGCAGCCTGCACCATGACCATCCCCTCGGCGTGATTAAGCCCCAGCGGCTTTTCGCAGAGAATGTGTTTACCCGCCTCGGCCGCCTTGATGACCCACTCGGCGTGTTGCGGATGCGGCGTTGCGATATAGACCGCCTCGACCTCGGGGTCGGCGAGCAATGCCTCGTAACTGCCATGTGCGCGGGCGATGCCGTGGGTGCTGGCGAAGGCTTGCGCGGATTCCGCAGTGCGGCTGCCGACGGCGACCAAGCGGCCGTTTTGCGAGGCCGAAACACCTTGGGCAAACACACCGGCAATACGGCCGGTGCTCAAAATGCCCCAACGAAGGGGAGAGGGAGCGAGGTTCATGGGGCGGTGGTTAACGGGTTCAAACGGTGAACACGGTTGCCCTTTCTGCCAAGACGGGAGCGGGATCTTTTATTGTATTAATCCCGCAATTTTGCGCATTTGGAGCTCCTTAGATGGAGAATCTGCAATTCTGGCGAAATCCGCCGCGTATTCAGTTATCGGTCGTCATGCCTCGGGCGTCGAAGCGGGCGTTCGCGTATTCGTCCCACCAACACGCTTTTCACGAGCTCGCGTTGCTGATCGAAGGCGAATGCCGCTGGCGCGTCGGGAGGAGAACCGAACGCCTCCGCGCCGGCGACCTGTTGCTCGTGCCGGCCGGCGTAACGCACCACGAAGAAATCCCGGCCGGCGCACGGGCGCGCATCGGCTGGATCGGCTTCGACTCCGCCGATGACCACCGGATGGACGTGCCCGACTCTCTCCGGGTGCCGCTTTCCTCGGGCGAATACGCCGCCGAGTTCAACCGCCTCTTCGACGTGGTCTGCGCCGAACGTCAGGGCGACGCGTTGGGCCATGCGGAGCGGGCCGAACTCGCCCTGCGTGAGATCCTCATTCTGCTCTGCCGCCTGTCGCCGGCCGGCACGGTGGCCAACGTCCGCAAACACACCAAGGGCACCCGCGCGCCGCAGCTCATGCGATCGGCCGCCCTCACGCTCGCCGGTAATCTCACCCAGCCGATGCGCATCCGCGATCTTGCGCGCTACCACTCGCTCAGCCCCTCGCACTTCGCACTGCTGTTTCGCAATCACGAAGGTGAAACGCCAAGACGATTTATCCAAAACGCGCGCCTGAAGCGGGCGAAGACGCTGTTGAAGGAAGGCGATCTCACGGTCAAAGAAATCGCCGCCGCATGCGGCTACGTGGACGCCGCTCATTTTTGTCATGCGTTCAAGACGCACACGCGGCTCACCCCAAAACAGTTTCGCCGGCAGGCTTGAGACGCGGTGCTTATGAGGATGCGTCGGACGGTCCGGACGCTGCGGCGCGGGCGGCGATGCGGCGGTCGGCCTCCAGGATGATTTCCTCGCAGCCGATGAACTTGTGGTCGTCAAGGCAGAGACGGCGGCGCTTGCCGTCCTTTTCGTAGATGGCGTAGGCGATTCCCTTGCTGTGCCACTTACGGCGGTCGATCTCGACGATGCTGTCGAGGTGTACGGTTTCGCCGTCCGGACCGGTGACAAGATCGCCCTCCGCACGCACGCTCTTGCGATGCTGGAGAGCAATCCAGCCGACAAAGGACAGCCCGAACGCCATGACGATTCCGCCGATTATGCGCTGGCCGGAAAGGTCGCCGGGAGTCCGCTCCTTGGGGAGCTTCGTGGGGAGATCGTTCTTTTCGGCGTGACTGGTCCATGCACGGACAACGGCGGGGTTTTTATCCGTGGGCTTTTCGCCCGGGGCAACGACCTCGGCGGTGACAGTGACGAGTTGTTGGTAGCGGGCGGCCTCGGCCGGCCAGGCGATAAAGCCGTCGTAGAGAAACCAAATGCCGGTGCCATTGAGCATAAGGGCAACCATGGTCATCCGGCGGCGCCATTCCTTGGAGATACGAGCGTGCACATTCATGTGGCCGAGAGAATGCGCAGGAATGGAGGGGCGACAAGCAGGAGTATTCCTCTGGTCCGCGGGCCCAGACTCGCGCGAACCGGCTGCACTTTCCCCGGATGCCACCGGAACCGCCTCGCTTTGCATGCGGGATCGAAATCAACCTGGTTGCCCGGCGGCTTTGCGGCGACGTGCCTCGCTTTGCCGCACCATCTCGTTCAGGTCCGCGGCGGGGCGGATTTCCCAAGGCCCAAATTTCGCGCCCGGATGCTTCGAGATCAGCTCGACGGCGTGGTTCAGATCGCGGGCTTCAAGGATCATGATGCCGCCGAGCTGCTCCTTGGTTTCGGTGAAAGGTCCGTCGGTGACGACGATCCGATCGTTTGCGTAGCGCAGCGTCATCGCCGTGTTGGGCGGCTGCAACGCCTCGCCACCCTTGAAATGGCCGTTGGCGCGGAGTTCCTCGTCATAGGCAAAGCAACTATCCATCATCGCGTTTGCTTCGTCTTCCGAGGCGGAAGCGAGCGTGTTGGGGTCAATGTAACCAAGGCAGATGTATTTCATGATTGTTTGTGGGGAACGGGCCCGGGATTGGACGCCGTTCATAGACTGGTCGATTGGACGAGGGTGGTTTTCGACAGGCAGTCGAAAAAAATCAGCCGAGTTCCTGAAGCCGTTTTTGCAGATAGCGTTTCTCCGGTTCGGACTTCGCGAGTGAATACGCCTGCTCGTAAGCCGACCGCGCCTCGTCGCGACGACCAAGCCGGCGGCAAAGGTCGGCGCGCGCCGCATGCGCGAGGTGGTAGTCCCGCAATTCACCGCGGGCGAAGAGAGCGTCGATCCGCGCCAGTCCCGCTTGCGGCCCTTGGTGCATCGCGATGGCCACGGCCTGGTTGAGTTCGATGACCGGCGAAGGCTGCATTTCGAGCAACGCGGCATAGAGCGCGCAAATCTGCCGCCAGTCGGTTTCCTCGGGTGTGCGGGCCTCGGCATGCACGGCGGCGATGGCGGCCTGAAGCGGGTAGGGGCCGAAGCGTCGGGTCGAGAGGGCGCGCTCCACCAGGGAAATGCCTTCGTGGATCAACGCCTGATTCCATGTCGTTCGATCCTGGGCTTCGAGCAACACCAGATCTCCGTCGGCATCGACGCGCGCATCACGTCGCGATTCCTGCAACAGCATGAGCGCGAGCAGCCCCATGACCTCGGGCTCCGGGAGCAACTCAGCGAGGATGCGTCCTAGCCGGATAGCCTCGGCCGACAATTCCACACGCGTCAGGGAAGAGCCCGAAGACGCGGAGTAACCTTCGTTGAACAGCAAGTAGACCACGGCGAGGACGGTGCCCAAGCGCCCCGGCAATTCCTCATCAGACGGGACTTTGAAAGGGATGTGTTCATCGCGGATCTTCGCCTTTGCCCGGACAATCCGCTGGGCGATGGTTGGGGCCGACGCAAGAAAGGCGCGCGCGATTTCCTCGGTCGTCAGTCCGCACACCTCGCGCAAGGTGAGCGCCGCGCGACCCTCGGGAGCGAGCGAGGGATGGCAGCAAGTAAAGATCAGCATGAGCCGATCATCGGAGAACTCGTCGGCGGCAGTTGCCGGAGAGATTTCGGTGCCATGCAGCGTGGCGGCCACATCGTCCTGTGAGGCATCGAGGCGCACCCGGCGGCGGAACCCATCGATCGCCTTAAAGCGAGCGGCCGAGATCAGCCACGAGCGCGGGTTCGTCGGGATGCCCTCCTCCGGCCAGCGTTGCAGGGCGGCATTGAACGCGTCGTGCATCGCGTCCTCGGCCACGTCGAAGTTTCCCAGCAGGCGAATGAGCGTGGCGAGAATGCGACCGGCTTCCGCGCGATATAAGGCGTCGAGCCGGGTGCGAATGTCGACCGTGGGCAACTCGGACATACGGGGAGAAGAGCCGAAGGAAAACCCGAGTGACAAGGACACAGTGGGCGACGCGAATGGCGAGTAGCAGACGACGCAAGGAGGCTGGCGGGCCGGGGCTTTCCCGAGCCCGGCCTCGTTACCTCGGCCGCTACGTGGAGATGTGCCGCGAAAGGAGCGGGATAATGGCTCGCCTCGTTGGCCAGTTACCCGCTGACTAACGTCTTGCGAAATATTCTTCAGAGGCAGTGCCACGCGGCGGGACGTCTTCTTCCCGTCACCCTTTGGATCGTGTTCCTGGGGGCGATCCCCATCGCACGCACGGCGGCAGTCGATTACACGCCCGAAGAATTGATGAGCAGATCGAACGATGCCCATGCCCGGCTGGGCCGCTTTTCGATGCAGACTTGGACGCGCACGTTTTATTGGGACGATGTCATCCTGCCCTATGCCGAAACGTCCGTCTCAAAGATTGTCCACGAACGTCCGGGAGTGACCGCTCTGGTCGGCGTCTCGCGACGCGCCTATTCGAGCAGAGATCCGGAGAAAAAAATCACCTCGCACGACTACGTCACCCGAGTCGGCTACCGAATCGAACGGAAGGGACCGCGCTTCCTGGTCGGCGAGTGGAGCTCCGACAAAAACAAACTCATCGACCGGCCGGTGACCGCGGAAACCTACCGCAAGAATATCATGCCCCGGCTCTCCCGAGCCATGGCCGACATCCATCCGTTCGCGTGGGACATGTTTCGGACGTATCGCCCCTCGAAAACGGTTTTCCCCGGCCTCAACGACACGAGTCGGATCGCCGGACGGGAGAACATCGCCGGGCACGAATGCATCCGGCTGGACCGCCCGACATCCACGATCTGGTTCGACGCCGACAACCTGATCGTGCGACGCGTGCTGACTCAGACCAAGGGACGGAACTTCAGCGAGATCGTGGATCTTTTTTGTGACATCCGCCCCCTCCGTGACGGCGAGGAAGCCAACCTCTATCCGTCTTTGGAGGACAATTTCGAAAACACCGCGATGCAGTGGGTGCCCTTCATTCCGCTCGAACAACTGAAAGAAAACATCCGCATCACCGGACGCGCCGCCGGTCTCTTGATCGCACGTCCCGAAGACCAACCGCAGGCCCAGTCCGCGCTGCCTCCTCTCACCCCCGAGCAGCGCGCCGCCATCGTCACGATCGAAGGCGACGTATTAAGCGGCCTCGGTTTCTACGTTCGCTACGACAAAGGAGATTACCTCGCCACCGACGTGCGTTTCCTGACCCAAAATCGCTGGGTCAAAATCCGCGACTGGCAGGGAAACAAGATCACATTCATCGACGCCGTCCATGCGCCCAACTCGCGGGTGGTTCTTCTCAAAGCCACGTCCGTACCCGGCCGCCTGTCCACCCCCGCCGCCAGTCCGCAGAAAAAAGGGGCCTTTCTTTTTCTGCTCTGTGCCTTTCATAAGGACCAAGGCCGGATGCTACCCGCCTTTTGCGTGAGCCGCACCACCCCGGCGGGCTCGTACTCGGTCGACCACGCGCTGTCGGACTACATTTCCGGCGGGCCAATCCTCGACACCGATGATGGCACGGTCTCGGGGATCTTGATGAAATCCGACCCGCCCAAGATCAAACCGCGCGGCCCGGTCATGCCCGCCTGGCACGCGGAACCGTTGTTCACCCACAAACAATGGGTGCAAATCGGCATGGTCCCGATGAAGTAGCCCGACCTGATCTGACCCTATTCTACTCTCCTGAACTCTCCCGCCGGAGTAATCAGAACATCACCGCCGTAACACGCGACGAAGAGGTCTCCGTTTTCAAGAATGCCCGACCTCATCGGTGCGCCCGGGAGCGTTTTCCAAGGTTTGGCCAACGGAGCTCCCCCGGGCTCCGCAGTAACAAGGTAGATGTAGCCGGAATTCATACTCAGGTGCGCCAGTCCTATAGTCGCAACCACACCAAACGGCATCCGGTGCAGGGCATGAGTGTTTTTTGCGACAAGAACCTGCGACACGCCTTTTTCATCCCGATAGACCAACTCTCCTCCCCATTCGCCGCGATCTCCACCGATGAGCACGCCATTGCCAAAATGCAGAGCGCAATCGGGTCTCGCCTCTCTTTTCGTTACGTGTCGCCCCTTTTCATCGAAACCGACGATTTCAATCGCATATGTGATTCTATCGACCTCAGCGGGGGACAACCTCCCTGCCTCCGCGATAAATCGGTTCTTCGCACTTTCCTTTTTGGCCTCTTCAGAAGAGGCATAACCAAGGTTTTCGTATTCGAAATACTCGAAAGGAAAATTCGATGGATGCCATCGGGACTCATAAACCTCGTTTCCCTGAATTACGTTAATTGCCTTGAGCGCAGCCTTCCTGACGACAGGCGACCAGTGGTCTTTCGCAAGCAGGCGAAGGTCCGGCACCGCTGAGCTATCTTTTAGACGGCCGAGTGACTCCGTGGCCGTGTAAACCAACCGCCAGTCCTCTTTGGATGTAATCATCCGCTTCAAGTCTGCCGAGGCGGGACTGTAACTAATATACCCGAGGGTGCGCGCCGCGCATACCCGGTCATCCCAACTCTCTCCATCGAGGATCCTGGCCACCAAGGGACCGGCTCCTCGTCCGTTTTCCTTCAGCGCCGCAATATCTCTGAGGATGAGTATGGCATCGCGTCGTCCATCCATCGGAGCCGCCCGTAACCGTGCCGCCAGAATCTCGGCCGCATCGGGTGTACCAATGCCGAGGATGGCTTGGTCAACTGCATCCGAGAAACTCGCTGGTTCGGATTTTGCCAACTCCCGCAATTTCGGCACGGCCTCGGCCGCTCCCAGTCCGATAGCCCCCAACGCAGCGACCGCACCGAGCCGGTTTGGCATGGGCAGCTTTTTATTCGTCGAGAATTCCAACAATAGAGGCACGGCTGGTTTCGCTTTTGCTCCCATGTCGGCGAAGATCGAGCCAGTCGTCTGACTCAATTCATCGCTGATCGGTGCCTGATCGCCAAAAAACGCGGCCAATGCCGGGAGAGCCTTCTCTCCGACCATGACCAAGGCGGACGTAACTTGAGTGTGTGCCTGGGGCTTGCTCCGGATGTCATCGATCAGAAACGCGATCGCCCGAGGTGTCCCAATGCGCGCAATAGCGCGAGGAATCCAGCCATCGCCTCGCTTGCGCGCTTCGATGAGGGCATCGAGATCCGACTCCGTCAGCCCGTGCAACCCCGAAACCACATAGCCCGCAAACGTTCTCACCTTCTCGTTATCACTGTCGAGCAGCCCCACCAAACGGCGAACCGAGGTCGGACCAAAGCCCTGAAGCTCGCGAGCAAGTTGCTGCTCCGCTCCGTTGATTCCGGCATCGCCGGTGACGACTTGGGGTATCGTGGCGATCAGATCCTCCAGCGACGGTTTGTCGTCGGCAGCCTTGCCGGCCGTGAGTCCTAGAGTGATCTGCAATGACGCGGTGAGCAGAAAAAAGCGGAGTCCTCGCATGATCAACAACGCTGATAAGAGCCCACGTGCGCCTCCAGCTTTCTTACGCATGTGGCCTCTAGAGCCCGTCCAGCCAATGGGAAGGCCGATACCTGCTACTTTTCGAGTGCCGGTCGGATCAAATTCGAGCGATTCGATCGAGTTTGTCTCGGAGCGCCGGGAGGCGACGCTGGCTGGCGGCGTCGAAGGGCAGGTGACCCGCAAGCGATTCTTGAAAATCGGGGTTTGTCACCAGTCCGTGGATACCTTCCCGCACGTTGGCCCGCAGTCGCGGCTCCGCTTGGGCGACTTCATCCACGATGCCCACGCGTCCGTCGATCACCGTGATGACGTCTTCCAGATCGTGGCTGCCGTGGTAATCGCCCGCGCCTCGGTCCGTAAAGGCAGCCAGTTTGGTGGCGATAAACGCGACCGGTGAAATCAACGGGACGGACACACCGGCAATAACTTGAACCCGCGCCGTTGCGAGTGCCTCGGCAAACCAGGACGTATTAAGTCCAATCAGCGATCCTTCGGTGGGCATGATGTCGATGACGATTCCGCGGTGCAGCCAACGGCAAATTGGCGCGCCCGCCGACATGTCATGCCCAAACCCGGCCGCCCTCAATTTCCGCTCCAACTCGGCGTAGTGTCGGCTGGCCACAACTTCTACAATCAGGTCCAAATCATCCGTGGGTCGCACCGGTGACAGTCCCGGATGATCGAGCAGGAATTCGACAATGGAGCCGCCCACAAAGGCATAGTTGAGCCCGAGTGGTTCAAGCTTGGCGGCGACCTCTGCCAAAAGGGCGGGAAGAATCATGACGCGCTGTCAGCAAGGCGTTTTTCCAGCTCCTGCTCCGCCATCTTCCGTTCTCGCGCTCGCCCGAGACGAAGCGCGTCCACCAACGAGAGATAGTCGTAGAGTTCGGGATCGCGCATGGCTGCGGCAACCACACTCGGATACAGCGGCTTCACGGACTGTCCGCGCACAGTGCCTTCAGGGTCAGGCCACACCGGCGGTGCTTCGTCGGTGACGAAGTGATCACGCAAGACCGGCGCGCCCCAAGCGGTAGGCAGACCGCGGGTGGTTTCACGGAGATTGGCCGGAAAGGCGAAAGGCACGCCGTGCTGAAGAAAGCGCAAAAGCGAACGCCGGACGACGCGACGCGAATCAGGCTCCACCAGTCGGGCCTCGATCAATCGCCGCACACTGCCATGCGCTTCCGACGCACTGAGCCCGACGGACCTCCCCAATTCCGCGAAACTCAGCTCTGGAAACGACCTCAACAGTTTAAGCGCGATAATTACATCTTGTGCCTTTAACATTAATCAAATACATGATTCGCGAATTACGAATTCGTCAAGATTTAAGCCGAACTCAATCAAGCGAACCGCGCCCAAAAGAGCCCAAATACAACAATACTCGGCTCAACCCCATTGGCTCGGCGGAAGGTCGTCAGGGCATCGCCTCGCTTGCGCGCTTCGATGAGGGCATCGAGATCCGACTCCGTCAGTCCGTCCAAATCCGCCACCACATAGCCCGCAAACGTTCTCACCTTCTCGTTATCACTGTCGAGCAGCCCCACCAA
>JANJTQ010000132.1 GCA_024711005.1 Opitutaceae bacterium | reverse complement strand
GCGAAACTGCGTCACCCAGCGGATGCGCAGACCGGTGGACAGAATCAAAAGCACGCTGATCAGCACCAGGATCAGTCCCGCGGCGAGTGCGTTGCGACTGAAGGCGCCGGCGGAGGCGATACGGGGGCCGGAGAAGCCGGTGATGGTGAGCGCGAGCGTGGCCAGGGTGAGCAATAACTGGGCGCGCACCTGAAGGACGTTGAACTGCGAAACGAGCACATCAAGGGCGGGTTTGATTCCGCCTGCGATGCGCAAAAGGTCGCGCGCTTCGGTGAACTGGGCATTGGATTCGTCGGACATGCGGGTCCCACGATTAGGTCGTGTTGAGCCAGGAGCCAACGGCGAAGTTGCGGTCGTCCGCGGCTCGTTTACAGCGGCCAGAAGTGAAGGAGGGCGGGGATGCTCACGGCCAGAACCACCAGTTCCAGCGGGAGGCCAAGTCGCCAGTAGTCTCCGAAACGGAAGCCGCCGGGCCCGAGGATCAGTGTGTTGTTTTGGTGTCCGATCGGAGTGAGAAACGCGCACGATGCGCCGATCGCCACCGCCATGAGAAACGAATCGGGGTTCACTTTGAGCTGGGCCGCCGTGCTCAGCGCGATCGGACACATCACCGCGGCGGTCGCGGCGTTGTTCATGAAATCGGACAGCGTCATCGTCACCACCAGGATCAGCACGAGACCGATCACCGCGTGGCCTTGGGCGATATTGTCGAGCAACGCCCGCGCCACCAGATCGGCCGCGCCGGTTGTCTCCATCGCGCCGGCCACCGGGATCAGTGCCGCCAACAGCACCACGACGGGCCAGTCCACCGCATCATACACCGTGCGCACCGGCGTGACTTTGAGCGCCATCGAGGCGAGCACGCCGGCCGCGAACGCCACCGCGGCGGGTAATAAGCCAAACGCCGCGCCCGCCACCGCCAAGCCCAGAATAACCGAGGTCAGAACCGCCCGTCGTTTGTCTGGCACGCGGATCTCGCGTCGCGCCAGCGGCACGCAGCCGTGCTCCGAGGAGAAGGCCGACACCGCGTCGGTCGATCCTTGCAAGAGCAGGACGTCGCCGGCCTGGAACCGAACCGAGCGCAGTCGCTTGATCGAACGCTGGCCTTGGCGCGATAATGCCAGCAGGTTGATGCCGTGGCGGCTGCGCAACAACAGGTCGGTTGCGGAGCGCCCGATCAGGCCGGCGTCCGGTCGCACCGCCACTTCCAATAACACAATTTCCGATCCCTCACCCGCGGCTGGCTTGGTCTCCTTGGGATCGGTCAAGTCTTTCGTTTTGGGGACGGTCTGGTTCTTGTCTTTGACGTCTTCGACCAGCGTCAAACCAAGGCTGGTGAGCGTTTGCGCCAGCGACTCCGGTTCGGCTTCGATCACCAGAATGTCGCCTGTGTGTAGAACTTGGTTGGGCGGAAGCGTCGCCACGCGATGCGCTCCGCGCACGAATCCGACGATTTGCGCGTCGGCCGCATCCAGCACCGGTCCGAGGTCACGCAAGGTTTTCCCGACGGCTTTGCCGCCTTCCTGGATTCTGGCTTCGGTCAGGTAAGCGCCAGTGTGGAAACCCTCCATGCCCGCCCGCTCCCGGGCCGGCACCAGCCGCCAGCCGATCAGTGCGACAAACAACACGCCGGCTCCGGCCACCGCCAGACCTACAGGTGAAAAATCGAACAACGCGAAACTGCCTGCGCCTGTTTGCGCGCGAAAGCCCGAGACGATCAGATTGGGCGGTGTGCCGATCAGTGTGGTCATACCGCCGAGGATCGAACCGAAAGCCAGCGGCATGAGCACGCGACCGGGCGGCAGTCCCAGGCGCGAGGCGATCTGAATCGACACCGGCATGAGCAGGGCAAGGGCGCCGACGTTGTTCATGAATGCCGACAGCACGGTCGCCAGTCCGGTGACGGCAGCGATCGTCAACGTCGGTCCGGCCGACGCCGGCAACAGGGTCCGCGTGATTACATCGATCGCGCCGGAGGTCTGAAGTCCGCGGCTGAGCACGAGCACGCAGGCGACCGTGATGACCGCGGGGTGTCCGAAGCCCGCGAAGGCGTCGGCTGCCGGCACCAGACCCGCGAACACACACAATAACAACGAACCCATCGCAACCATGTCGTGTCGCCACGGGGTGCGGAGGAACATCGTGACGGTGACGGCGAGGATGCCGAGAATCAGGGCCTGGTGGAAGGTCATGCGGGAAATCGGGAAAAGCGTGAAATCACGCGAGACCAGCAAGGCATGTGATGGTTCGACCTTCAGTCGTCGAGATCAGGAGGATTTGAGATTTTGATGCCGTTCGCAGGCCGACGGGGTTTCCCGGCCCGGAAATTCTTTGATGTAGAGGTCGCGTTGCGGATAAGGAATCTCGATGCCTTGGCGTTTGAATTCCTCCCAAATGCGGACGTCGACCTGGCTGCGGAGCTTGTCGGGCCGGTGGTGAAGGCGGCGAGCAAGGCGGCTTCGACCGCGTGTACATCGCTGCGGTGGCAGGATGCGGGTGCGCAGCGCGGTTTTGAGCATGTGCACGACCAGCAGCAGGAGGAGCAACAAGCCGAGGCATACGGCCACGGACAGAATGGAAATCCGCAGGCTGCCGATTTCGAAGGGGTGGCGGATAAACTCAAAAAAGGCGCTCATGGCCGGCGGCGTGGCCAACGAAGCCTGGCAAACGCGTCCTGCTTATATCTCGATCGGCGTGCACAACTATGTTCCGACCGGAACACACTTGTGCACGACAGGAGGAGAAATGCGGCCGGGATCCGTGCGCAACCATGTTCCGGCCGGAACATGGTTGTGCATCCGCGGATCGGGCCGGGTTCGGGGGCGTAGCGGGGAGGCGTGAGCGACCCGGGGCGGGAACGAGCGCTCAGGCGTCGGAACGACTGCGTGCGCGGGTGATGCGGACGGCGCAGGCTTTGTAGGACGGCTGGCGCGAGTGCGGGTCGAAGGCGGGAAACGTCAGACGGTTCACCGCGTCGAAGTGCATCGGCATGAAGAGCTGCCCGGGCTGGATCGTTGAGGTGACCACGGCGAATGCCGGCGCCTTGCCGCGTCGCGAGTGAACAATCACCTCGTCGTTGTGGGCAATATCGAGGATGGCGGCGTCAGCCGGGTTGATCTCAACATAGAGGGACGTCGGGGCGAGTTTTCGGAGCACATCGCTCTTGTTGGTGCGTGAACCGGTATGCCACTGCGCGGAGGAGCCGCGACCGGTGTTGAGCAGAAACGGGTAGGTCGCGTCGGGCTGTTCGGGCATCGGACGCGGCTCATCGAAAAGGAAGACCGCGCGTTGATCGGGTGTGAAAAACCTGCCGTCGGCGAAGAGGCGGCGGTGGGTGAAAGATCGGTCGGATCGGCCGGATCCGACCGATCTGAGGTCTCCCGGGAATGGCCATTGGATGCCGCCTTCGCGTTGGAGATGATCGTAGCCTTCGACGCCGGTGAAGTTGCAGGGGCGTCCGCGCGAGAGTTCGCGCAGGATGCGGAAAGCGGCTTCGGGTGACTCCCACTTGCGGAAGAGTTCACCGCAACCCCAGGCCTCGGCCACGAGCTTGAAGATGGCGAAATCGCTCAGCGCCTGTCCGGGCGAACGTGAGACTTTGCGGGCAACGCCGAGGCGACGTTCGCTGTTGATGAACACACCTTCTTTTTCACCCCAACCGGCGGCGGGCAGGACGAGGTCGGCCATCTGCGCGGTTTCCGTCGTGGCATACATGTCCTGTACGACGAGGAAATCCAATTTGCGGCGCAGTTCGGGGAAGCGCTTTTGGTTGATCCAGGAGTGTGCGGTGTTCGTGGCGATGACCCAGAGGCCCTTGATCGCCCCGCTGTCGATCCCGTCCATGATCTGGTCGTAGGCCCAGCTTTTTTCGGACGGGATGCGCGATGCGTCGATCCCGAGAATGCCGGCGACATGGGCGCGGTCGGAGGGACTGGCGAAATCGTATCCACCGAGCAAGGACGAGGCGTTTCCAAACAGGCGCGAGCCCATGGCGTTGCACTGGCCGGTGATGGAATTGGCGCCTGTGCCGGGGCGGCCGATATTACCGGTCATCAACGCGAGGTTGATGATGGCCTGGGCGGTGCGCGTGGATTCGTGGCCCTGGTTGACGCCCATCGTCCACCAGAAAGAGACGCGCTCGCGGGTGGCGATGATTTCGACGATGCGATCAAGCGTCTCGACGGGCAGGCCCGTTTCCGCGGAGACGTGGTCGGGCGTGAATTTGGCGACGAAGGAGGCGAAGGCGGCGTAGTTGCTCGTGTGGGCGTCGATGAAATCGCGCTTCACGGCACCGCGCGCGATGAGGAGTCGGGCGAGTCCGTAGAGGAGGGTCAGATCGCTCTTGGGCCGGAGCGGGACGTGGAGCGTGGCGGCGACGGCGGTCTCGGTGCGGCGCGGATCGACGACCACGATTTCGGGGGAGCGCCTGTTCCTCATCACGCGCTGCCACATGATGGGATGGGCGATGCACGGATTGGCTCCGATAAAGATGAGGGCGTCGCTCTCCTCGAAATCGGCGTAGGTGAAAGGCGGGGCGTCGAAGCCGAAGGATTGTTTGTAGGCGACGTGCGAGGTGGCCATGCACTGGCGCGTGTTGGAATCGATGTGGAGCATGCCCATGCCGAACTTCGCGAGCGCGCCGAGGAAGGCCATCTCCTCCATGACGATCTGGCCGGTACTGAGAAACGAGAGGCTGTGCGGACCGTGGTCGGACTGGATGCGTTTGAAATTTTTGATGAAGGCGCGGAGGGCGGTTTCCCACGAGACGGATTCGAGTTCGCCGGTGTCGGGATTGCGCAGGAGCGGGGTTTTGAGTCGATCGATGGAACCGAGCGGCGTGAGGGCTTCCCAACCCTTGGGGCAGGCCATGCCCATGTTGACCGGATAGGCGGGATCGGGGCTCAGGTTGATGGCCTGGCCAGTGGCATCGAGGTGGACGCTCAGGGAACAGCCGGTGCTGCAAAAGCCGCAGATGGAGCGGGTGGTCGAGGCGGGGACGAGACGAGAAGGGACTTGAGGGAGTCCGAGGCCGTGCGCGGCGGGGTTGCGCACAAGTTCGCTGGTCATGGGACCGGTGCGGGCGCGGAACTGGAGGAGGGACGGGTTGATG
>JANJTQ010000091.1 GCA_024711005.1 Opitutaceae bacterium | reverse complement strand
GCGCTGGCCGTGGCCGGCCTGTACAAAACGAAACCGTTGGACATGGACGAAGCGGGCCTGCCAGGCGGGATAGTCCGTGCAGTGAGGAATCCAGCGTCCGCGAAACATCATCTTCGGCGCGGCGAAGAAACCATCGAGTCCCGCCGTTTCAGCGTTCGCGACGCGGGCCGCGCATTCGGCGACCAGTTCGGGAGTGAAGGTCTCGTCGGCATCAAGATGGAACACCCATTCGTGCCGGAAGGGGATGGCATCGTGGGCATGGTTGCGCTGCTGGGCGAAGTTCTCGAAGCGATTGACGAAAACACGCGCACCGGCCGCTCGTGCGATCTCCGCAGTGCGGTCGGTCGAGCCGGAGTCGAGAACCACGACGTCGTCGCAACCGGCCGTGCTGGCCAGGCAGGCCGGCAGGTTTTGCTCCTCGTTGAGGGTAAGAATGACGATGGAAAACATGAGTCAGGTTCCGTCCGGCGCGGCGCCGCCTTGCAAGCGGGCGTAGCGCACCGCCGAAAAGAATATCGTCCAGAACGCGATGAACACCGCTCCGCTGGCGAACGGGAATTCCACCCAGGCATACAACGCGATGGTTGCGCATCCGATCAATGGATACGCCACAAGCGGGTGCATCAGCGCGCGCCATGAAATCGAAAGAAGCGGGACCAATCCCATTAGGAAAAGCAGCAGGGTGCCGACAAATCCGGTTTCGGCAATGGACTGAAGCCAGTCGGAATGAGCCTCCACATAGCTGGCCTCATACTGACGGGTGGGGGCAAGGGGGCGGGGACGGATGAGCATGAACGCCGTACCGTAGCTTTCGAGCCCCCAGCCGAATAAGGGTTTCTGCATGGCGAGGGTCCAGGTGTCGCGATAGAGTTCGCGCCGTCCTTCGACGAGCGACTGGTCTGTTTCAAGCGTGGCGAGGGTCTCGGTGTAACGCTCGTTGATCGAGCGATGCGCGAGCCAGCCGGTTACGCCGAGTGTCAGTGAGACCAGCAGGATCAAGGTGAGGACGGGAGGCCAGACAGGACGTCGTTGAGTGCGCCGATGCGTGGTGATGCATGCGAGGGTGTGTGCGAGCGCGATCATGACAACCATGCCGGCCATACCGGTGGCTGCACGCGACGCACTGACGGGAGCACTGATCGCGAGAACCACTGCGCCGATGGCCGCAACGGTGAAGGGCGAGTGCCACAAGTCGCGCGCTCGATGGTTGGACGCGTAATAGAACCCGAGTCCCGCCGCAATCGTGAGCCACAGGATCATGAAAGCGCCCCAGTGGTTGTAATAGATGAACGTCGAAAAGAACCTCTCATTGGGCGAGGTTGCCGAACCGAAATAAAAATCCTGCGCCCCGAGTTTTTGAATCGTGCCGAACACCGCGAGCAGGACGGTGCTGGTCGCGCCGACAATCAGGAGCCGGCGCAAGGCGCGACGGCTTCGCACGACGAGCAACAGATTGAAGGCGGAAAGATATACGCCCGCGCCGAATGCCAGCTCGCGCAGCGTCGATCCGGGATCCACCGTGCTGGGCCAGCCGGGATGGGCCGGACCGCGATGCACCCATCGGGTTTCGCCATCCCAGATCACGGGAACAAAACTGGGATTGAAACAGCTTGCGACGATGAGGACGACCAGGAGCAACCATGGCGCCAACCACCACGCTTTCCGACGGGCATCGCGTCCGGTGTCCCCGGGCTGAAGAAATGCGACGAGGGTCAGGCCGGCGCCAAGGCCGGCCCAGACGGTGAGCGCGGCGCGCATCCACCAGATGTTTCCGCCGTAGACCCAGCTTGCCGCCAACAGCAGGACGCCCAAGTGGATCAGGACTGCTTTTTCGAGCCGGGAGGAAGAGATGGCGAATGAGGTGCGTCTCATCGGGCGGCGCCCCGTAATTGTTCGTAGAAGGCGGCGAGCATGCCGGCGATTTTTTCCCAGGAGAACGCCTCCGTGGCCCAGGCCTGTCCGCGCCGGCCACGGGCATGCAACGCATCCGGGCTTTCGGCGAGCAACGACGCGAGCGCGCGACTCCAGTTGGTCCATGCGACGCAATATCCGGCATCGATCACATCGAGATTTTGCCAGGGGGTCGTTTCGGTCGCGATCACGGGCATGCCGCGCACGAGGGCTTCGGCCACCACGAGGCCAAAATTTTCCGAGTGGGACGGGAGCAAAAAAAGCGATGCGACGGCGTAAGGGGGCGGCGCGTTGGTGCCATCGTGGACGAACACCCGGTCGGCGGCTCCATGACGGAGTACGAGGGCTTCGAGTTGTGCCACCGAGTACTCTTCCGGAATGCCCACCAGCAGAAGAACCCAGTCTCCGCGCGGGGCCGAGAGCCAGAGCTTGATCAACTCCAGCACCCGCTTCTTGGAATGGAGGCGCGAATAAAACAAAGCCACGCGACGCCCGGAGAGCGCAGGCCGAATCGCGAGCCAATAGCGCACCGCGGCGGATTCGTCGTCGGATGAAGGCGCATCAACGCCGTTGGGTGCGACGCACACCGGTTGGGTGAACCCCAGGTCGCGGATATCGTTCGCCTCGGTTTCGGAGGTGGCATGCCAGCCGGCGGCGGCCGCGAATGCGCCGGGATGTATGCACCGCGCCGCCAGCGCTTTTTTGAAACGATGGTGGTTCCATGCCCAGGGACTCATCATGCCGCGCGGGGATATCACCAGGGGGCTGGATGCCTTTGCCGCCGCGCGATGGGCATAGTGCAAGGGACGCAACCACAACCCATGATCATGCACTACTTCGTAATCGCCGCCGTGCAACTGGGCGTTCAACGAGCCGGATGGCGAAAATGCCTGCGGCCATTCACGGCGGAAAGTCCGCGTGGTCAGGCTTGCTTCGTTTCTTGCGATGCCGTCGCCATCGGTGGCGGTGCTGAGCAGTTCGACCTCATGGCCGATGTGGGCGAGGCCGGTGGCGAGTCCACGAACAGAGCGCGAAGGACCACCATGGCGCGACTCCAGGCTGGCGACGATCTGGGCGATCCTCATTGCGGATCGGGACGGGGCTTGAGCGGGCGGCAGGGATGGCCGGCGCAGATCATTCGCCCGGGTTGATCCCGCACGACCACGGACCGTGCGCCGATGACGGCGAGTTCTCCGATGGTTACCCCGGGACCGATGAAGACTTCGGCTGCGACCCAGGCGTTTGTCCCGATGACGATCGGAGCGGTGACGAGCGGCATGCTCCATTGGAGGAAATCATGCGAGCCGGCGCAGAGGTGAACGCGCTGGCTGACATTGGCGCCGTAGGCGAGCATGACAGGGGCGAGATTGTAGACGATCACCTCGCGGCCAATCATGGATCGCGGCGCGAGATGGAGCTTCCACGGGAAGAAAATTCGGGCGGTGGGAAAGACCACGACTTGCGAGGGTGCGGGGATATTTGCCCCGAAGAGTCGCAGGAGACGGGCGCGAAAGCAGTGGCAATGCCGCGGGCTCCAGCGAAACAGCGTCGCCTGCACGACATCCCACAACGTACGCAGCATGATTTCACGGCGTGAAAACGGGGTGACGCAGTTTTGGCCCAGATAGGGAGGTTCGCCTGACATGGGAATTGATTAACGGGCGGACCGATCGCGGTCGAGGGGGGAGACGAGCGACTCGAAATCTTCGAGCAGGCGCGCGGCGTAAACGGGAAAATCGTAGGCTTGGGCGTCGATGGCCGCGCACGAGGAAAGGGCGGTCCGGCGGCTCGGATCGGCGATCAGCCCGGCCAGGATGTCGGCAAGCCGCGCGGCGGCTTCGGCCTGGGTATGGTCGAAGCGTTCGCCGTTGATCGCAGGCCGAAGGAAATCACGAAAACAAACGAGGTCGGAGACGATCGGCACGGCACCGGCCGCCATGGCCTCCACCGCGCCGACGCCAAACGTTTCCCCCTGCGCGGCCAGGCTTGGATAACAAAAAAGATCAATCTCTCGGTAGCGACGGGCAAGGGCGACTTCGTCGAATTCCGCAGGGGCGAACGCGACGCGCTCGGATGGCAGGGCGGCGGCGAGTCTGGCGGCAAGGGCATCGCGATACTCGGGCCCGGAACCTCCCCGGGAAATATCGGCCGGTCCGCAGAACAATATGCGCCACTGCGGCAGGTCCCGGGATGCGAGAAGGACGAGCGCATCGACGAGCAGATCGAGGCCCTTTTCGCGATGGATGCGACCGATGAAACCGATCGTGACTTCGGTTGCGGGGGCTCGCGGGCCCGAGAGCGCGGCCACATTGACCGGACAACCATGGACACGGATGCGCGAAGCCCAACGGGGGCTTTCCTTGAGAATGGTGGAACGGACAGGCGTGCTGGTCGCGATGATCTGCGCGACGTGATTGTAGACGTAGAACTGTCCTTTGGGCATGCGACCGGGCATCACGACGACACGACCGGCGCGAGGGCGCAGCCAGCCAAGCCAGCACGGCAACGCCACGGCGTTGACCACGGTGATATCGGCAGGCGGCAGTTGGAAGAAAACTCGCAGGCTCCAGACGAAATCGAGCATCAGGTTGCGCCAGAGTTTTTTCGTGTGGGCGAACCCCTGCATCCGAAGATGGGTGACACCGTCCTTGATTTCGTGATCGGGCCAGCCGGGCCAGCGGCGTGAGATGACGGTGACCTCGTGCCCGTGTCGGGCGAACTCCAGCGCCAGTCGATGCCACGATTTCTCGGTCGCTCCGCCGGCGACGGGCGGCACGGGCAGAAAAAAACCCATCACGATGGTGATTTTCACGATGCGGGGAAAAGGGATCCGAGGGCGCGAACGAGTCCGGAGCTGGCGGCCTCGTAGGTGTAGTCCGCGATGCGAGTGGCGACCCGTGCGCGAAAGAGCGCCGCTTGGTGATCAAGATCGCCGAGGGCACGACGAAGTGCGGCGGTCAATGCGCCGGGCTGATTGGGATCAAAAACCCAACCGGTTTCTCCATCGGTTACGAGGTCACGTTGACAACCGACGCGATTGCTTACGAGGCATGGCACGCCGAGATGCATGGCCTCGTTGACCGCAAGTCCCCACGTTTCGTAATGGCCCCGCGAAGGCAGCGAGAAGAGATCGGCAAGCAGGTAGCGCGCGGGCATCTCGGTCTGGTTTGCGAAGGGAAGGAAACGCACCGGCAGATCGGGGTGGGTGGCGGCGAGGGTTTCGAGAGCAGAGCGCTCCTCGCCGTCGCCAACAAAAACCAGCGCGGTCCCGACGGGTGCGAGTTCGATGAAGGCGGAGAGCAGTTCGCGGGGCTGCTTGGCGGGGACGAGTTTGCCGGCGAACAGAATGATACGTTTGCCATCAAGCCCAAGTGACGCGCGCAGGCGGTCGGCTTCGGCAAGGGCCTCGGAGGTCGCCGTGAAGAAGGCGCGGTCAACACAATGAGGGACGCGGAAGATCTTTTTCGGAGGCACGCCGCACGTGAGGAAGTAGTCGCGGTTGGCCTCGCCCACGCAGGCGAAGGCGTCGAACTGGCGGTAGAGCAGGGAGAGCGGAAGGCGTTTGCTCCAAGGCAGTTTTCCGCGGCCAAGCAAGTGGGAGTCGCCCCGGAAGATCAGGGGACGACCGGCCAGCCGCGCCCAGAGTATGAGCCTCAAGTGCGAGGCATAGTTGTATCCGAAAACCAAGACGGCATCGGGTCGCCATGCCTCGAGTCGGGCGGTCAGAGTCGGGTTGCGCAGTCCGGCGAAATGATCGGTGCCCGGACGGCGGGCGGTGTTGGGAACGAATTCGTGTTCATAACCGGAGAGCAAATCGACGTCCCATGCGAAGGTTTTGCCAAACTGCGGATCGCGGGTCCGCTCGACGCCGGCGTTCCAAAGATAAAAGACGCGCAGGTTTATCGAACTTCGCGCGGCCATCCAACGGAACCACGGGCTGTAATATTGCACCGGGTGGGAAAGGACGATGGCGAGACGAGGGGGGGCCGGAGACATGGAGGGACGGTTAGCGGGAACCGAAGAAATGTTTCCAAGCAACGGGCACGCCAATGCAGATCGCGGAGGCTTGAAACAGTGAGGCGATCCAAGTGGCCATGACCAGTTCGGTTTGGAAGCTCCAAGCAGTGAGCAGAATCATGAAAATACCGACGGCCGAAAACAGAGGCAGCCCGATGGAACGCAACGCGATGTGCTTGAACCCAAATCCGGTGAGTGCGCCCAGGATCAGAACACCGAAGGTGCCGAAGTTGATATAAGCCTCGGCGATCACACCGAAGGCAATGGAGGTCGTGAACGGATTGTTGGGATCGACGAGGTTGAAGTAGATCGCGAGGCGAACATTGCTCATCAGGCTGGATGGCTTGTCGGCCCAGAGGAATCGAGGAACGATTTGTGCGGGAATGTCGATGTAGCTTTCGCCATCGAGGTGGGGGCGGACGGAGGGAACCTGGTCCACCGACATGCAGAGCATCTGAAGAAGGGATGCGCGCTCGGCGAGTTTTCCGGCCAGACTGGAGGAGTCGGAAAACTCGTTTTTTTGCAGGCCGAGCTGAATCCACCGGGCAAAAAATTCGGGGAGTTCACCGACGGTGGGAAGGGCTGTGTTTGGTCCCCAATAGGCCTCGCGCATCCGACTCTTGCCATTGTGCAGCACGGCGATCACGGGCAGGCAGAGAACCAAGGGCAGCCAAGGCACCCGACGGCGGGTGGTGGTATAGCCGATGACCGAAAGAATAATCAGGGACATTCCGCTGATCAGATACAGATGGGAAAAGAGGAGCGTCACCTGTATCAGTACACTGACTACAAAAAAGACCTTTGCATCACTGGACAGCCGGTCCCGGCCCCATTCACAGGCGAGAATGAACGCAGTGATGGTGCCGATTCCGAAACACAGCGCCCGCACCAGGCCGTCGAAATTGTGGGGGATGATCGTCGTGAATCGATCCGCGTAGATGTAGACGGTATTAAGAATCAGACCGGCGGGCAGGTAGCGGAGGGCACCGTCGGGCACGAGCTTCACCGCCGCCCAGCGAGGGGCATTGCGCGGGTTCTTGACGGTGACAAAACCGGCGATCGCCGCGGCGAGATAGCCGGCGACCAGAAACCCGGAGGTTTCCATGACGGTGTCGGGAAACGCGTTGAGTTCGTCATACTGGCCCAGAAGGGGAATGGCGTAAAAGACGACGCTGGTCAACGTGCTGATCTCGAAGCAAGGAAACCAAGGATGCCGATGATACGCCCACATCAGACTGGGCACGCAGCCGAGAATCAAGATGGCGATGCCAGCCAGAAGTTGCAGCGGATCGGCGAGAGGCGACTGCCACCAGGCGATGATCACGGCCCCGATCAAGACGCAGCAGCCCAGCGTGAAAAGTCTCCGCGAGCTGGCCAGGTCGACGACCATTTCGTTCTCGTGTTCGGATGAATCGTTCACGGCAAGAGGGGCGCGTTGTCGGCGGCGGCATCAAACGCTTTGACCAGCAGGGCGGTCATATTGACGGCGGTGTGGGATGAGAGTCGCTCCAAATCGCCTTGATTGGGTTTGTGGCAACCGCCGGCCTCAAACCATTGGGCGCAAACCTGCGCGGCGAGAGCGTCGATTGAGGTCTGTTGGGTGAAACCATAGGTGGTGGAGATGCCCTGTCCGGACGCGAGCGGAATCATCTGGCTTTGCTCGTGGGCGAGGGTGAGCAGCGGGCGTTGCGCGAAAAGATATGGGAAAATTTTGGATGCGCTGTAGGTGGGATCATCGGATCCGATCACCATCAAGGCGTCGGCGCGGGTGAGGTAGTGAAGCGCCTCGAAATACGGCACCCGGTGGCAGTGTTCGGACACATAGGCGGCGACACCTTCGTGTTCGGCGACCTCCCGCGCACGACGGCGTCCCAGCGGAGGGGGCGCGTAGTCTGTGCCGATGAAGTGAAAACGGTGCCTCGCCGCCTCCGAAGGATGGGAGGAGAGGAACCGTTTGAACGCTCGGAAGAGAACGGTGAGGGCAATTGCCATGTCGGGTCCGCAACGTCCCGTGTACACGTGATGAAAATGGTCGTCGTCAAAGGGGACCAGTGAGACGGCGGGTGGATGTTGGCGGGCGATTTCGAGATCGCTGGCGGACGTTCCGAAGGGAATTGTTTGCACGCGGGTCGAGGCGAACCACGGATAGCGCCGTTGCAAGGAAGGGCCGTAGGCGGAAGAAACGGAAACCACCCCCGAGGCGGTGCGGAGCACGGCCGGTTCGCGCCGCCGGGCGGTGAATTGGGAGAACCAGAATTTGAGCGGACCACCGGGCGGACGAGTGTTGGTTTCGCGGTAGTAGTCGTTCACCCACGGATCCTGGTAATCGAGAACGAAGGGGACGCCGAAAAGCTTTCGCCAGCGTGGGCCGAGAGTGAAGGCGTCGAACTGGGTCGTTGAAAAAAAGACGAGATCGAATGGATTGCGCGCCAGCAGCGCATCTCCGGCCCGGCGCAATGCACCGCCGCAGCGCCACCATAGGCTGCCAAGACCGATCCGGCGGGTGTGCCGCGGCGACAGTCCCTTGACGCGAATGACGCGGATGTCGGACGGATAGGTCTGCTCCAGCAACGGATCGATCACCGCGCCTTCAACGGATTCAGGGGCGACGGCGAGTACGGTGGATTCCCAGCCGAGCGCACGCAGATGCGGCAGAGCGAGACGCACGCGTTGCATATCGGCCGCGTTCACCGGCGAAAAATGAGGGCTGACGATAAGAACCCGGCGCATATCGGGGGAGGATTAGGCGAGGGCGCGACCGACGAGATCGAGCAGCCGGGGGGCTTCACGTTCCCAGCAATAGTGATTCTCGGCAAGATGGCGGGCGGCGAATTGCCGGGCGCGGAGCGCGGCGGGATCGGCGAGGAGCCGATCGAGGCTCACGGTAACGGCGGCGGTGTCGTGCAGCGGAACGACGAGGCCGGCGGAGGGATCGCGGGTGATCACCTCGCGCTGACCGGCGGTGTCGGAGGCGACCACGGCGAGACCTGCTCCGAGGTATTGGAGGATCTTGTTGGTGATGGTGAGATCGCGATTGACGATGGAAGACTCCTCCAACGCGAGGCCGATATCGTGCCGGGCGATGACTGTGGGCAACGCGGAGGGCGACATGAGCGGCAGAAAAGAAATCCGGGACCGGAGGGCTTCGGGAACCGACGCGATGAGGTGGCGATCATAACCTCCGCGAACTTCCCCTTGGAGAACGACGCGGCTCGCGTGCGGGACGCGAGACCACGCTGCGAGGAAGAGTTCCAAGCCGCGGCCGGGACCGATGGTTTGGGAAAACCAAAAGAAAGCGGGTGGTGTGGCAGGATCAAACGGCGCGTTTGTGCGCGGATCGGGTTGAAGCGGAAACGAGTTGGTGATGACCGCGGGCAGTCGTCCCCCATGGCGGGCGTGGAGCGCGGTGGCGAGCGCCTCCGACGTGGTGGTGATCGAGGAGGCGCGATGGAGCAGCGAGTACTCGATGTCGCGGAGGAGGGAAAAAGGCCGGCCGACGCGGTCGGCGGGCAGGAGGTCCTCGCTGTGCCAGTCCTCGAAATCGACGGCGACGCGGCGGCCTTCGGCGAGTAGTCGAACACCGGCCCAGTGGGCGATCTCGTTGTGCACGATCACGAGATCGGAGGGGTGAGCGCGGGCCGCGCGGAGGAGCGCGGCGGCCGGGCCCAGGGAGTGGATGGAGGACAGGCCGAAGCGGTGGGCGGCATCGCGGGCAAGGCGGACGCGGGCACGGAGGAGCCAGCCGCGCGGGCCATGGAGAAGGTCGACCCACCGGTGAGTGAACAGCGCTTTTGCGGCGATGACGGCGTCGAGCGGGACGGACGCGGGATGATTGCGAACGCCGAGGACCGTGACGGTGTGACCGGCGGCGCCCAGTGCGGATGCCTCCTTGACGACGCGCGGATTACGGGCGAGCGGGCCGTTGGTCAGAATGAGGATGCGGGCGGAACTCATCGAGGCGACTCAGTTCAAGAAAGGCCAAGCCGGCGGGCCAGCAGGTCGAGTGTGCGGGGGATCGTATGCTCGGCGAGCGCACGATGCTGGCCTGCGGTGCGGAGGCGGGCGCGGCGGACGGGGTCGGCCGTGAGGCACCGATATTTCTCCACCAACTCGGTCGCATCTCGGTAGGTCTCGATTTCCGTGCCGAGGTCGTAGAGGTGGTCGATGCCCTCGCACCACTCGGTGAGGTAACACGCCCCGGCCATCGGCGCTTCGATGTCGCGCAAACGTGAATACGCGGCGGGTCGGTGGAGTGAGTGCCGGGGGCAGGGAAAGCGATTGATACCGAGGCAGACCGCCGCCTCCCGGGTGACGCGCCAATACTCCTCGGTCTTCAGCGGCAGGTGGGCGCGATCGCCGAAGTCGTGGACAAAGGGTGGAGGGGGACGCAGCCGTGAGAGAATCTTCCGACCGAGAGCGGGCCATCCGTGCTGGCGGGCGTAGGCGAGTTGATGTTGCAACGAAAACCCGGTCGGTGGTGCCGTTGCGGCCTCGTTGGGGGCGGATGCTGCAATCCAACCGGTGCCGTAGAGGTGGATGCTTGCGCCCAACGTGACCGCTTCTGCGAGGAGTCTGGCGCGAAGTTCATCCTTGGTTCCGATGAAAACGCCCTCGGGATTTTCATGGTGTGCGGGCGTGCGCAGCGATGGCGGAATCCAGCAGGGCATCGGCGCGTGAATATGCGGCAGCCCCGCACTGCGATAGAGAGGCAACGCGCTCGCTTCGGGCACCCAGTGAAGATCAAAGCCGGAGAACTCCGCGGGGACGTGACGAAATTCACGCACGTTATCGCAGAAAAAATTCACGCATGGGATACCGAGCGCGCGGATGTCGGCGACCGCCGCAGGGAGGATCTGCTGCGGATACAAATAGCCGAGGAAGAAATCGATTGGCTCCTCGGACTGCGTGCGACGCAGCCAGGCGAGGGTGCGCTCCCAAGTGGTTTCGCGCCAGGTGGCGTGATCCGAACCGGTGCGGGGGAGCAGACCGGCGGCCCAATCGCAATCAGGTGTCTCGAGGAGTGCGTGACCGCCCTCGGCGCAGGCGTCCGCAAAAAATCCGCGCCAGAAGCGATAGGCCGGAATGGGATGCGGCGGTCCGCCCAAATCTTGCTGACACGCGAGAGCGATGCGAAGGCGACGGGTCATCGGGCAGGGCGAAGTTTGCGTGAGATCGAGCACCGACGCATGCGGAGCGCGAGACGCCAACCCAACAGGCGGCTGATGAGACGGAATGCGAGCCCCCCCGTGGGTCGCAAGTCTGAGCCACCGAGACGGCGAACTTCCGCGAGCGCGGTTCGCATCAGGTCGGGCGCGGAGGGGTAATAACTGTAGACGAAGCTCTGGATGATGTTGGCGGAGGCCCGGCGGGTGCGGGGACTTTGTTCGACCGTGAGCAAATAGGAAATGGCGCTGTCGGTTGCGCGCCAGGCCGAGTCGAGTGCGTCATCGGATTTGAGACCGGAGATGCTGCATGGAAGATTTGATCGGTAATAGAGTCGTGCCCCGGGCGAGTAGCGCACGCCACCTGATGCGAGGACGACACGGGTGAAAAACTCAAAATCGTTGGTAAGGATCAGCGTGGTGTCCCAGCCGCCGGTGCGTTCGAGCAGTGCCCGAGGCAGGAGGAAAAGCGCACATTGATACATCGGCTCGGTGTCTCTCCACGTTGCCAGGATCCACTCCAAAGCCGTTCCGTCGTGCCAGCCGGGATGGGGAGTGAACACGGCTTCGGAGGGTTTCGATCGGAATCGCGCCCATTCTCCGTAGGCGACTTTGCCGGGATGGCCGTCGAGCACGGCAAGTTGTCGGGCTACCATTTCCGGATCGAGGACGTCGTCGGCGTCAAAAAACTTGATGTAGTCGCCGCGGGCATGGGCGAGGCCGTGGTTGAGCGCGGCGCTCTGGCCGCGATTTTCGGCGAACCTGAGCAGACAAACACGCGGATCGGCGGCTACGTGAGCCTCCACACGGGCGGCGGTGTTATCCGGCGAGGCATCGTCGACAACAATGATCTCCAATTCGTCGTGCGTCTGGGCCCGGGCGGAGTCGAGGGCCTCGTCGATCCAGCGTTCCGCACGATAGGCGGCGATGATAATGGACACCAGCGGCATGGAAGGAAAGGGATGCGAAGATCGGGCCAAGTCAGCGGAACGGATTCAGCCGTGCGAGTAACACACGCCACCAACGACGCTCCAATAACGCGGCGATCTGAGGCGACCAGTCGATGAGGGCTTCGTTGATGTCGTAACATCCGCGTTGAGCATCGGGGAAGTCGGACGTCTCGGCGCGGGTGATGAGTTCGGGCAGGCGTTGGTAGAACTCGGCGTTGCGATGCGGCGGGTGGAGCGAAAATGCCGGGGTGCCGGGGCCGGGATGATCGACGCGGAGTTGACCGAGGTTGCGCATCCGGCGAGTGAGCAGGTTTTCGGGCAGATCGAGGCGGGGCAGACCATCGAGGTAGGCTCGCAGGCGATTGCGCAACGACGCGGGCGACCACGGGAGCGGGGGTGACGGCGTGACGACATCGACCCGCCTCATCAGGAAGAGTCGCGTGCTGAACGTGTCGAAGGTGTGAGAACCGGCGATGGCGGGGTGCGCGCCGAGATCGGATTGGTTGAGTGTACCGTCCGACCTCGGCGGTCCGGCGAGCGGACTGCACGTGACCACGCGCGGATCGGTGTTGAGCAGCCGGACGGATGTGTCCAACCAGCCGCCGAGGTCGCCGCCGAAGAACATATCGGAGTCGAGATGGAACAGGTACGGTTGGGTGGTCGCGGCCCAGCCGTCGTAATAGGAAAGGCAGGGACCGCGCCGATAAGTGCGATGAGGCACGGAGCGGTTGCACCCGAAAAGAGCTTTCCCGAGTGCGCGTCGGCGGACGGAAGAATGATCGGCGACGCGAAGATTCCAGACAGGACAACGGACGCGGAAAGGCGCGATGAGCTCGGCGAAGGGCGCGAGATCCGGCATGGCGTGTTCGCCTGCGTCCACGGTGAGCACAATCTCCGAAACAAACGGGGCGAAGGCGCGGAGTTGGTGCGGCAGCAGAAGCCGGGCATGAGGAAGGTCGCCAGGCGAAAGGCTGACATGGAGCGATACCGGAAGGCGTGGGCGGTCGGCGGACATTTCGGTCAAGGGCGCGGTGGGGACGTCAAGTGCCGGCGGGGTGTTGCTCACAGGCGGCCAGCACCTGACGCCAGCCGTGTTGATAGAGCGAGAGGGTTGAGCGGTCGACGTAGTGCAGGGCGATTTGAGTAGGCGTGCGCGCCTGCTGCGGACGCGGGTAAACCAGGTAATCGGCCACATCCAGCGGTTGTGCCCCGGCGCGGGCGAGCAACACGGCGGTCAGTGCTTGTTCGAAATAATAGGAAAACCCGTGATGCGCGAGAATGGCTTGGGTGCAGTGCTCCACGAAATCCCAGTCGATGGAGGATGAGTCGAGGTGGCACAGGCCGACATTGATGCGCGGGTGCAACGGAGTGCCTGCCAGTTCCCCGAGGAACTCGGGCGGTGTTCCGTAGCTGGTTGCGCAATCCTGCATGTGGCAGGCACGCCGTGAGGCGATCGCGTCGAGCAGCGCGTCGGGGCGTTGGAAGAAAAACACATCCGAGTCGGATACGACATTCCACGACGGACTGGCGACGCCGATGTCGGTGAGCTTGCGAAGATGGATGTAACCGAGGCGAATTTTGCGAAGAAATGGAAATCGTGATTCGGGAAGCACGCGGTCGAGCGCGGCGTCGAGTTCGTCCTTAAAAAACACCCGGGTGAGTGGGAAAAAACGACGGACGGTGGCGACCGCTTCGGTGTCGAGGGAGCCGTCGTCGTAGAGCATGGGTTGCACCGGACGGCCGAAGTGCGCCTGGGCGGACAGGAGTGCGACCGTGGTGAGCGGGACGTAGCGTTTCCCGGTGAGATAGTGAAGCGCGATGGGTTCGCCGGCCGGGGCGCGCGGAGGCGTCAGCTGGTTGATGGCTGCGGCAAGCTCGCGGCGGCCCTTCGCGAGCTGCCAGTGCCAGGCGGGGCCATTTTTAAAAAAATCACGAGGATAATGAACCGTGAGGTAAACGATGCGGCCGGGGGTGAGCGGCGGACGTTTGCCTTTGGGCCGAGGGATGGCCGCCTCGGCGCGTGCCAGTTCGATGGATGTGAGCGGTGTCACCATGGGGTCACCGGGGCGGCGGCACGGATGCGAGCAGAGCGGAAAATTCCTTTGGATCGAGGGTCCGACAGGTCGAGTAAGGGGCGGACTGAATGCGGTGAAAAATACCGGCGGCGCCGGCAACGCCGATAACGCGTGCGACCGCGCAGAAAGCCTGTCCGCCGAGAAGATCGCGAGGAGCGGGGACGGGGGATTTTTGCCAGAGCGCGAACATGCGTGCGGCGAATTCGGGTGAGAAATCGCGAGGCAGGCGTCGCCACGCACCGAGGGCCTTGGCCGCGACGAGAGAGCGGGATCGCCGGCCTTCGGCCGTATCAAGCGGACATGTGCGGGCAAACGCTTCCTGAACTGCAAGCGAGGCGACTCCGAGGCGCTCCCAATGATTGGTCAGTCGAACTCCCGGATGACGTCCGATGATTCCGAGGCCGGGGCTTTTGACGATGTGCGCCGGGAAGGGGGCGCAGATGTGATAGAACCAAATCTCGGCAACCGCGTTGTAGAGAGGTGACGGAGGAAACGGCGCGGCGGCGACACGGGCCCGCAGGTAGTCGGTGCGGAAGGCGGGCGAATGGGGCGCGGGCTGGACGGTGATGAAGAAATCGGCGGAGGAGGCGACTTCGGGGAGCGAATCGTGGGTTTCGGGCGCGCCGACGGGGCCGGCATTGTCGTTCAGTGCTTGTTCGGCGACATCGGTGTAGGCGACATCGGCCTGGGCGGTGTCGAGCGCGGCGACATGACCGCGTAGTTTTTCTTCGGATACGAGATCGTCGGAATCCAAAAACAGAACGTGACGACCGGAGGCCGCCGCGAGTCCGGCGAGGCGGGCGTAAAGGAGTCCTTGGTTGGGCTGGCGTACGAGTCGATTCACGGAGAGTCCGAGACGAGCGAGATCGTCGGCCACAGGAGTCGAGGAGCCGTCGTCCACGAGAACGGTTTCGATGCGGACGCCTGCGGATGCGGCGCGCACGGAGGCCAGGGTATGGCGGACGAGGGCGCCGCGATTGTAGACGGGGATGATGACGGAGAGGTCGGCACTCATGCGACTCGCCCTTCGAAATGGCCGCAGGCTCCCTGCCAGCGGATGTGCGCGGCAGGGCCGGACCATGCGCGGTAAGTAACCCACGCCTTGAGCCGGCGAAGCGGCACGGTCCATCCGGGAATCGGAGACCAGGTGCTCAGTCCGTGGGAAAGCAGAACCTGCATCCAGGATTTCTGGATTCCACGGTTGAGTCGTGCGAGGTAGGCGGGTGCAAGCCGCGAGGCGGGAATGAGGTGGGTGAGCGCCAAGTCGGGAAAATAACCGACATCCCAACCGGCCCGGAGAAGCGCGATGACGATGTCGTTATCGCCGCCCGAGGTGAGCTCGTTGCCGCGTCGATCCGTAAGCGCGGCGTGGCTGGCATGGTCGAGCCAAGCTTGAACGGCGGAGCGGCGAAGCGCCATGCCTGCGCCGACGGGAGCACAGGGCGGATAAGTATTTCGAGCCGCACCCGGCGGAGGGATACCGGAGACGGCGGGATTCGGGCCGAGGTCGCGGAGGGCGAGGAGCGGGAGAAATTCGTGCTGCCACGACTCGGGTTCACGTTCGAATTCGGGCCGGATGACGCCGCCGAGCGCACCGATCTTTGGATGTGCGGCGAACAGGGCTAGGGCGCGGGCGAGGTAGCCGGTGGACAGGAGGTTGTCGTCGTCGACCAAGATGATGAACTCGCCGAGCGCCGATGTGAAACCGCGTCGACGCGCATGGCTGAGCCCGAGGACGGGCTCGCGCACGACACGCAGATTTGATGGCGAGTCGTCGGCGTATTCAGCCGGGTCGATGGGCGAGGTGGAGGCGTTGTCCACCAACACGGTTTCCCAATCGGTGGCCGGGAGCGTTTGGTTACGAAGAGCGCGCAGGGTTCGACGGAGGCGTCCGGAATCGGGGGAGTGGGTGGGAATGATGACGCTCAGGGACGGCATGCGGATCGGGCGGGGTGAGGTCCGGTTGCCTTATGGGGCCGGCGCTTCGTTGGAACTCGGTGCGCTTATGACCGGGGACGCAGGCGGCGGAGAATGGCATTTCCCACGCCGGCCAGTCGCAGGCGGAGATTGGCGAGTGCCGAACGGCGGCGAAGCCGGACCTGGGCCTCATCTTTGCCGACTTCGGCGGCGGCCCGCTGGATTTTATTGCGGTCCTGAATACCGAGAAAACGAGCGAGTTCCTCCGCGACGCGCATCGGGTTGGCGATGACGTTTTCATACGGAAGCGTAAGCGCCGGGACCGGCAGGCGAGTCAGGTGCAGCTGTGCATAGTCGGCGTAGGTGGCGAGCATGCGGCGGACCCGGTCCGGATCGCGTTCGCCGTAGCCGGCGACGTGGTCGTGACGCAGGGCGCTTTTCAAGGTGGCGTCGAGGTCGCGGGTGACATGCACGATTTTGCACCGATCGGGATTGAATACACCGGCCTCGAACCAGGCGGCGAGGGTGGCGCACATGCGCGGATCTTTGATTCCGGCGAGACCGACGGAGCCTAACCAGGAAAAATCGTGGCAGCGAAGGATGTTGAGATCACCGTGGTGGAGCAGGTGGTCCGGGGTCCCTGGCGTTTCGTGCGTGCCGCCCGCCGATTCGAAGAAACGCTGATTGGTGTGATTGATGTCGTCCCGTTCGTAGTAGCCGGAGGGGTTGTGCGAGTTCGCGGGAATGAGGGCCGAGGGAGGGCCGAAGTCCACCCCGAGGCTTGCGAGCATGCGGGAGGTAATGGACGTGCCGGACCGGTAGGGGCCGAGAACGATGACGATGCCGGGAGGCTTCATGGACTATTCGCAGAGTCCGAGCAGGCGACCGATCCGGATCCAGCGCGAGGGAGGCATTTCGGTTTCGGTGAACACGCGGAGACGGTTGCCGTGGTAGGTGTGAACACGTTTTCCCTGATCGCGATTGATGAGGGCGGCAAGGTCCGGCAGGTCGGGGGCACGACCGTGCAGAACGCGAACGGGGCCGGAGGCGAAGCCGGGAAAGATAAAGCGGTAGTTGTACTCCGGCGGCAGGGTGTGGAGGGAAAGATCGCTCTCGTATAACGCCTGTCGAAACGCCGGTTGGTCGTAGACGCGGGATGCGTCCCTGTCACGCAGCTGAGTGTACAGTTCAAGCCATCGCTGCAGGAACGCGTGGAGCCGGGGGGTGTTTCTCAAAAAAAGGACGCCGGTATTGAATTCCGGAAACGCCTCGTTTCCGGGCGGGACATCGTAAGTGGCCTTGATCGGGGCGACGGCGGCCGCGATTTCAAAGCGTTCCAAGAGATCGAAACCTGGCTCGAGGGAACCGCAGACGAATGTGTCGGTGTCGATGAAGAGGATCTGTTCGTGGCGGATACTGAGCAGGCTTCGGATTTTATCGGCTGAGGCGCCGAGCCGCTTGCCGATCATTTCGACGGAGTCGAACAGTCCGGGGGAAACCTGAAGCTGGGAAAATAACATGATCGGCAGCTCCGGCATGTGAGCGCGCAATGAGGCGGCGGAGAGCTCCGCCTCGGCCAGATGCGTGGGGGTGGTCGCGACATAAACGGCGATGCGCGTGGGTGAAGTCATGGTTGCGAATGGCTGGGAGGGCGAAGTTACGTCTCGCGAGCGGGAATGCCTGAAGCGATTTCCACCGGGATGAGCGTGATGTTTCGTTGCGCGTCGAGGGCGAGTTCCGAGACCGAGCGGATGGACGGATTGCCGGCTTCGGCGTACGACGTGTAGCCTAGTTCGTGAAGGATCGCCTTGAGGTCGTTTTCGACGGTGCCCGAGGCCCTCAGGCTGCGGGGATTGATTTCCATCACGATGCGCGGACGGTGGCGGAGAATGAACTGCCGGGCTCCACGCAGGAAATTCGGTTCGCTTCCCTCGATATCGAGTTTGACCGTGACCCGCCCCGGCAGGACGGAGCCTGAAATCAAGTCGTCAAACCGGCGCAACGGAACGCTCACGGTGTAATGTCCTCCATTGGCCGAATAGGCTTCGAACACGCCTGCGCCACCCGAACTCGTGAGCGGAATATGGAGATCGATCTGGCCGTTGTGATCACCGACCGCGGCGGCATGCAGGGCGAACGGTGAAAAGCTGTTGTCCGACAGCGTGCGACGAACGGCCTCGGCGAGCAGGGGTTGCGCCTCCACGGCCACGACCAACCCGCTTGGGCCGACGAGGCGGCTGGCGGTCAGGGTGAACTCGCCGTGATTGGCGCCGATGTCGATGAACGTGTCTCCCGGGGCAAGCTCCGCGCCGCCGGGATGGTCGGAGTCGGCGGGGTTGAGCAACGAGCGCACGACGTTGATGATCCGCGGGTCCGCCAGATGCAGCCAGATGCGTCCGGTTGGAAGATCGAGCGGGTGCAGGCGCCCTCGGGTCTTGTGTATCCACGATGCGAAACGAAACACGCCGGGACCACCGATGACATACGGCTGTCGAGTGATCGCGGTGACCAGCCAGGCGTAGGCTGCGAACATCCGATAGGCGGGCGGGAGTTGCCGGCGGAGATTCCTGCGGCTTAACCAACCGAGCACGTCGCGCTGGAAAAGCCAGCGGCCGGGTTTTGGCGTTTTAGGATTTCGAGACATGGGGGGATGACTGATTCGGAGCGATCTCGGTCAACGTGATGGGGAGTGCGATCAAGCCATGGGAGGAGGAGGAGAAGTTGACGCCGACGCCGTAAGGATCGGCTTCGGGAATATCGATGGAGAACGGGGTCGGAGTCAGGGGCTTGCCGGAACTCAGCGCTTCGTTGACCAGAACGGTTGCATGGTAGCGGCCGCCGGCGAGGAGTCGGTTGATCTCGGGTATTTCCAGACGGATGACCCAGTCGCCGGCGCGCCCGTTCACATAACCATTGATGAAGCGTGCGCCGATCCGCGACACGTTGATGCCGTCGAGGGTGGTGATCTGCAGGCCGAATCCGTAACGTGCGGTGTTCCCGTTCATCGTGCCGGCCACGTTGATGACCAGCGTTGACCAGGGGGTGTCGGTATCGGGCGAGCAGGTGGCCGTGGCCTGGACAACCTTCAGGCCGGGAAGCGCCTCGTGGGGAGTGGCGAGAACGAAGCTGCTCTCAGTCTCCGAACCTCCGAAGGATGCCAGAACCTCCGCGGTCGAACCGTCTCGCTTAAGTTGTCCGGCTTCGAGCAACAGGCAGCGGTCGCACAGCTGGCGGACCGCCGCG
>JANJTQ010000067.1 GCA_024711005.1 Opitutaceae bacterium | reverse complement strand
AGGGTAAAGAGTGAGTCGGGTAACGTTTCGGGTTTCACGCTGGTCGCCTCCATGAACATTTTCATCTGTGGAGTCGTTGTTTCCATCTTGAGGGGAACGCCCTCGATTTGGTTGAAGAAATCCGGTCCCGTTGACTGCCCCATCCGCAGGCGCCGGAGTGCACGCGCATCAAGTCCCTTGATGTCATTCGTCGCCCAGATGGAATAGGTCATCTTAATTTCGCTGTCGGTCGTCTCCACGAGATAATTCCGGCACGTGTAGCCCAGGACCTTGGTCGTCTCCTTTGTGGGCGTGACTTTAAATTTAATACTCCCCGGATCCTTCAACGAATCCGCGGGAATTGCCCGGTACGTGCGCGCTTCGCGATCGATTTGGTAGGAGATGTTTTTGTCGGCCAGGGTAAGGACATCGCCAGCCCCGATCCCGCCGTCGGTTCTCACGAGTGAGCGGGGACCTTTCATCTGAAGGGTGAAGCCCTTCGGAAACGGATCACCACCCGCGCCGGGCTTGGACATGGCCTTCATCTGTTTTTCCATCATCTCTTTCATCTGCGGATTCGCCCTCATCATCTCCTGCATCTGCGGATTGTTCATGGCTTCCTGCGCGGCTTTCATTTGAGCCTGCATCTCCGGATCGGACATCCGCTTCCGGTTCTCTTCCATTTGCTGCTTCATCTCGGGGTCCGTGATCTCGGCCCGCACTGCCCACGTAATGGTTCCCGAAAAATCCGCCGCCGAAAGCACGCCGGTCGCAAGGCCGGCCGCGAGAGTGAAAAGTCCGAATAGTTTTTTCATGTGAAGGTGATTTCAAACAACCGTGGGTTTCGTTGAACGGAGCGCGTCGGCGACCTTCGTAACCGGCCGTCCACCCGCTCCGCTTGGGTCCGGACAGCAAATCACGGGGGCGTTCACGGAGAACCTTCGCCCTCCAGCCACAAAAAGCCCGCCGGCGCGCGAAATCCGGCGGGTTGAAAGGATCGGAGATTATCCGATGACGCTGATCTACTTTTTTACGCTTTGAACGAACCGGTCGATTCGATCGCAAGCCACGATGAGCTGTTCGTAACTGGTGGCGAAGCACCCGCGCACGTGGCCGGTTCCATTCTCGCCAAATGCGGTGCCCGGAACCACCGCCACCTTTTGCTGCTGGAGCAGACCGACGGCGAAGTCCTTTTCGGACAAACCGATCGGCGTGACGTCGGGGAACGTATAAAACGAGCCGCGCGGCGAGTGGCACTTGAGTCCGATCTCGTTAAAACGGCGCACCACCAGATCCCGGCGACGATGGTACTGTTCGCGCATTTTCACGACCGCGTCCCAGCCGTGCGTGAGCGCTTCGAGCGCGGCTTCCTGCGCGATGATCGAGGCGCAAAGCATGGTGTATTGATGCACCTTCATCATTGCGTCGATGAGCACGGCCGGGCCGCAGGCATAACCGATGCGCCATCCGGTCATCGCGAACGCCTTGGAGAAACCGTGCAGGAAGATCGTGCGCTCGGCCATTCCCGGCAGCGTGGCGATGCTGGTATGCGTGCCGTCGAAGGTAAGCTCGGAGTAGATTTCGTCGCTCAAGACAAGCAGGTCCTTCTCGCGGCAGAACTCCGCGATCTTGGTCAACTGCTCGATGCTGCAGGTACCGCCAGTAGGATTGCACGGCAGGTTGAGCATGAGAACCTTGCAGCCGGGTTTCCACGCGGCTTGAAGAGCCTCGGCGGTCAGCGCGAAATTATCCTTCGCGTAGGTCGGCACCTGAACCGCTTCGCCGTGCGCGAGCTTGATGCTCGGGCTGTAGGAAACGTAGCAAGGTTGGTGATACATCACCTTGTCGCCGGGGTTGACGAAGGCGCGGATCGCGAGGTCGAGCGCCTCGGAGACACCGACCGTCACGAGGACCTGGTCATCGGGACGGTAGCTGATGTTGAAGTGCTCGGCAACGTAGGTGGAAATCGCGCGTCGCAACTCGATCATGCCGAGATTCGACGTGTAGTAGGTCTTGCCCTTCTCGATGGCGTAGATGGCGGCTTCGCGGATATTCCACGGCGTGACGAAATCAGGTTCGCCCACACCGAGGGAAATCACGTCCTGGCCCTTCATCTTGGCCACGAGTTCGAAGAAATCACGAATACCGCTCTTGGGCAGCGAGGCCACATGGCCCGCGACCCAGCGTTTGGGATCGGCGCTCATAGGAGTAAGGTTTACGGCGCGACGTTGAGGCGCGTGGATTGCGCCTCGGACTGCTCGATGAGGAAGCCGCCTTCCTTGTAGGAACGCAGCATGAAATGAGTGCTCATGGAGAGCACGCCCTCGATCGTGGAAAGGGTTTCGGAAACGAACGCGGCGACCTTCTGCAGACTGGACCCGTTCACGAAAACAAGCAGATCGAAACCGCCCGACATCAGATAACACGATTCGACCTCGTCGAAACGGGCGATTCGCTCGGCGAGGTGGTTGAACCCACCTCCGCGCTCGGGGGTGACCTTGACTTCGATCGCCGCACGGACGGCGAAGGCTGCGGCGGCCTCGCGCGAGAGATCGAGCACCGGACGCCAGCCGAGGAAGATTTTATCTTTTTTCAGCTGCTCCAGGTGCTGTTGAACTTCGGCTTCGGACATATTCACCACTTGCGCCATCTGCGCGGTGGTGAGACTTCCGCCTTCGAGTAACAGCTTGAGAACAGGGTTCATATGGGAAGCCGAGAATCGCAGAAGAAAGAACCCGGAATCCACACAATTCTTTCCAACCCGCCCGCACCGTTTGCCGAGACTTGGAAATTAGCGTCGATTAGCGTCCATTAGCGGTTTCAACTCAGTTTTTTCCCATGTTCGAGTCCCTCACAGACAAACTTTCCTCCGCACTCCGCAATCTTCGTGGCGTCGGCAAACTCACCGAAGACAACATGGCCGACGCCCTCAAAGAGGTGCGCACCGCCCTGCTCTCCGCCGACGTCCATTTCAAAGTTGCCCGCGAGTTCATCGAACGCGTCCAGGCCCAATGCGTCGGCCAGGAGGTCATCAAGTCCGTCACCCCCGGCCAGCAGATCGTCAAAATCATTCATGACGAACTCGTGCGCCTCCTCGGCGAAGGCTCCACCGATCTGTCGACCGCGCGTCCGCTCAAGGTTCTGATGGTCGGCCTTCACGGCTCCGGCAAAACCACCTCGACCGCCAAGCTCGGCAAGCTCCTCAAAAAGCGCGGCTACCGCCCCTTTGTCGTCGGTTGCGACGTCTACCGTCCCGCCGCAATCGACCAACTTGAGATCCTCGCCAAACAAGAGGAACTCGGATTCTACAGCGACCGCGTTTCCAAGGACGTTCCCGCCATTGGCGTCGCCGGCCTCTCCGCCGCGCAAACCGCGGGCGCCGATGCGATTCTCTTCGACACCGCCGGCCGCCTCCAGATCGACGCCGATCTCATTGAGGAGGTCAAAAAACTCCGCGAGCGCATCAAGCCCGATGAGGTGTTCCTTGTGGCCGATGGCGCGCTTGGCCAGGAAGCCGTCAACGTGGCAAAGGCCTTCCACGAAGCCGTCACCCTCACCGGTCTGATTCTCACCAAGCTCGATGGCGACGCCCGTGGCGGCGCGGCGCTCTCGATCAAATCAATCACCGGCGTCCCCATCAAATTCATCGGTACCGGCGAGAAGGTCGCCGACTTCGATACGTTTTATCCCGACCGCCTCGCCTCGCGCATCCTCGGCATGGGCGATGTCGTTTCCCTGGTCGAACGCGCCCAGGAAACGATCGATCAGAAAGAGGCCGAGAAGATGGCGGAGAAGCTTCGCAAGGCCGACTTCAACCTCGAGGACTTCCTCGCGCAGATGCAGCAGATCAAAAAACTCGGCTCCATGCAGAGCATCATGGGAATGATGCCCGGCATGAGCGGCATGCAGATTCCCGACGGGGCCGAGGAGCAGATGGGTCGCACCGAGGCGATCATCAAGTCGATGACGATCCAGGAGCGCCGCAAACCGGAGATCCTCAACGGCAACCGGCGTCTCCGCATCGCCAATGGCGCCGGCGTGAAAGTCCTCGAAGTCAACCAGCTCCTGAAGCAATTCCAGCAGATGCAGAAAATGATGAAGATGCTGAAGGGTGGCGGCGCCAAAAAGATGATGCGCCAGATGGAGGCCATGAAAGGCCGCGGCGGATTTCCCGGAATGTAACCGCACGGGAAACCCCGCGCCTATTCACCTCCCGCGGGGATCCACGCGAGCGCCCTCCCGACAAAGGCTTTCCCCCTGCCGGCCCGGAATCAGCGGGCGTGGGGCGATGCCAACCGAAGACTGTGCGCATGAAAGGCAAGCGCGTCCTGGATATGCGTGTCCCAGTAATCCCACGTGTGCGAACCGGGGAATTCGCGGTAGGTGTGCGGCACCTGCGAAGAGGTGAGTTCGGCATCGAAAGCCCGGTTGTCCTCGATCAGGAAATCGTCGGTGCCACAGTCGATCAACAACTCCGGCAGATTTCCCGCCGCGAGCGCCCGACGGGCAAGCATGCCGAGATCATGATCGGTGCCCTGCGGATCATGACCGAAAATATTGCTCAACTCCTTGAGAAACTCCGGACCTCGTCCGGCGAGCGATGCCGGCGCCCCCGGTCCCAGTTTATAGTCGAAGTTGCCCCAGCCCACCGCGCCGGAGTGGCTGTTCACCGAACAGAACCGATCGGCATAACCGAGCCCCACGCGCAACGCGCCGTAGCCCCCCATCGAGAGTCCGCCGATGGCCCGCGCCGCCCGCCCGGAGCGGGCTTGAAAGTTCCGTTCGATAAACGTCGGCAGTTCCACCGCGATATGCCGGGCAAAATCCGGCCCCTCGACCGGCTTGGTATAAAAGCTCCTGTATCCGTCGGGCATGACGACAATCAACGGCAGCTCGCGCACATACCACTCGATGCGCGAGCGGCGCAGCCATAGTGACGAATCGTCGCTCAACCCGTGTAGAAGGTAGAACGTCGGAAACGGCGGTTCGCCGACTTCGGGCAGCAACACCTGGGCGGTGGTTTGCTTGCCAATAATATCGCTTTTCCAATGAAGAGTAGACCAGGCCATGAGATGGGAAAATGGGCTTGCCTCGAAAAAGTGGACACCAAATCAGACGGCTTTGGTGTTTAATTTTTGATGTTTCAGTTCGAAAGCCACAGGGGAGATTTGGCCGAGAGAGCTGTGGCGCCTCCTCGGGTTGTAGAACGTCTCGATGTAATC
>JANJTQ010000044.1 GCA_024711005.1 Opitutaceae bacterium | reverse complement strand
ATGGTGTCGGTGATGGAGATCCAGGCGCCGGCGGACTCGACCCAACGGAAGACGCCGCCGACGTCGGTGCGGATGTAAATGTCGGCCCCGGAAGAGTCGCTGATGATGCCGGTGACGTAGCCGCCGCCGCCGAGAGGCACGGAGACCCAGGCGGGCTGGCTGAAGGTGGAGTAGTCGAGGGTGGGGACGTTGACGCCGCCGGCCTCGGTCATGCCGAGTTGGTAGAATTGCCAGCTGGCGGTGGCGTCCATGTTGGTGCGGAAAAAGACGTAGGCCGAGGAGGCGCCGGCGGAGCGTGCGGCGGCGAGCTGGGCGTTCAGATAGTCCACCAGCGCGACGCCGGACTCGGAGACCACGGTGTAGTTGGTCATGCCGGGAACGAGGAAGTTGTCCTTGATCAAGGTGGCGGAGGAGTCGAGCGGGCCGACGTAGGCATCGCTGGCGAGCACGGTTGGCGTGGTGCGATAGCCCAGACCGTAGAGGTCGGCGGTGCGGGTGCTGACGTTGATCCAGGTGAGGCGCGCGGAGTAGGTGGAGGCGTCGAACCACCGGGTGGAGTCGGCGAGGATCGCGGGCGGGATCTCAAAGACATGGACGACGCCCATCTGGGTGGCGTTGGAGGAATTGTGGCCGATGCGACAGTGGGAGGCGGTGAGGTTGGAGACGGAGGGGACGCCGGAGAGCAGGTTGACCTGGGCGTCGTCGGCGAGGCCGTTGAGGGAGCCGGACTGGGCGAGGGTGGCGGGGGCGCCGATGACTGTCAGGGCCAGGCTGAGCGCGAGCGCCCGGAGGGATGGGATTTTCATGGGGGTCGTTGTTTTGTCTGGGGTTGGGCAAGGCAGTGGCCTTGGTGGACGCTGGAGGCGTCCGTCGGGAAGAAGGCTATTTTTGGGCGAGACCGGGGGCGGGCGGACGGGTGGTGTCGATGACGTTGCGAATTTTGAGTCTTCGCCCTTCGGGGTCCTCCTCGGTTGGAGGGGCATCGCCGAGCACGATCAAGGATCGGGTGCCGGGAATGATGGCTTGGGGGGCCCCGATGCGGATGACCCAGCCATCGGGCTCCTTAACGGCCGCCTTCACCCACACCTTGGTTCCTTCGGGATACGGGAAAAACTTTTCCGTGCCGGAGGGCAGCTCGGTCGCGGACTCGCCCACTCGCACGGCGGCCATGCGTTTTGAGAAATTGAGCACGCGAATTGTTTCGATGGGATGAATCTCCCATGAGGCATTCACCGGAAGCGCCGAGATCCTCACGTTGCCGGGGCCGGTCGGATCGGGCGTACTGGAGAGCAGGAGGAAGTGCGGTCCTTCGCCGGTCAGCCGGACCTCGGTCACGGGCACGCGCCGTTCGGGGCCACCGGGTTGTTCGGATGGAAGCCGACGGTAGAGCGCGACGAGACCGTTCGCCGGGATGCGATGCGCGCCCGAAAGGGTCGAGCCATTTGCGGAGAGCGCGATCGGGCGGTCTTGGTGATCGTAGAAAAGCCCCGAGACCGGGCGGTCTACCGAGAGCGTGCGGAAGACGGCGGGAGGGGATCCGGGCGGCGCGGCCTGCGCGGTCGCGTGGGAGATGGGGACGACCCAGACGGCGGCGCAGATCAGATGTCGGAAGGAGAGAGCCATCGGAAAGAGATGATTTTAAAGCGTCGGCCCAGGTGTTGGTTAACCGAGCCGGCGGTGGGCGGGGAATAGGCGTTGTCGGTGGCGTCGAGGTGCTCCGGCAGGCGCTGGACGACTGCCTCGCACCAGGCGCGGCCGGTGATGTATCCAGAATCCGACGACGTGAGCGCCGGGTTTACGACCTCGCCGCAGGTGCGGATCGTGAAAGTGTCGGAGCGGGCCGAGAGCCCGGCACCGATGGCGGAGAGCACGTCGGCCTGCGTGAGGTGCTGCGGAGCGAAGGCGGATCTGGAGCTGTAGGGAGCGACGGAATCCGGACCGCCGCGCATGGCGTCGATATCCTGGTAGGCGTTGGCGACATAGGCGGGAGCGTCGTCGAAGGGAGCGGATGCGGAGCTGTTGGCGGCGGCGGGCCCGGTGGTCGTGGCGTCAAGCGCGGTCTGAATGACGCCCTTGAGACGTTCGTCGGTCGTGGGGGTGGCGATGCCGTCCACGAGCCGCCGGTTGATGAAGTCGTGCAGTGAAACGAAGGGCCCCCGGTTGCGGATCTCGGCGACGATGTCGCGGGCGAGGCGGGCGATTTGCGCCTCGGTGAGCTGACGGTATCCCTGCCAGGGTTGGCTGTCGGCGTCGGTGGTGAACGTGGGTTTCGAAAAACGGGGCAGGGCGGCCTGCCGGGCGGACGGGTTTGCGGGGTCAACCGGATTGTAGGCGAGTTGATTGATGCCACCGAGTACGGCGCGCCATGCCTGCTCCGAGGTGGAGTTTATATTGAAGCCGCCGGAGAGAAGCAGGTGGGCGGCGGCGCGGTCGGCGGAGCGAAGCTCGGGGCCACGGTAGTCGTCGATGGGTATGTGGCGGGGATTCGGTAGCACGGGCGGAATATCGAGCGTGTCGATGTCGATGTCCGTCGCGGTGCCGGTGCCCGGGTTGGGGACGGTGGAGACGAAATGGCGGTCCCACAGCGACCGGTTGAGCAGCCATGAATAGTCATAGTAGCCGGTGATCTGATTGGTTGGCTGGGGGCCGGTTGCATTGGTCTCGAAGACGACCTGGTCGCGCCGGCCCTTGAAACGATAGTCGGCGAGGCTGTTGCCGATTGCGTAAGCGGGGTGGGCGTTGTCCCAGCCCAGGTTGGCATGCTGCAACTGGCCTATCGTCAGTAGCGGCTGATCGTGGGGGCGGAATTCGAACAGCGTGGCGTCGATTGCGCCGCCATC
>JANJTQ010000033.1 GCA_024711005.1 Opitutaceae bacterium | reverse complement strand
GCATGGCTTGAAGAGGATCGGATGGACCGCTGCGGCGTGCGTCGGCGAAAAGACCTCTCGGCGGGCCCAGAGGTCCCGCCCCATCCAAAGGAGATAACCCGTGGAGCTGAAACCGTCTCAACGCTTCGTGCCCGCGACCAGGTCGGCGGCGCAAGCGGAGAGCCGCGGCGCGATCTTCGCCCGATCTGTCAGGTTTTCACGGATACAATTCACCAGCGCGCTTCCAACCACGACGCCATCTGCATGCGCGGCGACTTCGGAGACGTGCTCGCGTTTTCCAATGCCAAACCCGACGACCACCGGAAGCGAGGTGTGGCGCTTGATCGCGGCGACCGCGGCGGGAACGTTGGCGGCCACGGAATCGCGCACGCCGGTCACGCCTTCGCGCGATACATAATAAATAAAGCCGGTGGCCGCTTTGCCGATCGTCGCGAGGCGCGCCTCGGGCGTCGTCGGGGCCACGATGAAGACCGTCTTCAGGCCGTGTTTCGCGCAGGCGGCCTGCACGTCGGCGGCCTCCTCGGGCGGCAGGTCAAGCGTGAGCATGCCATCGACACCGGCTTCCTTCGCCGCGGCGATGTAGGCGTCGACTCCATTGGAAAACACCAGGTTGTAGTACGTGTAAAACACGATGGGGGTAGCGGGCGCAAACTCACGGATGCGACGCACAAGTTCGAACACGCGCGCGGCGGTCATCCCGCCTTCAAGCGCGCGTTGGGCGGCGAGCTGATTGGTAAGTCCGTCGGCCAGCGGATCGCTGAAAGGCACGCCCAGTTCGAGGACATCGACGCCGCTCTCGATCAGCGCGCGACAGGCGGCGAGCGAAGTGTCGAAATCGGGATCGCCGGCGCACAGGTAGGCGACGAAGGCGGCGCGGTTATTGGCAAGGGCGCTGGAAAAGGCTTGGGCAATGCGATCCATGGAGCGGCCATCGCCGCAAAAAACAGAGCGGGGCGCAAAGGGAATTTTCCGGCAACTCCGAAGTGACATGGACGTCCCGCCGGTGGGATCGAACCTTCCAAAGACAGGTGGCATCCGAGGTGACGAGGCTGGGTTTTCATAACCGCCGCCCAACCAGCCTCGTGACGTCGGCTGCCACGTTCGACGGCATCGTTACCGCTCAGCCGTAACCATTCAATTGAAGGCGGAGTAGCGGGGTAAGATGGCGAGCAGATTTCGGTGGTGAATGACCAAGGAATACCCGGTGGTTATTTCGCCGGTAATTAAAAACCGAAAGCGGCCGTCAGATTACCTCGATACGACCCTCCCAATTGAACGGTTACGGCTCAGTCCACTTCGAAGTCCACCACCACCGGCCGGTGGTCGGAGAGATAACTGCGTACGATATGGCTTTCCGCCTTTCGGGCGCCGGGCGGCAGGTACACAAAATCCAGCGTCCGTCCCGGCAGGGGTGAGGGAAACGTGCGGCCTTCGCGGGGGTGCAACGTGTAGTCGTCGTAATCGTGAAGATGACTGAGGAGCGTGGCCGTGGCGTCCGACGAGTGGTGGGTGTTGTTCAAGTCGCCACACACGATCGGAGGCACCGCCCAATGTGTGTGACGATCGCGTTGTTTATCGCGCAAATACGCGAGAAACCGGTCGACCTGCGCAAACCGGTGAACACGCGAACGGTAATGCAGATGCATGTTCGCCACGGGTATCCGTCGTTCGTGAACGTTGATCTCCGCAAAAAGAAACCCTTTCTCCCCGACCTGACTTTGGCCGAAGGCGATGTTCTCCCATTCGGTGATCGGGTGACGGGAGAGAATCGCGTTGCCGTAACTCAGGTTGAGCAGGCCGGCACGGCGGTTGTTGATGCCAAAAACCGAGTGGTCGAATCCGCCGAATTCGCGGAGGAACTCCAGGTGATCGAAGTTGCCCGCCCAGCGGGAGTTTTCGTCAATCTCCTGCAACGCGACGATGTCCGGATTCAGCTCGGTGAGCAGCCGGGCGATCTTCAGCAAGGTGGCCCGGATGCGCCGCCGCGTGGTGATGCCTTGAATGGGCGCCAAGCCGCGGCCATGCGCGATGTTGTAGGTGACGATCCGAACGCGGTGCATGGCGCGACTACCCTTGCCCCAATCTCGAAAACCGGCAACGGGAAACCTTGGTGCCTCCCGGGACCAGTCTCGTCGTCCCCGCCCGACTCACTTCGTCAACGCGTCGCGGATCAGATCCTCGATTTGCTTCGTTCCGATCGATTCCAACGACCCGTCCAACACCAACTTCTCCGTCATGGCAGCGTAACCATCGCGGTCGTCCTTCTCGCCGATCAAATCGAGGGTGCGCAGATCGGCGGCGAGCTTGTTCTTCGCCCCAAGTCGCATGTTCACCAGCAAGGGCTGCCTCAATAACGACACGCCGGGAACATGGGTGATCTGCCCCGTGCCCGTCAGATGGACCAAGGGCGAGATCAGCGTAAGATCCTTGATGTCCAGATTCTTCTTTTTGTCGCGCGCGACGACCAGGTTGAGGTGGTCAAACTTGATCGCGCCGAGTTGCTTCGTGATATCGACGGCGGCCCGGGCGCGTTCGGCGTATTTCACCGTCGAACTGCTGCCCGAGAATATCCCGATCGCCCCGACAATGGTCGCCGCCGTGCCGGCACTCCCGACAATGGCGCTGGACCTCACGCTCAGCGCCTTGAACGTGCCGCCTTTGCTGCTGAGGTGAATGTCGCCGATCACGCCATCCGAAAATTCCGCGGGGTCGACCGCGCGGCCGGCGAGTTGGGTCGTCAGGTCGAACTTCCCCTCCACCGGAGAGGGTTCGCCCGGCGAGAGCGCACGCAGGATCGGTGCGGGTTCCACATCGTTCAGAGCAATGTCGGCCTTGAGTGCGTAAGGCTTCTTTTTTTCCCCTTCAAACCGCAGTCCGCCGTCCGCTTTGAGCGTGCCTCCCGTTGCCATTGCCCCACCGATGTTTTGCAGGGTGATCGCCGTGGGCGTGATCGTGATAAGTCCCCCCACGTCGGTCGCCTGAAGATCCTTCGAATAGACGAGCGTTTTAAAAGCGAGTTTGAGCTCGCCGGTCACCCCGGCCCAGAGCGGCCCGGCGGGAGGGGGCGTCGGGGCGGGCGCGTCTGGCGTTTGTCTCCGCTTCGATGGAACAGGTCGGGGCGCAGGTGCATCCGGCGTGGCGGGTTCGACAGGCGTCGGCGCCAGCGCGGAGAACAACATCACATCGGGAACGTGCAGCGTCTCACCGGCGAGCGTTCCTTGGATGTTCGTGTTGGTTCCGACAGTCGTCAGCACCGCATCCAAGGTGAGATCGGATTTGCGTCCCGCCCGGGTGATCACAATGGGCGCCTTCGCGTCGATCCGACCCGAGGCATCGATGTCGGCCCGCGCCTCCATGGTAACGGAGGGCAGCGATCTGGAATCGACCGCCACCAGGTCGGACAATTGCAAGGTGAGACTCGCCTGCTGCGTCTCGGAGGCCGCGACCGAAAAACTTCCCCGGGCCATGCCTCGTTTCAGCGCGACCGAACCGGCGGCGACCGGCTGGGCAAGCCAGGACGGAAGATCCGCCTCAAAGGCACCGGACGCGACAAGCGGCTGGTTTCCCTCCGACGGCTGAGCGGCCGTCGCGCTAAGCTTCAAAAGCGGCGCGCCGGCGCTGAGCACCGACAAGCCGGTGATCTCGGTTGTCCACCCTTTCGGCGAGTAATCCGCCCGCATCGAAAACAATACATCGACCGTGCTGAGCAGCGGTTGGCCGGCCTGGGCGACGGAGAGCGTGGTCATCGTAACCGCCTCGGTCGAGCGGAGCGTAAAACCGCCGTCGCTGGCCGACGCGGTGAACGTGCCGCGCACGTCATCGCCGGTGACCGCGAGGTCGCCGAGGAACGGCTTGGCCCAGGCAAGCGGAACACCGTCCAGGGTGACGCGCAGCAGTTCGGCCGAAGGATCGGCGGCCGTGAGTGCGCCGGTCGCCGGATCAAACTCGATGGACTGCAACGCCGCCACACTTGCAACCGGCCGGTCACCCGTGACGCGTGCGTCGAGCGTGTTGAGGCGAACCCGATCGCCTTGCATGGCGACGTCGAAATCGGCGGTAAACGCGAGACGTCCCAGCGCGGCGAACTCCGGCTGAATCGCACCGAGCTTGTCGATCGAGGCATCCAGGTTGCCGGAGGTTTTGATCTGTGTGAACGCGCGACTCGATTCGAAGGTTCCCTGTCCCTTTGCGATGAATTCCGGCATCGGCTGCCCCAGCATAAACGGCGCGGCGTCGGCGGAGGTCGCATCGAGTTTCCATGAACCGGTAAGCGGTGCCGTGCCGGCCGGCAGCGTGATGTCCACATGCACGATATCACGCGCGTTGGCACGGAGCGCGGCGGTGTAGGTTTCCCCCTGACCCTCGCGTACGGCGATCACCGACACATCGGCCTGGGCGCCCTCCGGGACTTGGGGTCCGGAGGCGGATGCGTTGCCCGCGATCTCGATGCGCTCGAACGTGCGAGGAGTGTCCATGCGGGTCGTGATGTCACCGCGCACGAGAAGCGTACCGGTGTCGGTGGATTTAAAATCGGCGGTGAGCGCAAGCTTGCCGTCTTTGCCACTGGCGATCCCGCCACCGGTGATCGAAACCTGCGCCCGCCCGTCGGGAAGAATGACTTCGCCCGTGAGTTCGACGCCGTCCACCAAGAGATCGAAGGGCAACTCAAGCAGTTTGAAAAGTCCCTCGAAGGCGGCCTGCGCGGACTCCTCGGGCCGCTTCGCCGGAGCAGTCGACGGCCTGGCGGCCGGCTTGACGGTGTCCGCGGATTTCGGGTCGTCCATGCCCCTCGTCGCGGGCTCCGGAGCCGGCGCGACCGGCGCGGTGAGATCGAGTATCCAATCTTTGGCGACGAGGCGCTTGACCTCGATCTTGCCACCGGCGGCGCTGAGCACGCCGACTTCGATCTCGGCGGAAGGAATCGTGAGCGCCAGGCCCGGCTGAACGACCCGGATGTTTTCGACGCGCGTCTGATTGAGACCGGCATTCACCTGGCCGATATCCACCGTGAGTTCGGGGCCCGAGGGGGCGAGTTTTCGGGCGGCCCACGTTTGCACGCCCGGCGTAAACGCGAGCGTGATCACGACGACGAGCACGAGTGCGAACGCGATAAGACCGAGAAGAAGAAGGCGAAGAGGTTTCATCCGGAAAAAAGGGAAAGGGGATCTGACCACAGATAACTCCAATGGACACGGAAAAATCCCAAAACTCCGGTTGCCCCGAAAAAATTGCCCCGGAAGAATCCGGACGACACACCCGCCCTCCGCGTGTAACGTGTTTCCATGTCAGCCGCCCCCGCGCAACGCAGCCGCCCATCGGGCATTGGTCATTCGTCATTGGACATTCCCGCCAAGCGGGCGGCCCAACTCTACGCCCGCGTCCTCGCCGGTGATGCGAGCGACAATGGCCGGTTCTTTTTCGGCGTCACAACCACCGGCATCTACTGCCTGCCCTCCTGCAAGGCACGCAAACCCAAGCCCGAAAACATCCGCTTCTTCCCGACCGCCGAGGCCGCCCGCGCCGCCGGGCTGCGCGCCTGCAAAAAATGCCACCCCGACGACTTCGCGCGCGGCGCCGACCCGGTCCTCGAAACCATCGAACAACTCGTTGGCGAAATCCGCCAAAACCCGGCGGCTTTCAAAGATGCCAGCGTCATCGTCCGTCGCTCCGGTTTTGGCAGCACGCGACTGTTTGAACTCTTCCGTCAGCATTACCACGCCACGCCCGCCGACGTGCTGCTCCGCGCCCGCCTCGAAACCACCCGGCAACGCCTTCTCTCCGGCGACGACGATCTCGCCGCCATCGCGTTCGCCGCCGGCTTCGAATCGCTGTCGGTTTTCCACGAGCATTTCCGTGCACGCTTCGGCCTCACACCCGCCGTCTACCGCACCCTGCGCCACGCCCGCTCCTTCGAGATCGCCCTGCCCTCCGGTTATCCGCTCGCACACCTCAAACGTGCCCTCGGCCGCGATCCGCACAGCCTCACCGAACGCCTCGACGGCGATGTCTACACGGCGGTCGTTCGCCTGGGCGCCGACTCCGCGCCCACCTTGTTGAAACTTCACCTCGCCGCCACGCACGTACGCATCGAGATCCATGGCGGGAAAGTAGCGGGGAGCGTGAGCGACCCGGGATCGGATCGGGGCAACGCCCACCCTCCCCGCCACGAATCGCCCGCCATCGAAGCTCACGCCCTTGTGGTCGCTCTGCTCGGTCTCGATCAAGACGCCGCCGGCTTCACCCGACTCGCCCGCAAACTCGGTCTCGCCCGCCTCGTCGCCGGCCGCCCCGGCCTGCGTCTGGCGCAAACGCCTTCGGTGTTTGACGGCCTGCTCTGGGCGATCATCGGACAACAGATCAACCTGCCCTTCGCGTTTCAGCTCAAACACCGCCTCACCGCCCTCGCCAGCCGCCCCTTCGCCGACGGACTTCACGCACCGCCGACACCCGCCGACATCGCCCGCCTCGATCCCGAAGACCTCAAGCCGCTCCAGTTCTCCCGCTCGAAGGCCAACTACGTGATCGATACCGCACGCCTCATCACCGGCGGGCGGATCGATCTTGAGGCGTTGCGCAGGGCGAGCGCCACACGCGCCGAACGCACGTTGCTCGCGATCCGCGGGCTCGGCCCGTGGTCGGTCAATTACCTGATGATGCGCTCGCTCGGTTTCGCCGACTGCGTCCCGCTCGGCGACACCGGCGTGACCAGTGGACTGCGAACCTTGTTCAAGCTCGAAGATCGTCCCGACATCGAAGCCACCAAGCGCCTCATGACTGTTTTTTCGCCGTATCGCAGCCTCGCGACCGCGCACCTCTGGCAACTTAATCAACCCGCGCCATGACCTCCGCCCCGTTACACTCCACCCCCTCCGACACCTTTCACGCCGCCACCTTCGACACGCCCTGCGGCCCGTTTTCCGTCGCCGTCAACGACTCCGGCGCCGTGGTCGCCACCGCCTTCGGCGACCTCGCCCGCCTCCAGCAAAGGCTCCCGAGGCAGAGTAACCCAATAGGTTACTCTGCCTCGAAAGGCCTCGCCGTCATCAAAGCCCAGATTGATGCCTATTTTGCGGGCGAGCGGCGGACGTTTTCGGTGTCCTTGGCGGCGCGCGGAACGGTGTTTCAGCAACGCGTGTGGGCGGCGCTGGCGGCGATCCCGTTTGGCGAAACGCGCAGTTATGGCCAACTTGCCGACGAACTGGGCAATCCCGGCGCCTCGCGCGCGATCGGCCGTGCGAACGCCACCAACCCCATTTGCCTGATCGTCCCATGTCACCGCGTGATCGGAGCCGACGGCTCGCTCACCGGCTTCGCGTTCGGCGAAGACATCAAACGCCAACTGCTCACCCACGAAGGCGCGCTGCGGACCCGTCCGTAGCGGGAAGCACCAGCGCCCCGCGCCGCCCCCTCCTTCTCGTCCTCGCACTCGTTCTCTTTCTCGTTCTCTTTCCAATCCTCAGCCGCTCCTCGCCTCCACCACCAACCCACAGCCCGAGAGAACGAGAAAGAGAACGAGAACGAGTACGAGAACGATACAGACCTCTTCCGCCCGCTGTATTCTCGATGCCCCGCCTCGTTACCTCCCCAAGGAACCACTCCGGGCGCCGCGGTTCTGGTCGGTGAACGAATGTAACGTTGCCCCGCGTCCCCGGCATCGGGTTTGCTATCGTTTGTCCGTCAACGATCCATTCATCCATCCGACATGCCCGAGCAAAACGACCTGCTGACCACCAACCGCAAGGCTCTCACGATCAATCTCGACGAGCCCAAATACGGCACGTTCGCCGAGATCGGCGCCGGCCAGGAGGTGGCGCGCATCTTTTTCCAGGCGGGCGGCGCGGCCGGCACGGTTGCGAAATCCATGTCGGCTTACGACATGACCTTCAGCGACGCGATCTACGGCAAGGCCCCGCGCTACGTGTCACGCGAGCGTCTCAGCCTGATGCTCCACCACGAATACGCGCTCCTGCTCGAGCGACTCGACGAAAAGCGCGGAGACAACACCACGTTTTTTGCCTTCGCCGACACCGTCGCCGCTCGAAACTACAAGGGCACCAACGAATGCCACGGCTGGATGGGCATGCGTTTTCAAACCGAGCCCCATGGTCCGCCCAGCGAGATCATGATGCACGTCCGCATGTGGGATAAGGACAACGTCCTCCAACAACAGGCCCTCGGCGTCGTCGGCACCAACCTCATTTACGGCGCGTTTTATTACGCAAAGGACCCCGAGCGCCTGATCAAGTCCCTCCTTGATAACGTCGGCCCCGAACGCATCGAGGTCGACATGTTCAAGATGAGCGGTCCCGCCTTCGAGCACGTGGACAACCGCCTCATGTCGCTCTACCTCGTGCGCCACAAGCTCACCAACGCCGTGATGTTCGGCACCGACGGCGAGGTGCTCCAGCCCTCCGAGGTGCTCTACAAAAAGGCCGTCCTCGTGGAGCGCGGCGGTTTCCGCCCGGTCACCCACCTCAACGTCGACATGCTCAACTGCGCGTGCGCCCAGTTCATGCAGGAGCCGCTGGTGAAGGGCAAAGATCTCGTCGTGCTCATGGAGATCACCATGAACAACCTCCTCTCGGCGGGAGAACTCGACGCGCAGGACTTTCTCGCCCGCGTCGACCTCCTCGGCGCGATCGGCTTCACGGTCCTGATTTCGAACTACTCGGAGTATTACCGCCTCACCGCCTACTTCCGGCGCTACACCCAGGAGATGATCGGCGTGGCAATGGGCATCGGCAACCTCCTGGAGATCTTCAACGAGAAGTACTACGAAAGCCTCCCCGGCGGCATTCTGGAAAATTTCGGCCGACTCTTCCGCAATGCGGTCAAGCTCTACATCTATCCGATGCAACAACAGGCCTACGAGCGCTACGTCGCCGAAGACCGGGTGACGAGCGCCCCGAGGCAGATTACCAGCTCCTCGTTCGCCGCGAACGTGTTGATCAACGCGAAGAACCTCCAAGTCGAAAGTCACCTTAGCAACCTCTACGCGCACTTGCTGGAAAACCATTACATCGAGTGCATCGTCGGCTTCGACCAGACGACCCTCGGTATTTTCGCGAGCGACGTCCTCCGCCGGATCCGGGAGAACGACCCGACTTGGGAAACGATGGTCCCCGCCCCCGTCGCCGAAGCGATCAAAGCCCGCAGCCTCTTCGGCTACCTCCCGCCGGTCCCCCAACCCGCAGCCCGAGAGAACGAGTAAGAGTAGGAGAACGACCGAAAAACGTAGCGGAACGGCGGAGCCGTTTCGTCCGTGTAGCGGGGAGCGCCAGCGACCCGGTCCGCCCCTCGCTCGTTCTCTTTCTCGTAATCGTTCTCGTTCTCCTCCGATCCTCCACCAGCCCGCCCACCCTCGTCCCGCAGCCCGAGAGAACGAGAACGAGTAAGAGAACGAGAACGATCCAAACCACTGCCGCTCCGGCTCCATTTTCTTCCGTGTAGTCCGTGTGTTCCGTGGGCAACCACCTCCGATCCCGCCCGAGTCCCCATCTGCGATCAGCAGATGCCTCCGCCCCCACGCGGAGGCGATCAGCCGGAGCCGCCTCCCAAGAATCGCCCATTGGGCGGTTCATTAGTGGTTAAAAATCCGACTCCTCCCGTAGCGGGGAGCGCCAGCGGCACCTCCGATTTCTTCCGTGTATTCCGTGTGTTCCGTGGGCAACCCCTCCGAAGTTCGCCGTCCTCCGTGCTCTCCGTGCCTCCTCCC
>JANJTQ010000032.1 GCA_024711005.1 Opitutaceae bacterium | reverse complement strand
CTTCGGTTCGAAGCGGCTTTTTGATGGGTGTGTCGCGAAGGTTGCGCGACGTGGGATCGGTTGTTTTACCAGCCGACCGCCGACCTCTTGGACTGTTTGGCGATCTCGCGTTCCTCTTCCCAAACCGTGAGGCCGTTCTTCACGCTCACCAGCGACATCTGAAAGGTGTAGGTGTTCTGAGTGACCCCGTTGAGGGTGTCCCGCTGCTGGATGAGTTTTGCGTAGAGCGTGTAGTGCGGGGCGATGACCTTGGCTTTCTTGCCAGTCATCATCTCGTCGAGCTCGGAGGCTTCGGAGGCGACCACGGCGCGCTCACCGAGCCCCATCGTGTTCGTGATGGCAACCTTGCCGGTCTGGCTGAGCGCGACGCGGATCTTCTTTATGAGAAGATCGGTGTCCACGTTGATGTTGGTATTGTTGATAATGCGGTCGATCGCGAGGACGGCGGGCTGCGTCGGTGCCCGATCAAGCGCGCCGGAGGTGAGCAGTGAGTTGACGAGTTGATCCGCGGCGTTGGCCCAGTCCTGCGAATTGATGCCGGAGGTGTTGAGGGACTGGGTGCCCTTGGAGTCGACGACGCGAACTTGCGAGGACTGACAGCCGGTGAAGATGACGGCGGTCGGCAGGAGAACACCGGCGAGCAGCGCGGTTTTAATGGAGGAGGTGATCATGGGTAATGAAGGAGAAGCGGGATTATTCGGAGAGTTTGAGCACGAAGTCGACGGCGCGCGGGCTGACCGCGACAGTCGAGATGGTCGTGGTGTCACGGCCGGGAATGGAGATCGTTTTCCAAGTCTCGTTGGGCGAACCGACGGACATGCCGGATTGATCGATCCACTCGAACTTGTAGCGAACGGTGCGAGCGTTGTTCTTCAGATTTTCCAAGGTGGCCTGGACCTTGAGGAGGTCGCCCGAGACGGTGGTCTGGTTGACCGAGTTCACCCGCACGGTGCGCGCGAGGGTGTTGTCGGTGATGACACGTTTGTCGGAGATGTAGTCGGGCGTGGCCATGGGCTGGGCACGTTCGACGGAGTTGACGTTGGTGGCGCAGCCGGTGAGGGCGAGGATCGCGACGGCGGCAAAGGCGCCGCCGGCGAGTAGACGGGTGATGGATTTCATTTGAGGAGGAATTGCGAGACGAGCAACGGGGCCGAGGTTGAAACGCTTTTCACATAGACCACGTTCACGGCCCCGGGGTTCAAAGTGATTGTCTTTGTGGCGGTGCCGGCGGTGAGGGTGAGACAGCGATCCGCCGGAGTATCGAGACGCGCATATTGGAATTCCTTGGGTATGGTCATCCAAGTGCGGGTGTCGGCGATATTCGTGGATGCGTTGAGCGCGGTCATCGCGATGCCACCGATGAGGCCGGCCATGGCGCTTTGGTTGCTCATCTGTTTTTGCACGGTGGCCTGCACGATGGCCTTGGTGGCGGTCGTGATGAGGGTCTTCGTCAGGATGGTGGGCCATTCGTTCTTGAAGTCATTGGCGACGACGCTGTCCATGCTGGCGATCGTGGCGGTGCAGAGACTCCGGTCACCGGCGGCAATGTTGAGCGTGGAGTTGTAGTCGTTGTTAAACTTCAGCTTCGGGAAGGCGGCGCCGACGTAGGCGAGCTTGCTCGTCACAAGGAACGTGGGGATGTCGATGCGAACTTGATCACGGCCCGGGCCGACGCCGGTTTCGAAGATCACGTAGGTGAGCGCATCGGGGGCTTCGCCCTTGGCGGCCGCCTCACCGAGAGCTTTGTCGGCTGCGGTGTAGGGGTTCTCAGGAACGAGTTCGGCGACGCGGTTGAGCGAAACGCGACCGCGTTCCCAGTCGGAGCCGTTTTCGCCACAGATGCTGAAGAAGAGCCCGTCGAGGAAGACGGCGAAGGGATTCACGTAATCGCCGTAGGGTTTAATGGCGGCGGTGGATTCGTTGACGATGTTGGCGAAGGCCGGGCCGGCGGTTGGATCGGCCTGGGCTTTCTCCACGTCATAGGAGGCGGTCTGGCCTTTCTCGTCCTTGATTTTGCCTTCCTTGGCCATGGCGGCTTCTTCCTGAGCCTCGGCGATGCGCTTGGCATTGGCTTCGACGGCGTCGCGCTGGCGTTGCAGGGAGCGGTTCAATTCGACGCGGGCCGGGTCCTTCTCACCGAGCTGGAGATGATTGAGTGCCTTGTAGGCACTGAGGAGAACCTTGTCGTAGCTGCGTCCGCGGTAAGGAATGCTGGCTTGGTTGGTGACAACCGAGAGGGCTTCGGAACTGACCTTAACCTTGGCCTGTTCTTCCCAATAATTGACGCGGGCGTCGGCCTTTTCGAAGGCGGCAAGGGAGCGTTGGGCGTAACTCGCCGAGAGTTCGGCGGGCGTCGGCACGGGCGGGATGGGCGCGGCGGGATCCTTGGGAGGAACAATCGCGGGCGGGGGAAGCTGCTCGATATCGGCAAGCGAGGCCATACGCAGGGTAGTGCCCTGTTCGAGACGCCAGAGGAGCTCGTCTTTGCCACCCGCCTTGGCCTCGGCCTCTTTGTCGGCGGCCGCCACGGTTGCGGCAATATTGTTGCCACGGAACGAACTGTAGAGACCGGCGGATTGTTGCTGATAGGTCTGGCAGCCGGTATGGAAGAGAAGAACGGAACCGGCGAAGAGCAGGGCGAGTTGGCGGACGCGGTGGGGGTGAATCATACGTTGTGTGAGTTGAAGCGGAGGGATGTGGAATGGACGGGCTGAACGGAC
>JANJTQ010000023.1 GCA_024711005.1 Opitutaceae bacterium | reverse complement strand
CGCGCGGCGAGCGTGGGCCCGAGTACGGAGAGCAGGTCGCCTTGCAACACGTAGCCGGGGAAACCGGCGAGTGCGGTGGGCATGATATAGGCTTGGTCCGCGAGCTGGTTCTTGGAGGCGTTGGTATCGGAGGTGACGTTGAACGGCGCGGCGATGTCGGCCCAGCGATTGACGACGCGATCGAGGGCGGCCTGCAGCGCGCCGCTCAGTCCGAAGGCGGGGTCTTCGGTCGTGCTGGCGGCGGAGACGAGCCGGCGGTTGACGAAGTCGGCGAGCGAGAGAAACGGTCCGCGACGGCGCACCTGCATGACCATCTCCTCGGCGAGCGCGGTGATCTCGTCGTGGCTGAAGTTGTGGATGCCGGTCCACGCGTTGACGGTGTTGCCCGCGCGGGTGCCGGTTGCGCCGCCGGCTTGGTGCAACGTGCGCGCGAACGGCGCGGTGAGATTGGCGGAGGCGGTTTCGGAACCGGTTTGAACGCCGCGCAGACCGGAGAAGACGGCCTTCCATGCTTCGACGGAAGTGGAGTTGATGTTGAAGGCGCCCTCGACGAGCAGGTTTTGAGCGGCGAGCCGGCTGTTCGCGGGCGTGGACGGGCTGGCGTCGTTGCCGCGGAAATGGACGGGCTCATTCAACGGAACCGTGCCGGGATCGCGAAAGGGCTGATAGCGGTCGTTGACGAGTCTGTCGGTGTCGAAATCGAACGCGTCCAACGCGGGGTAGGTGGAAAAATAGAAGCGATCCCAGAGCAGGTCATTCCACAAATAGGAGCCGTCGTAGTGATAGCCCATGCCAAGGGTATAGTTGAAGACCTGATCACGCGGGACGCGCGGGTGCGGGTAGGAGTTGGCGATCGGTTGATTGACCTGCCAGGCATGGACGGTGTGGCTATGGCGGGAGAGGGCGGACTGGGTCGCGTCCACCGCCGAGACATGGCCGGCGGTGTTGAAGTGTCGCAGCTGGCCATGACCGGAGACCGGGTTTCCGGGCGTGGGCAGATCGTAGAGGATGGTCTGGTAACCCACGTCGCCGGCAGAGGAGCCGCCGATGGAATTGGGCGGGACGGTTTGGGTGGGACCTTCACCGAGGTTGACCAGGCCCCAGCGGACGGTGCGGGGATTGTCGGGAGGGTGGAGGAGGTTGGCCTCGATGAAATCGTTGGGCGCGGTGCTCGTAGTGACTGTGCTGCCGCGTTTGGCGTAGGTGCGTGCCCATTCGACGGGATGAGAGACGCCGTCACTGCCGCTGAAGGTCTGGATGATGCCGCGGTAGTTGACCTGATAGAAAAGTGCCTGCTGGTAGGGGGTCGGGGCGGCGGGCGTGGTCGGCGTGAGGGCCTCGTTGACGGCGAGCATGAAGCCCCCGCCTTGCTGGATCCCGTCGGAGAGGGGATCGACGAGGAAGAAGTTGGCGTCGGCGGAGAGCCCCTGTCCGCGGATAAATTGAGTGGCACGCCGATGTCCCTCGGCGGGATCGTAGTCCATGTAGAGCGCGGCGTTCAACTGGCTGGCGCCGCAGAAGAGCGCGACATGGGATTTGTCGGTTGGGATGCGCTTGGTCGTGGCGAGAGTCTTCGCGGAGAAGTTGTAGGTGAGGGCGGGGACGGGGGAGTAGTCGTTGGTGAGGATGACCTGTTTGTTGTCGGTGGAGGACGCGATCTCGATGCGGTCGTCGGCATAGCCCGGGTTCTCGGAAGGATCGATGGTGAAGACCTCCGCGCGACCGGCGGGAATACCATCGGAGCGAAGGACGAGTTGGATCGCACCGGTGTAGCTGCCGCGGAGGTTCCGGTTGTTTTCGGCGGTGGAGTTGGCGACGTTATCGAGCCTCGCGGAAAAATCGGCCTCGACCGGCGTGCCGCCCATGGGGGTGGTGGCACCGTAGCGCACGAGAGGTTGGGCGCCGGAAAACACGAGCGTGTAATCGGCGGGGGCGAGATCGACGCCATAGGGATTGGCGATGACGGCGAGTGGAATGATGTCCACCCAGATGTCGCCGGTGCGGTTGACGCCGTCGGGGTCGGGTGTGCCGCCGACGATGCGGAGACGATAGAACAACTTGGCCTGGATGAGCAGCGGATGGACGCCGTGTTGGGTGGCGGTCGGCCGGCGGGAGAGCGCCTTGGGGACATCGAACGGGGTGGCGGTGACGAACACGCCGGGCGGGGTGGCGGTGGCGAAGTTGCCCTGATTGTGATAGGACCAGAGCTGTTCCCACGTGGCACTGTGGACGAAGATGCCGTCGGGGCCATCGTAGGTGATCGTGGGGTGGGCGTTGGGCGGGAGCGTGGCGTAGGGAGTGGCGACCGGAGAGAGCGCCGGATTGTGAGTCGACAGCGGCGCGGGCGTGCCGGTGTCGTAGGCGGCGTTGAGCGCGGTGCGGAAGGCGGCTAGATTCCGCTGACCGAGGATGTAGGAAAGATCGCGCTTGAGGCCGCCGTTCTTCACGTCGGAGAGAACGCCGCGCGACGAGGTCGTGAGATCGTGAAAATGGGTTTTGAGACGGGCGTGAAAAGTGGAGTCCTGATCGAGCAGAGCAAGTTGAGCGGGTGTGATGACGCCAAGGAGACCAGGTGCATTGACCGGGTAAAAAGGGGCGAGGCCGTCGGTGCCGTCGCTCGTGAGAGCCTCGATGGCGGGGCGCTGCGCGACGGAGCGGCGGCGGAGTTTGTCGGTGTCGGAGGAATCGGCGGCGTAGCGATCGGTGAGGTTGGCGCGGGCCTTCACGCCTTCGTCGCCGACCCACCAGGCGTAGTGTCCGACGACGGCGGGATCGCCGTTCATTCCCGGAACGGACGTGGACTCGATGGTGATCTCGGGCGCGGTTACCGCGCGGTGAAGCGAAGCGGCGTCGTCGGCCGCGGCACTGTCCTTGACCAGCAGACGATGCGGGTGACCGGCGGCATCGAGGATCTTATCCAACGGCGTGCTGCCGGCGGTGAGTCCGGTGACGGCGTCGAGCGGCGTGAAGTCCGTGGTGGTTTCATTGCCGCTAACGAGCCAGACGGGGGCGGGGCTGGGAATGGCATTGGAGTCGGCGGGAGCCGTGCGGTCGTAGGGAGACGTGTTGGTGTTTTGCCAGACACCGGTCCAGTGGCGGTTGCGTCGGCCGGCCCAATACGTGTCGAGGGCGGTGCGCGCGGCGGGGGCGGCCGTGGTCGGGGTAATGCCCGCGCCGGCCGGGATCGTGACGTCGGCGGTGGCGGTGACGCGACGGTCGGGGCCGGCGTGTTTTTGCAGTTGGCCGAGGGCGATGTTGAGCGCCATGAGCGCGTTTTGCCGGGCTTGGGAAACGTGTCGGGTGTTGCCCGCCACCTGGGTTTCGACGCGGGTGAGCGAGGCGAGCGAAACGAGCAGGAGTACGAGAAACGCGAGCAACGTGATCGTGATCAGCAGCGCGAAGCCGCCGCGCCCCCGGCGAGCGATGACCGGTGGTCGATGACGGATAACCAATGAGCGGGTGACGGACATGGCGGGGCAGGCGGGCGCGTTAGCCGACGGGGAGCGGGAGGTCGGCGACGGGTGTCACGGGTGCTTGTATCCGCGGTGTGGCGCCCGCGGTGGCCAGCAAATCGGAATGCGAAATGAGCGGGTGCTCGGTCGTGTGTGTGTTCGCGTGGCCAAGGTAAATGGGTGCGGGCAGGTCGGGGCGGTGGATTTCCACCCGGTGAATGGCTCCCCGGAAACGCACGTAGTCCGGACGGCCCGGGCAGAACGGGTAAATGCCCATCGAGGCGAACAGATACCAGGCGGACATCTCGCCGTTGTCCTCGTCGCCGGGGAAGGCGTCGGGCGAGTAGAGTTCGTTGGCCACGCGGTTGACCCAATGGGAGGTTTTCCCGGGCTCGCCGCAGAGCGCATAGATAAAGAGATAGTTGTGAACGGGCTGATTGGAGTGGGCGTATTGGCCGAATCCGGCGACGGCCATCTCGGTCATCTCGTGAATCTCGAACGGGTAGGTGCCGATCTCGAATCGCGGCGGGGTCGCGAGGAGGCGATCCAGTTTGCGGCAGAGCGCGGCGTCGCCGCCGTGGAGCGAAGAGAGCCCGGCGATGTCGTGCGGTGCATTGAAGGCGTATTGCCACGGTCCGCCCTCGATGTAACCGCCGCCCCAGGTAAATTCGCGAAACGGTCCGTCCCAGGCGCCATCGGATCGGCGGGCGCGCATGAATCCGGTGGCGGGATCGAAGAGGTTGCGGTGATGGCGCGAGCGTTCGAGCAACCGGTCGGCCTCGGCGGATTTTCCGAGGAGGCGGGCGACCTGGGCGACGCACCAGTCACCGTAGGCATAGTCCTGCGTGCAACTCGCGGACTGGCGGGCATGGTCGGAGGGGACGTAACCATGTTTTAAATACACATCGAGCTCGGGACGCCCGTAGCCGGGGTTGTCACTCGGTTCAGTCGCTCCACGCCAAAGGTGACCGAAGGCTTTTTCGAGGTCCCAGCCACCGACTCCCTTGAGGGCGAGGTCGGCGACGACCGCGTCAAAGTGGGTTCCGATCATGCAATCGCGGAAACCGGGGCTCGGCCACTTGGGCGCCCAGCCGGCCTCGTCGGCGCCGTTGAGCCAGCCTTCCATGATGCGCGCGAGTTTATCGGGATAAACCAGGGCGAGGAACGGATACACCGTACGGTAGGCGTCCCAGAAGCCGTGGTCGGTGCAGAGCGTCCCCGGGTGAACTTCGCCGGTGTAGGGGCTGTAGTGGAGGGTGCGACCATCGGCGTCGATCTCGTCGAGGAAACGCGGGAACAGCAGCGTGCGGTAGGCGCAGGAATAGAACGTTCGGACTTTGTTCTGATCGGGTTCGTTCACGCGGAGACGACCGAGAAGGTCGTTCCAGATCGCCGCGCCCCCGATGCGGATTTCGGTCAATTCGCGGCCGGCGAGTTCGCGGTCGTGGGTGAGGCGGGCCTGATCCGGACCGATGAAGGAAGCGGCGAGGCGCAACTCGACGCGGTCGATGTTGTCGGGGAAGGCGAACCAGCCGCCCGTTTGGGTGCGTTCAAAGTGGACGGGCGCGACGCCGAGCCCGCCGTGGAAGTGAAGCGTGAAGTTGCGCAGGTGTTCGCCTTGGAACCGGTTGTCACTGAACCCGGTGATCTCCCGCGAGCCCGGCTCCCAGTTCAATCCGTGTCCATCGTCGAAATCGAAACGCAGACGAAGGGCGGCGGGTGTCTGTCGTGTGAAAATGAATACGGCGCCGCGTTCGGTCGGGGACATCTCCAGAGTGATGCCGTAACGCAGCAGGTCGATGCGCAGGTGGTCGGGGCGAAGCACGGCGTCCTCCGAACGCCAGCCGGAGGCCTGATGTTCGAGACACGGCTGAAAACTGCCGACGAAGGGGAGCAGCACGAGGTTGGCGTAGTCGCGCATCCACGGACTGGGCTGATGGGTGAGACGCACGCCCTGCAGGCGTCGGGCCCGGCGATGGAAAGTCCACGGGGAGGCGCCGGTTTGCAGCGACCAGTGGTGCATGCCCCACGGACGCGCGACCAGCGGCAGGGTGTTGCCGGTGGAGAAGTCGTGGGTCGATTCGGTGCCTTGAAGCAGGTTAATGTGGGAAAGATAATCCATCGCGATGAAAACGCATGAGGCACCCCCGAAAAAGGCGATCTGATGCGCTTCAAAAGTCTTGGCCGTCGTCCGGGCACGACAACGGACAACTGTTAGCCATAGTAACCGACTCGTTAGCGGGTTTCCTCACGCAAGGCCCCGCCTTCGCAGGTGGGGTCACCCCAGCGAGAACGTATCGTCGCCACTCGGGAGCTTTACGGTGACCAGTCCGGTGGAGAGTTCGAGGTGCAGCGTGCGGTTGAGCGTGCCGGCGAGATCGGTGCCGCTCACGCGCAGTCCTTGCCTCGCAAGCCATGCCTTCACGGCGAGACTGTTGCGTTCGCCGATTCTGAAGGTGTCCGGCCCGTTGAGTACGCAGGCTCCGCCGGCGAGGTAGATCTTGAGGTGGTTGAGATCCGCCTTCATCTCGGTCAGTTCGCGCAGGAACAACGGCAGACCGGTGTCGGCGAACATCGCCGGCTGGGTGGCCGCCCGCTCCTTGCAGATCGACGAGTCGGGCAACATGACGTGCAGGATGCCTCCCGTCCGGGTGGTCGGGTCAAAGGCGATCACGCCCACGCATGAGCCCAGCGCGTAGGTGGTGAGCGTGACCCGGCTGTCGTTTGACACCGCGAAATCCCCGACGCCGATGACGAGTCGCTGCGCTAGGAAGGTCGGTCCGACGGGTGATCCGAAAATGGGTTCGTAATGCAATCAGGAATACACGAGCAGCCGCTGGCTGATCGCGCTGATGAGGTTGTGATTGCGAATCTTCGCAATGGTGCTGGCGCTCAGCGTCTGGCCTTCGCCGACCAGAAGCAGGCCATGCGGACTGTAGAGCCCATTCGCCAGCACCATGCCGGGTTCCAGTTCCTCGAGCATGATCTCGCGCACCTGACGTGGCAGTTGCACGAGATGGGTGACCTTGAGGAAGAGCCGCACGGCCTCGGGGTCGAAGGCTTTTCCCGACTCCGTCATGATGGCGTCGATCGCCTTTTCCTTGGGCAGACCGCTTTCGACGAACCACACCGCCACGCCGAGACAGCGCGCGGTCCAGGGAATCGAAAGACTGTGCAGGCCGTCCGGAAAACCTTCGCCGTCAAAGCGCTCGTGGTGGGCCCGAATCGTCTCGGCGACCAAGGGACTGGGATCGACGTAGGATGCGAGCGTCTGGCTGTAAATCGGATGAGTCTGGATACTCTCGCGCTCCCGCTCGGTCAGGCGCTCCGGGTTCAAGCGGAAGCCGCGCAGGAGCTCGCGCGGAACGCCGATCAACCCGAGGTCGCACAACCACGCGCCGGTGCGCAGGGCGTGCCGTTCCTCTTCGCTGAAGTGCTCGGTGTCGGCCATGCACTGGGCAATCTCAACCACGGCCTTGGTGCGTCCGCCAAGATACGGATCGTAAGTCGCGAGGATGCGTCGGCACAGGTCCAGCGAATGATCGTAGCTGGTGGCGAGCTCGCGATTGGCGGCGTCGAGCGCGGCCTTTTGTTTTTCGAGGTCGTCGACCTGGCGGGCAAGGGATGCGTTGGCGACCATCAGCCGTGCGTTCAACTCCTGCGTTTGCGCGGTGAGGTGTTCGTTTTCGGTGACGAGTTGATGCCGGTGAATGGCGTTGCGAATGGTCGCGGAGAGTTCTTCGCGCAACCACGGCTTGGCCACAAAACGGAAGATCTCACCTTTGTTGATTGCCGCGACGATGGTGGGCAGCGAGAGCACCGCCGTGATGAGGATGCGCGAGGCGTGCGGGCGGAACTTTCGCGATTCGATCAGGAAATCGAGACCCATCATCTCGGGCATGCGGTGATCCGAAATGATCACGGCGAAATCCTCCACTCGCAGCAGTTCGAGGGCCGTCAGCGGACTGGTCGTCGCCGTGACGTGGTGACCGTCGCGCTCAAGGGTTTCCTTGAGCGCATTCAGGACGATGGCCTCGTCGTCTACGACGAGGATGCGCGGGGATTCGGGATCGCCGGTCGGCTTCATGGGAAATGGGGGCAAGGACGGAGACGTTTCCCCTCTTATCGGCACACCGGCCCCCGCATGAGCAGGAAAATGCGGATATTTCCATCCGATGACGTGCGGCAGTTTTTGCCGCCTCGTCGGGATTGCCACCCGACATTCGGTCAATCAGGGAAGCCGGCTTCCGTTTAAATTTTTAAGATACGTAACACAAATATGTAGCAGATTTTGAGAAACGCATGGCACGTGTGCTGCATCTCTCCCGCCGCATGGTCGACCCGATCTTTCAGTCCTCGAACTACCAGCTCGCGAACAAGCTGCTTGATGTCTCCGTGCTGCGTCAGGAGGCGATCGCGTCCAACATCGCCAATGCCGAGACCCCTGGTTATCGCCGCCTCGATGTTGCCCCCTATTTCGCGACCGAATTGCGGGCGACGCTTCAGGCCGGCGACCTGGCCGCCGCGGCCCGTCTCCAACCCAAGCTCATCGAAGACGCCCACGCCCGTAGTATGCGGCCCGACGGCAACACCGTGGAGATCGATCACGAGTTGCTTCAGATGAACCGCAATACGGTCGAGCACGATTTCCTCACCGAGCTGATCAGCCGCAACATCAAGCAGCTCCGTCTCGCCATCACCGGACGTCCGTCCTGACGTGTCGTTTTTTTCCACCCCAACTCCTCCCGCGATCATGAACCTCATTTCCGGAATCGACGTCACCTCCGGCGCGCTCAACGCCCAGAAAACCCGGCTTGATGTCGTCGCTCAAAACATCGCCAACGCCCAGACCACCCGCGGCGCCGACGGCATGCCCTATCAACGCCGCGTGGTCTCGTTCGAAACCCAATTGCTCCGCCAGCAACAAGCCGCCGGCCAGGCCTTGCAGACCGTAAAAGTCGCCCAGATTTCCGCCGACAAAACACCGGGCCAGCGCGTCTACGATCCTCAGCATCCGGACGCCGGTCCCGACGGCATGCTTCAAATCTCCAACGTCAATCTCGCCTTCGAAATGGTCGACCTCATCACCGCCTCCCGCGCCTATGAGGCCAATCTCTCCGTTGTGAAAAACGCGCGTCAGATGGCGATGAAGACACTCGAAATCGGCAAGTAATCCCCCTCGTCCGCTCTCCCATGTCACTCATCGGCTCCATTGGAAACGATCCCTCCGCCTACCTCCAGCGCCTGCCTGGCGCGGGATCCGCCGGCTCCGGCGAACTCCCGATTCCGCCCTTGCGCACCGACGGGACGGGTGGGGCACCCGCCTCCGCCCCTGCGGACTTCGGCTCCGTTTTCGACAAGATGGTTTCCGCCGTGGACAACAAACAGCGTGAGGCCGCCGAGATCACTCGCAAGGTCCTCCTCGGCGACAGCGACCAGCTGCACCAAAGCGTGATTGCCATGCAGGAAGCCGGCGTGGCCTTCCAGCTCATGGTCGAAACGCGCAACAAGGTCGTCGAGTCCTACCAGGAACTCATGCGCATGGCGGTCTGACTCCTGGTCCCGTCCCATCGTTCTCGTTCTCTTACTCGTTCTCGTTCCTCTCGGCGAACCTCAAGCCTCGAACCTCAATCATCAATCAAACCGAGAAAGAGTAAGAGTAAGAGAACGAGAACGATTCCAAAGCCCGCAGTCCTTCCCTTCTTCCGTTCGCCTTCATGAAAGCATTTACCCAATCCCTCCAGGGGCTCTGGAGCCAACTCGGCCTGAACCAACGCGTCTCGCTGATCGTCGCCGCGCTGGCGGTCGCCAGCGGCTTGATCGGCGTGGTCGTCTGGTCGCGTCAGCCCGACTACCAGCTGCTTTACGGACGCCTCTCCGAAAAGGACGCATCGCAAATCATCGCGCAGCTTCAGAGCCAGAACATCGCCCATAAAACCGCCAACGGCGGGACCACCATCTATGTGCCGGCCACCCATGTGCATCGCCTCCGCATGGATCTTGCCGGCAAGGGCGTGCCTTCCGGCGAGGGCGTCGGCTTCGAGATTTTCGACAAGGGCCAGTTTGGCCTCTCCGACTTTGTTCAGCGCACCAACTACCTTCGCGCGCTCCAGGGCGAGCTTGCCCGCACCATCTCGCAACTCGACGGCGTGCGCGCCGCGCGGGTCATGATCGTCCAGCCCGAGAACCGCCTGCTCGTCACCAATCAAGGCGTGAAACCCACCGCCTCCGTTTTCGTCGAGCTCAGCAAGAGCAACCTTGAACCCGATGCGGTGAACAGCATCCGCAACCTCGTCGCCAACGCCGTGCAGGGCCTCGTTCCTGATCAGGTCGCCGTCGTCGACAACAAGGGCCGCGTGCTCTCCGAGGATCTCAAGCAGGACCCCACGCTCGCCAGCGCCTCTTCGCAGATGCGCTATCGCCAGCAGATCGAGGACTATCTCGCCAAAAAAGTGGAGACCATGCTCGCCCCCGTGCTCGGCGTCGGCAACGCCGTGGTGCGCGTGTCCGCCGAGATCGAGACCGAGGCCACCACGTCCATGCAGGAACGTTTCGATCCCGACGGCCAGGTTGTGCGCACCCAGACGCAGACCGAGGACATTTCAAATTCCACCGAACAGCGCTCCGGCGGAGCCACGGGCGTGGCGGCCAATACCCCCGAGAAACCCGCCGCCGAGGTCCAGACTCGTCCCGGCAGCGTGACCGAAACCAATCGAAAAAACCGCACGACGTCCTACGAGATCAATCGCACGCTGACCAACACCACCCGGCAGCCCGGCTCCATTCGCAACATCACCGCCGCCGTTTTCGTCGCGCAACGCTATTCCCCGGCGCCCGCCGGCTCCGCGCCCGGCACCGAGCCGGTCCCCCGGCCGCGCACGCCCGCTGAAATCCAAGACCTCCGCCAGATCGTCATCAACGCCCTAGGCTTGAAGGCCGCCCCCGGCCAGGACCTCGACACGTTGATCAGCCTCCAGGAATTGCCGTTCATGACGGAGCCCGTGTCCGCCGGGATTGAGCAAATCCATTCCGAGACCCGCATCCAGGGTTGGCTCGAAGCGGCCCAGGCCAACGTGCCGCTCGTCGTCGGCGCGTTCGTGCTCCTCTTCTTCGTTCGCATGCTCCGCCGCCAGCAACCCGAGCCCGTGCCCATCGAACTGCTCTCCGCGCCCGTCGTCACCGGCTTGTCCAAGGGCAACAACGGCCACGGCGTGCTCACGCCCGACATGCTCAACCAACTCATCCAGCAAAAACCCGCCAACATCGGCACCGCCCTGCGCGACTACATGGCGGTGAAGAAAAACTGATCGACATGGAGTGCGGCGACCTGTCGCCGCTTTCGACGACGAGCCCCGGCTCGTCGCCCGCCGTCCTAACTCCTCGCGAACAAGATCCCCCACGTCCGTTCCTCCGTCCCATGCCCCTCGCACCCACCGCCCCCGCACCCGTTGCCTCGCTATCCTTGGACTATTCCAAGCTTACCCGGCAGCAGAAGCTCGCGATTTTTCTGATCGTGATCGGAGCCGCCGCCGCCGCCGAGGTGCTCAATCAATTCAACGACTCCGAGATTGAGATGCTTTGCCGCGAGATGAGCCAGTTCTCCATCGTGCCCGACGCGCTCGCCCGCCAGGTGCTGGAGGAGTTCTCCCCCATCGTCGGCGAGAGTGTTTCTTCGACTCTCGGCGGCATGGACTACGCGCGCAACGCCCTTGAACGTTCCCGTGGCGACCACAAGGCCACCGCCATCCTGAGCCGCGTGGGCGCCGCGCCTGCGGGCGGGGACACGATCGAGATCATCCGGGAAATCGCCGAGATGGAGGGGCGGCAGATTTTCAACCTCATCAAAAACGAACAGCCCCAGACGATTTCCTTTTTGCTCTCGTATCTCGGAAAAGAAAAAGCCGTCGAAGTCTTCACGCTCTTCACCGCCGAAGAACGCGACGAGATTGTCGAGCGCCTCGGCACGATCGAGAGCACGTCCATCGAACTGGTCGGCAAAATTGTCCGTAAACTCGGGAAGCACATCGACCACAAGAAGCGCCCCGTCTTTCATCAAAGCGGCGGCGTGCGCGCCGTCGCCGATCTGCTCAACGGTGTGGAAAAAGAAGTGTCCAAGGGGCTCCTCGTCCGTCTCGAAGAGCGCAACGCCGAACTCGGCGCCGCCATTCGCAAAAAGATGTTCAGCTTCGAGGACCTCGGCCGCCTGCAAGCGTCCGACCTGCAACGCGTGCTGCGTGAGGTGGACTCGACCAACCTCGGCATCGCGATGAAAGCGGCCAGCGAGGCCATCAAGGAAAAGATCTTCGCCTCGATTTCAAAGCGCGCCGGAGAGAGTTTGCGCGACGAGATCGGCATGCTCGGCCCGATGCGGATCAAGGATGTCGAAGCCGCCCAGGACGCGGTCATCCAAGTCGTCCGTCGTCTCGAAGACGAAGGTGTTGTCTCCCTCGACGGAGGCGACTCCGCCGTCGTCTAGCAACCAGCCACAAGCCACTAGCCCCATGCCTTCTTTCACACGTCTGATACCCTTCGATCGTCCGCTTGCCGGGGCCGCTGTCGCCAGTCCGTCGCGCAGCTTGGACGAACAAGAAATCGCCGCTCTGCGTGCCGTCGCCTATCGCGAGGGTACCGAGGCCGCCCGGGCGTTCGCCGACCAGCAGATGGTGGATCTCCGTCACGGACTGCAAGAGTTGCAGGACGGTCTCCTCAACCGCCTCGCCGGCGCCGAGGCTGCCATTGTCGCGCAGCTTCAAAACGCGTTGCCCGCGCTCGCCCTCGATCTCGCGCGTCAGTTGCTCGCCGGTTACGAGCCGCCTCCCGACGTCGTGCAGCGTCACTGCCGCGAGGTGCTGGAGGCGCTCTACCCCGAGCGCGAAAACCTGGAATTGATCATCTGCGCCCGCGACGCCGAGTTGTTGGAAAAACTGAACCCGTCCTGGTCGGCCCAATACCCGGGCTTGCGCATCACCTCCGACGCCTCGCTTTCTCCAGGCGACTGCCAGGTGCGCAGCCGTTTCGGGATCACCGATGCGCGGATCTCCGCGAAACTCGAAACCTTGGAACGCGAGCTCCTCGCCTCATAAAATCGTTCTCGTTCCTCTTACTCGTTCTCGTTCTCGGCTTGAAAAAGCGATCCTTCGGACGGGGAGAACGATGAGGAGGAGAACGAGAACGAGAACGAGTAAGAGAACGAGAACGAATCGAACATCTTTCCCCATGACCGAAATCCCCTTGATGGTCGAAAGCCTCCGCGCGCAAGTCCGGGCGATGCCGGCTGCGCGCCGGCTGGGCCGCGTCACTGGAGTCACCGGTTTGATCATCGAGAGCGAAGGCCCCAACGTCGGCTTGGGCGAACTGTGCAAGCTCCGCTCGGACCGCGGCGACTTCGACGGGCTCGCGGAGGTCGTGGGTTTTCGCGGACAACACGTTCTGCTCATGCCGCTCGGTGAAATCACCGGACTGCACGCCGGTGCCGAAGTTATGGCCTGCGACCTGCCGCCGTTGCCCGTCCCGGGGCCGCAACTCCTCGGTCGCGTACTCGACGCGCTCGGACGCCCGATGGACGGACTCGGCCCGCTGGTCACCCGTCGCGGAGACGTGACGACCTCGAAGCCGCCGCATCCGTTGCGCCGCCAGCGCATCAAAGCCCCCTTTGTCACCGGTGTCCGCGCCATCGATGCCTTTGTGCCGCTCGGGCGAGGACAACGCGTCGGCCTCTTCGCCGGCTCCGGTGTGGGCAAATCCACGCTCCTCTCCATGATCGCACGCGGTGCCGACGCCGATGTGGTGGTGGTCGGCCTCGTCGGCGAACGCGGCCGCGAGTTGCGCGAATTTTTGGAAAAGGACCTCGGCGAGGAAGGCCTCAAGCGCAGCGTGATCGTTGTATCCACAAGCGACACACCTGCGCCGTTGCGCATGCGGGCCGCCTACACCGCGACGGCCATTGCCGAGGCCTATCGTGACACGGGGGCGAACGTTCTCCTGCTGATGGACAGTGTGACGCGTTTTGCGATGGCGCAGCGTGAGATTGGTCTGGCGGTCGGGGAACCGCCGGCCACGCGCGGCTACACGCCATCGGTTTTTGCCAAGCTCCCGCGGCTGCTTGAACGCACCGGAGCGGGAGAGGAGGGGGCCATCACCGCGCTTTATACGGTGCTGGTCGAAGGCGACGACATGAACGAGCCGGTGGCCGACGCGGTGCGCGGTATTCTCGACGGACACATCGTGCTCTCGCGCGCGCTGGCGCACGCCAACCACTATCCGGCCATCGATGTGCTCGAAAGCGTTTCACGCCTGGTGAACGACGTCTGTTCGCCGGAGGAAGTGGCGACGGTGGGGCGCGCCCGGGAACACCTGGCGGTTTATCACAAAAGCGAAGACCTTATCACGATCGGGGCGTATCAAAAAGGCGGCAACCCGGCGCTCGATCAGGCGGTCGCGTTGCACAACCCCCTGCGCGACTTCCTGCGCCAAGCGACCAAAGACCGTATTGAGAGATCGAATACCTACGCCGCCCTCAAAAAGATCGTTGGTTGATCAGGACCGTTTCACACCGGACTGGCGCGATCGCTGATCGCGGTACGTTTTCGTAGCGGAATGGCGGAGCCATTTCGTCGTAGGATCGGTTTTCGCGACGATTCATTCCACCGCCTGAACGAAATCGCTCCGCGCTTCCGCTACGTCGAACGATTTTTCCAGGATCGCCACCCTGCGCCAATAGCGGAGCCCAATTCTTTCGTGATTAAAATTGTGTCCACACCGAGGACCAGCTGAGGTGCGCGTCCGCACCATGAGCGCTCGAAACAAATGGAATCCATCTTTGAAGAGAATGCTGATCATCGGCGGCGTATTGACTGTGTTTGGCCCGCTTGTCGGTCTCGCGGGCACCGTATGGGGAATGATCGGCGCATTCGACAGTATGGGCCACGCCGGTGCGGCGGATCCGGAAAACCTATCCGCAGAAATAGGAGTCGTTTTGCACTCCACGGCCATCGGCTTTGTTCTCGGCTTGGTTGGCGTATGCACCCTGATCGGGGCTTTTTTCGTTTGGATTTCGAGTCGCCGGGGGAACCCAGATGAATTCGAATGAAACTGAAATTTCGGCGTCTCCGCTTTCGTGTATTTTCGTGTGTTTCGTGGGCAGCACACCGGCTTTAGCCTACTTGACTGATACTTGACTCATTTTGTGAGCCGCGGACCGCAGATCGGGCGTTATGCCCTTCGTTCGCCATGAACGAAGCCGGGATTTACTCCGAGCCGCAGAAATTCAGTCGAGAGCTAAAGATCCTTGTGGGCGGTCAAAACCAAAAGGTGGACGGTGACCTCCGGGCACCGTTGAGACCGTCCGCCTGCGAAACGCGCTCGGAGATCGCGTTCCACCTTGAATTCAACTGCATCGTTACGGTCGGGCACATCGACTCAGCCTTACATCGCGTTTTGCTCAGGTGAACACCGCACCGGAAGAATTTGCCGGGGCATCGATTTGCGGAACGAAGCGCGACGTGATCACGCAGGCTTAAAACTTTTAACCGATTTCAAATCAGTTGGATGCAGGTGGCTGATTCAAGCTGGCACCGTCTCTGCAATAGAGCGCGGCACCCCTTCTTCGGCCATGAAAAAATTCCGCTTTCCTCTCCGCTCCGTGGCCACACTGCGGAGGTTGCGTGAAAACGCGCATCGCGAACGTTTCGCCGCCGCCGTCCATACGTTTGTCGGCGCCGAGGAGGCGCTCGCACACGTGACGGCGCGCATCGCCGAACTCGAAACGATCATCGCCAACGAACGGGTGGGGCGCTTTCAGCCTGCATCCCAAGTGGCGTTCATGCACGCGCTCGCCAACGAACAGGCGTGCAAGGCCGAGGCGCTTGCCAAGGTCGCCCGAACCAAAGCCGACATGGAGCGTGAGCGCCAGGCGTGGTTGGAATCGCGGCGCGACGTGCGGCTCATCGATGTTCTCGAAACCAAGGCCCGCGGCGTTCACCGCCAGGAGTACGAGCGCGAGGAGCAGGCCTTGCTTGACGATCGCACCAACGCGTTGGTCGCACGCGCGACCTGAACCACTTGTCCGCATGAAGTCGCTTTCCAGTCCTGTTGTTACCGTGGTGCTCGGGCTCTTGTTCGGCGTGGGGGTCGGCTTGGGCATTTTCCAACATGAAGCGAAGAACCTCGCGGCCGCCGTTCGCGAGCGGCAGGCGGCGGCTTCGGCATCCGACCGGCCGGAAAAACCCTGGGATTTTTGGACGCTTGAAATCGAGAATCTCGCCTCCGAACTCAAGGACCGGAACGCGGTCCTGGCCGCTCGCGAGCAGGCTGTCGCCCTTCGCGAGGAGCGTCTAGCAGCCGATCTGCGCGAGTTGGAAAAAACACGTCGTCAGATCGAGGCCCTGCAAACGGCCGTGACCGGTGGCATGCTGCAATTCGAGGCCGAGGAGGCGAAAAACCTGAAGTCTCTGGCCAAGACTTATGGCGAAGTGACCCCCAAGGCCGTCGTCGGCATCATGCAGCAAATGGACGAGGCCACCGCGGTGAAAATTCTCCATCTCATGAAGAGCGATCAAGTGAGTCCGATCCTGCAGGAGATGGGCTCGTCCGCCGATCCGGAGATGGTCACACGAGCCGCCGAGCTCACCGAGCGACTCCGTCTTGTGAAAAGCCTCGGGGCAACCCCCTGATTTTCTTTCCACCTCATGCCCACGATTTCGACTGTTTCCTTTCCTCCGGAGGTTGTTGAGCCGGGAGACGCCTCCGATCAAGTCGCCTCCCCGGGCAGCGAAGACGCATCGCTCGTGGCCGGTGAAACGCCCGCCGTGTTTGAGAGCGTGCTGGAGTTGTGCGCAACGCCGGTTGCGAAACCTGCGGCCGCCCCTGCCACCGATGTTGGAGAATCCGTTCGGCCTACTCACGCGTCCAGCGACCGGCCCGCCCCGCCGTCGTTCGGATCCGCCAAGGATGCCCCCGTATCGGCGGTGCCTCGCACCCTGTCCGCGACCATCCGTTCTCTTGGCATGAGTCCAACCTCTGCGAAGCCTGAACCGGACGATGCCGACGAGGATGCATCGCCGGCTTTTCCGTCGGTCGCCCGCAAACTCGGCACCGAAATCGACGAAGCGGATCAAGTTCAGGTGCAGGCGCCCAGCCTTCCGCTGCCATCAATCCTGCCGCAGTCGGTGATCGAGTCCGGGTTGCCGGTCGGCAACTTTGGACCGCCCGAAGCGAATGCCGGTGAGTCCGTAGTTGAGGATCCACTACCGGCTACGACGGGTACGTATAACACGCGTCCGCAGTACCCCCGCGAAGCCTCCCGCGTTCCTATTCCGGAATTCTGGTCGGTGGAGAAAACACCTGTCGTGGTTGCGCCGGTTCCCACCTCGACACCGTCGATCCCGACCGGCGTTGCGGCGTCGCATCGCGGCGTTATCGATCTCGCGCTCGGTAGAACGAAGCTTGCCGACGCCGCTCCCGAGGCATCGTCCGGTGTGCCGACCGATGCGGCTATTTTCACGCAAAAGCCGGCGGCGCCCGCCTCGATTCATCCCGCGGAAAAAGTTGCCGCACCGGGGGCGCAGACATCCTCGCGAACCGATGGACCACCGGCGAATGGCCGTAATAGTAATTTTTTAGATACTGATAAGCAGCCGGATGCGAATGAAGCCCGGAAGCATGGCACCGGAAATGCGAAGGCCTCGCTCGACATGCAAGCGACCCCCGATTCGACCTGTGCACCGCCTTCCGCCGCGCTATCCCGGGCGGCGGTGGAGGCGGTTGATTTCGTCGTCCATCCGGTCCAATCGGCGATGACAATGAATACGGCGTCCCGGCTCGACTCAGCGTGGCGTTCGGAGCCTTCGATTTACGCCGTTGATGCCGCCGGGGTGGTGCGTGAAGTGGTCGAGCTCACTCATGATTTTCGCCTGCGGGAGCGCAGTTCGGTCGAGGTGAAATTCGATTTTCAAGACGCGACCGAAGTGTCCGTTCGGCTGGCCTATCGCGACGGCGATGTGCACACGACCTTCCGTACCGATTCGGCCGAATTGCGCGCCGCGTTGAGCTGCGAGTGGCAGGGTTACGTCGGCACCTTTGCGCAGGAGTCCCGTGGCTTCCGGGTGGCCGACCCGGTGTTCACGAGTTCGGGTGATCTCAACAATTCTTTGCACGGACGCGACTCCGGGTCCTCGACCGGTGGCGATGCCCGACAGCAGCAACCATCTCCGCACCGGGATAATCCGGGCGCACACCGCGCCGCCTCCGCAGCGGGCGCGTTTCAGTCCACCTCCGGCGCGTCGGTTTCTTCCGTCCAACCCACGGTCGCGACGCGAATCTCCTCCGATCGTCTGCTCCACGTCTTCGCTTAAGCCATGCAAGTTCCCTCCTCCGTTTCGCTCAGTGCCGCCGCCACGGCCGACACCTCCAACCGCGTCGCGCAAAAGCAGCTTGGCCAGGACGATTTCCTGAAACTGCTGACCGTCCAGTTGCAGCAACAGGATCCCATGAAGCCCATGGACGATACCCAGTCGATCGCCCAGATGGCCCAGTTCAGCTCCCTTCAGCAGATGTCCTTGCTCAACGACAGCCTCACGGCGATGCGCGTCGATTCGCAACTGGCCTCGGCCGGAACGCTCCTCGGGCGTCAGGCCACCGTGGTGGACGAAAGCGGTGCCTCCATCACGGGCATTGTCGACTCGGTCGAGCAGACCGCCTCGGGGCCGACGCTATCCATCAACGGCAAATCCTACTTCTACGATATGCTCGTCCGGGTCGCCCCGGCTCCGGTCGAGTCGGCTTCCTAACCCTCCTCTCGCTCAACCCAACTCCGCATCACCATGTCTCTCATCGGCACCCTCACCTCCGGCGTCAGCGCCCTCCGCAGTTTCACCAAGGGACTAGAAGTCATCGGCAACAACATCGCCAACGTAAACACCATCGGCTACAAGAGCTCGAAGACGAGTTACTCCGACAGCTTCAGCAATACCTTGCACGGCTCCGCGCCCTCCAGCGCCAGCACGCCCAACATGTCGGCGACCCAGGTTGGCACCGGTGTGCGCATCTCCGGCATCACCGCCAACTACGGCCAGGGCGGTCTTACGACCACCGGAGTGACCAGCGATCTCGGCATCTCCGGCAATGGATTCTTCCGCGTCGTCAACTCGGTGGACGGCCAGGAATACGCCAGCCGCGCCGGCAATTTCCGCTTCGACGACCAGGGCTACCTCGTCACCTCGGAGGGTTATCGTGTGCAGGGTCTCACCGGTGGCACGGCCGCATCGGGTCCTTCCGCCGTCGGCGATATCCGTCTCAATCAGACACCTCCCGCGGGAACCCAATTTCAATCCTTCTCGGTCGACCGCCTCGGTAACGTCGTGGAGTTCTATTCCGACGGTTCCTCGATCACCAGCAATCGCCTGCTGCTGCAAAATTACACCGACCCGAGCGCCCTGCAGAAGGTCGGAAATAATCTCTATACGGGCTTTGACGCCGCCGGCGCGGTCGGCGGCACCGCGCTCTCCGCGGCCAACAACGGTGCGGGTGAAAACGGCCTCGGAACCATCGAGTCCGGCACCCTTGAGCTGTCCAACGTCGATCTCACCGAACAGTTCGCCAACATGATCACCATTCAACGTTCCTTCCAGGCCAGTGCCCGTCTGGTGACCGTGTCCGACGCCGTGCTCGAAGACATCGTCAACCTGAAGCGCCAGTAATCCGTCATGGCCACCCCGTCGTCCAAACCTCCCGAGGCCGCTCCGGCCGAGACCCCGTCCTCCGCGCGGAAAGGCCTCGCCGCGTCCTTCATGCCCGCGCTGCTCGCCATCCTCGCCGCGCCCGCCGCCACTTGGGCGGTCTGCGAGTTTTTCCTGATTCCCCGCCTCAAAGCGGAGCTCGGTTCCCTGGCCGCGGTCGCCCCCGGGTCCCATCCGGCCCCTGCGGAGACCGCCGCCGGGCGCGGCCGTTCGGCGCCGGACAGCGCGTCGTTGAACCATGGATACAAGTTCGAGAACATTGTCGTGAACCTCGCCGGCACGATGGGCACCCGTTATCTCAAGACCACGTTCCTGGTCACGGGAGGCGACGCCGCCCTGATTCAGACCTTCGAGAGCAACCGCCCCGTTCTTGTCGACGTCACGCTCAACGTACTTTCCTCGCTTTCACTCTCCGACCTCGAAGAGGCCGGCGCGAAAAACCTCATTCGCGAAAAGCTGGTCCAGTCCTACAATCAGGCGCTGGGTCGCAAGGTCGCCGAGCAGGTTTTTTTCTCGGACTTCGTGGTGCAGTGACCACCGACCATGGCCGACGCCGACAATAGCCCCCCTTCGGATCCGCTGCTGGATCAAGGTGAGATCGACAATCTGGTGTCCCACGCGATCGAGCCGCCGGAGAGTCCGCGAATTTATCGCGCCGATGGACGCCGCCATGACGGTGTGGTCGAGCCCAAGATCGAGCCTTACGATTTCCGCAATCCGGTCTTTCTCACCGAGGCCGACCTGCGGCGACTCCGCGTGTTGCATGAGGACTTTGCGCGCTACCTCTCGGCGCGGCTCGCGCTGTTTTTGCGCATGGAATGTTCGTTGAAGATGGCGGGGCTCACGACGCTCACCTACGCGAAGTTCACCGGGGGTCTGCCGAATCCTTCGCATCTATGTCTCTTCAAGGCCGAGCCGCTCAACGGCGTGGGCATCCTCGACATCAACCCGCGTCTCGCGCTCACGCTGGTCGATCGCGTGCTCGGCGGGCGCGGCCATTCGGTGAAGGTTGACCGGCATCTCACCGAGATCGAAATCGCGCTGCTGGAAGACATCCTTCGCATCGTTCTGGAGGAGTGGTGTGCGCAATGGCGCCACGGAGGCGAACTCCATCCGGAGATCATCGGCCACGAAAACAACGGACGCTTTCTCCAGACCTCGCCGAAAGACGCCATCGTTCTCGCGCTCACGATCGAGTGCGAGTTTGGCGATTGTTCGGAGTCCCTGCAGATCGGCGTGCCGTACCACACGATCGAGCCGATGGTGAAGGCGATCCAGTCCCGTCGAGCCGGCGATTCATCGTCCGCCAAAGCACATACGCCCGCCGCGTGGAAAGCGATTTACGAGCACATCAACCTGCCGGCCCGCGCCGAGTGGGACGCCTTTGAATTCACTCTGCGCGAACTCACCCGGTTGAGAGTCGGGGACGTGCTTGAGTTACCCGCCGATATTGTCGATCGCACCCGCGTCTGCCTGGCCGACACGCCGAAGTTTAACGGCACCGTTGGCCTCGATGGAAACCGTGTGGTCGTGAAACTTTCCGAAAAAATCAAATCCGAGGACCCCATCCATGCCCACGCTCACCGACACTAACGCAACGCTCGATCTTGTGCTCGACGTAAAGGTCAAGGTCACCGTTCAACTCGGCTCCTGCCAATTGCCGATGCGTGAAGTGCTCGCGCTCGCCCCCGGTTCGATCATCCAGCTCAACCAACACGCGAGCGACCCCGTCGGCCTGTATGTGAACGACAAGCTGATCGCCTACGGTGAGGTCGTGGTGGTCGAAGACAGTTTCGGCATCAAGATCACTCAGCTCATCGGCGCGAACCCCGCCGTCTGACAGGAGGTCGGAGAAACGCATCCCCGGCAGTTCTTGCCGCATAAACATTTCAATCCCGGCGGCAGGACGACGAGACGAGGTGATGGTGAAAATAAAAAACGTAAGCCCTCATAGGGCAGTGACTAATAAACAGGCATCTCTCGCTGGCATGCGCCTCGCTCAACGGCAGAGGTGCTTTCCGAAAGGCCTCTAACAATTCCCGGCGTCACACGCCGGCTGATAGTGGTAGTATTCGGCTGCGTCGTTTTGGAGACGACGCAGCCGATGAATGCCGCCGACGGCGAAAACACCTCGGACGCCCGATCGGCGGAAACGGTGATTTATCCGCACCGTTCGGCGGATCGACCCAACACGTCACCCGTCGACCGCGATGATTCCGGCGGATCGAAACTTTTTCTGGCGGGTGCCTTTTTGCTGGCCCTCGGTGGCGGTTGGTTGCTCCTGCGCCGACGCGGACTTCCGCTGTCGCGCGTGGTGCGGAACGAACGCATGATCGTGGTCGAAGAGACGAAGTCGCTTGGTAATCGGCAGTATCTGGTCGTGGCCGGCTGCGAGGGCCGGCGCTTCCTGCTCGGTGTCACCCCTGGACGGATACAATTGATTACCCCGCTCGAAGACTCCGACACCGGCGCCGATTCCGCCGTCGAACCATGAACGGACTCCACGTAGCACGGACGGGATTCATGCCGTTTTCGCCATCATCGACCGGCCGGCTTCTTTTCTGGATCTTCAACGGATGCCTGCTTCTGATCGCATCCTTGTTTCTCGCGACGGACACGTCGGCTCAAACCTCGTTTGAGCTTTCGCCCGCGTTTGAAGCTCCAGCCTCCGAAGACCCCGCCGTCGAAGCGCCGCCACCCGCGGCCTCCACGCCGTTGCGCCTCAATATCGGACTCGAAGGTGCCTCCGGCGCCGGCGACGTAAGTGTGGCGATCCAACTTGTCGTGGTGATGACGCTGCTCACGCTCGCCCCCTCGATGGTGATCCTGATGACCAGCTTCACCCGCATCGTCATCGTGCTGGGTTTTGTGCGCACCGCCATCGGCGTGCCCTCGGCTCCGTCCAACCAGATCGTCGTGGGGCTGTCGTTGTTTCTGACGATGTTCCTGATGGGGCCGGTCTTCAACCGCGTGAACACCGAGGCGCTGCAACCCTACCTGAACAAGGAGATGACCTCGACGCAGGCGCTCGACCACGCGACCGGTCCGATCAAGGACTTCATGCTCAAGCAGACTCGCACGCGCGACCTGGAGTTCTTCCTCGAACTCGGCCGGTTTCCGCCGACGAAAATCGCCGATCTTCCCCTGCGGGTGGTCGTGCCGGCGTTTGTGATCAGCGAACTCCAGACGGCGTTTCAAATGGGCTTCCTGCTCTTCCTGCCGTTTCTGGTGATCGATTTCCTGGTGTCGTCGGTGTTGATGGCGCTCGGCATGATGATGATGCCGCCCTCGATCGTTTCGCTGCCCTTCAAACTCCTGCTCTTCGTGCTGGTCGACGGCTGGCACCTTGTCGTGAAGAGCCTCGTCAACAGCTTCCACGTTTAACCGCCGGACACCCGACCACCGGACGATGTTTCTCGTCCTCCAACCCGCTCCACCATGAACCCGGAAATGGCCGTCGATATCTTTAAGACCGTGGTGATGTTCGCGCTCTACATGGTTGCGCCGTTTCTTGCGGTCACGCTGCTCGTGGGTTTGGCGACGAGCATCATTCAATCGGTCACGAGCATTCAGGAACAGACGCTCACTTTCGCTCCCAAGTTGATCGCGGTGGCGGGGCTGTTGCTGCTGATGGCGCCCTGGCTCCTGCGTACGCTCTCCGAATTCACGACCGAGATGATCTCCCGGATCAGCGGGTTGGGGCAGTGAAGGGTGCGCCGCCATGTCGCTCGACCTGCTCTTTGCATGGCTGATGGTCTTCCTGCGGGCGTTGGGACTCATCTTATTGTTTCCCACGCTGGCCGGCCGACCGTTGCCGGTGATGCTGCGGGCCGCCATCGCCACCTGCCTGGCGACGTTGCTCTACACGCTGGTGCCGCACGTGCAGACTCCGCCGCCGAACGCCGGCGGTCTGGTGTACGCGGCCGGCGCCGAAGTCGTGCTGGGTCTCGTCATGGGTTGGATGGGACGACTGGTCTTCGCCGCGGTGGAAATGGGCGGACGGGTGATCTCCAGCGAAATCGGTCTGACCGCGATTCCCGGCATCGACGCGCCTCAACCCGGACAGGAGCCGGTCGCCACGCTGCTCGTCACGCTTGCCGGCGTGTTGTTTTTCATCGCCGGCGGGCACCTCGGGGCGCTGGCGGCGTTTGCCCGCAGTTTCGATTTCGCTCCGGCCGGTGCTGCGGCCTTCGGCGCGGACACGCCTACGCTATTGGTGGCGGGAACGGCGCGGGTGTTGGAGTTGGGGGTGCGTATCGCCGCGCCGTTCATTGCATTGAACTTTTTGGTGACGCTCGCCTTCGCCGTGCTCGGACGGGCCGTGCCGCGCATGCAGGTGTTTATTATCAGCTATTCGCTGAGATCGCTGACCGGTTTTGCCTTGCTCGCCGGGGCGGGAGGACTTCTCGCGCGTTATCTCTGGCCCGAGTTCTACGCACTTCCGCTTCGCCTGCTGGAACTCCTGCCTCCCGCCGGCGCGTGAACCGCGATGCGGACTATTTGACGGACATCACGTATTCGCCTTCCCAGTTGGCGGGGGGCGGGGCGACTTGGTAGCGGCCGATGATTTCGATGTAGGCAAGCGACGGGTTGCCAAGCACGCCCGGGGTGACGCCCGGTTGGTTGGGTTCCAGCTCCCGGCTCTGCGTGAAGAACGCGAGCGCGCCCTCCCAGTCCCGCGCATAGTGGCGGGCGAGTCCCTGCTCGAAGAGACGCAGGCACTCGCGGGTTTTTTCGGTGACGTTTTCCTTAAGCCCGAGGATCTCGAAAATCGGGACGGCGGAGCTGCGGCCCTTGACGATGATGCGACCGAGCGGGCGGAAAACCAGACGATCGCCACCAGCGCGTTCGCAAGCCTCGCGGGTGGCCTCGGTGCACATCGAGTAAACGCCCCACGTCTTCGCGCCGGACTCCATGCGGGCGCCGAGGTTAACGTTGTCGCCCATCATCGTGTAGTTGAAACGGGTGCGGCTGCCCATGTTGCCGACGATGGCCGGACCGCTGTTGATCCCGATGCGGGTCTGCATCTCGTAAACGACCTTCGGCCAGATGCCGTCCCGGGCCCATTTCTCCCGAAGTTCGGCGAGCTTGAGCTGGATGCGCTGGCTCGCGATGCAGGCGCGCAAGGCATGGTCGGGCAGGGGAAGCGGAGCGCCGAAGATCGCGACCACGGCGTCGCCGACGTATTTGTCGAGCGTGCCGCCCTCCTCGTGCACGATGTCGGTGCAGATCGTGAGGTATTCGTTCATCAACTCCACGAGCCGGTCGGGCGGGAGTACTTCGGAAAACGTGGAGAACGCCTGCACATCGGAGAAAAAGGCCGTGATGATTTCCTCGTGTCCGCCGAGTTGCGGAGACTCGCCGGATTCGATCATGCGATTAACGAGTTCCGGGGAGAGATACGTACCGAACATTCCCTTGATGTGCATCTTCGCGCGTTGCTCGCGCACGAGTTGGCGCACGATCATGAAGAGCTGCAAACCACCGAAGCCGAGCACCGGCCAGAGCAACGGCATCCAGAGGCTCCACCGGATCCATAGCACCGAGGCGAGTCCGAGATAAACCGCCGGTACACCCAAAGCGAAGAGTGCCTGATGGAAGAGGGCGCGTTTGGGGAAGAACACCAAGCCGACCGAGCCCAGCACCAGCACGCCGAGCAGCACCGGCCACCACGGCCCGCGGCGCGCGAAGTCCTCACGAAGGACGTTGTCGATGATGTTGGCGTGAACGAGCACCAGCGGCGTCTCGGAGCCGAAGGGGGTGAGGCCGTTGTCGCTCAGCGCGGTGGAGAACTGACCGACGAGGAGAATCTTGTTCTCGACCGAGGGCAGCTCCGGTCGCGGGGTTTCGAGCAGATAGTGTTCGGTGTAGGGGATGGTGAGCGCGGCGAAGCCAATGTCGTTGGCGCGTTTGTTTCCGAAGCGGTAATTGACGAAGTAGTGTCCGCCCTCATCGATCGGAATCCGGCGGCGGAAGGATTCGCCGTCCAGGTAGATGGCGTCGCCCAGAACGATCCGCACCTTTTCCGGCGGGATGTTGGCATGTTGCATCAACGTTTGCAGCGAGAGGCTGGGGAAGACTTGGTCACCGATGCGTTGCAACAGCGGGACATGGCGGCGCACGCCGTCGGGGCCGGGCGGTGCGTTGCAGAAGGCGGTGAGGCCGACTTCCTGCAGCAGAGGAACGGGGCGCAACGCGAACGGCGATGTTGGTATCCGGGACGCATCACCCTCGATCGACACCAACGGTTGATTGGACTTGGGGATCACGGGTGGTTGTTCCGGGTCGTCGTCGGTCGAGTACGCGCCGAACACGACCCGACCGTTCAAGGTCTCGGCGCCCGCTTGAAGGCTGACGTCGGTTTTGCCATCGGGCGACGGATCGACGAACAGAATATCCCAGGCCACGACGGAGGGTTTTCCGAAGGACACGGAATACATGAACTGCCCGTGCACGGTGCGATCCCATGGCCAGCGGCCGAACCGACGGATGCTGTCGTCATCGATTCCCACAACGATCAGGCGCGGATCGGTGGGCTCCTGAAATCGCGCGCGCAGTTGAGTGAGATTATCGAGCGTGATGGTCTCCAGACGATGCAGCCACGAGGTGGCGCTGAGCGCGAGGGCGAGACCGATGCAGAGAGCCGTTGGCAATAGGTATTCGCTCAGCGAACCGGTCACGCGCTTGTTCATGAAGTCGAGAGGTTCGGCCCAAGCCCCTTGCGGCTCAACGCGAAATCACGCGAAGGGGGCGGCGGCGGCTCGCACTGGATACGACCATTGCCTCGAAGCATGCCTCCTACGACGAAGCATTCGCTATGGCGGTGAGTCCGAGGGCTTGGGCGGCGGCGGTTTGATGCCGGTCGCAGGTGTAGATCGTGTCGAATCCGTGGTGCCGGGCTGTGACCAGATGCAAGCAGTCGGCCGTGCGCAAAAAGAGTGTCGGTGGCAACGTGAGATAAATTTGGGCGCTGGCTTGGGTGATGGTCCCGTCGAGCGGCAGCCAAGTCCAGAATCCACCCAGATCATCTTGCTGGAACTGGCGGACGGCAGCCTGAAAATCCGCATGCGTCCAGCGACTTTCACGCAAGCGTCGGTGAAAAACCGCCATCAACTCGGCACGGGCCAGTTCGGAAAGACAGACCTCAACTGTGATCGTTTCCAGATGCCGCCGGATCGCGTCGGAGTCGGCTTCCGGCACGTAGAGTTTGGCGGCGTACGAGGTGTCGCAAAAAATCATCGGTCTTCCCGCACGGCATCTAGATCAGTTAGCAGTGTGTCGGCAGGAGCTTGGCGCATCAATCGCTCGTATTCAGGAAGCAGTGAACGGCGACGGCGGGGCGGCGGAGCGACGTTGGGCGCGGCGAGGATGGCGACAGGCCGACCCCGGTCGGTGATGATCGTAGGGGTGCGTGACCGGGCGGCGGCCCGCACCAATCTCCCGGTGGCCGCGTGGAGTTGTTTGATCGTAAGAATCGCAGGCATGGTGTCACTGTGTCACTTGGCGGAGATCGAGTCAAGGAACGGACCACGTTGTTTTCTGGCTGGCGCGGACACCCGTTAAAAATCCGGCGCATGCATCACCGCGTTCGGATGAGAAACCGCCGCTTGCCAGCGGGCTTGGCAGGCGCAAACCTCAGCGCTCCTCATGAGTTCCGCCGTAAAAATCTACGACACCACCCTCCGCGATGGCACCCAGGGTGAAGGCATCAGCTTCTCGGTTACCGACAAACTCTTGATTACCGAGAAACTCGACCAGTTCGGCGTGGACTACATCGAGGGCGGTTTTCCCGGTTCCAACCCGCGAGACATCACTTATTTCCAAGAGGCGCAGAAGCTAAAGCTCAAACACGCGCGTCTCGCCGCGTTCGGTTCCACCCGTCGCGCCGGCGTGAAGGCGTCGGAGGATGCCCAGTTGAAGACCCTTCTTGATAGCGGCATGCCCGTCCTGACGATCGTTGGCAAAACCTGGACGCTCCATGTCACCGAGATCCTTCGCACCACACTCGAAGAAAACCTCGAAATGATCGAGGACTCCGCCCGTTACCTGACCGCGCAGGGCCGCGAGGTCATCTACGACGCCGAGCACTTTTTCGACGGCTACCGCGCCAATCCCGACTACGCCATGCAGACCCTTGCCGCCGCGATCCGGGGCGGTGCGAGCAACCTCTCTCTTTGCGACACTAACGGCGGAACGCTGGTCGATGATTTTAAAACCATCGTCGGACGTGTCGTCTCCGAGTTCGGCGGCGACAAGGTCGGCGTGCATTGCCACAACGACAGCGGCCTCGGTGTGGCGCTCACCCTTGCCGGCGTCGGCGCGTCTCTCGTGCAAGGCACGGCCAACGGCTACGGCGAACGCACGGGCAACGCCAATTTGTTCACTGTTCTTCCGAGTCTCTTCCTCAAGATGAACCGCACCGCCCGGTGCGCGGCCAACCTCAGCCAGCTCCGCGATCTGTCGCTGTATTTCGACGAACTCGCCAACCTCAAGCCCGACACCAAGGCGCCTTACATCGGCGCGTCGGCCTTCGCGCACAAGGGCGGACTCCACGCCAACGCCGCGCAAAAGGTGAAATCCTCCTACGAGCACATCGATCCGTCGCTGGTGGGCAACCGCACGCGCGTGCTCGTTTCCGACATGGCGGGCCGTTCCAGCATCGCGATGAAGGCGAAGGAACTCGGCCTCGATCTCGACGAGAAATCGCCCGCGATGAAGACCCTCATAGACGAGTTGAAGGAGCTCGAGTTCCGCGGTTACGAATTCGAGGCCGCCGACGCTTCGTTGAAGATTCTCATCCGCCGCGCCCTGGGCCAGGCGAAGACTTTTTTCACGGTTGAAGGCTATCGCGTGACCGTTGAACGGCGTGCTGGCGAACTGGTCGCCGAGGCCACGGTGAAGTTGAAAATCAACGACCAGGTCGTTCACACCGTCTCGGAATGCACCGGCCCGGTGGGCGCGCTCGACAAGGCCCTGCGCCTCGCGCTGGAAACCATTTATCCACAACTCAAGGAACTGGAACTGCGCGATTATAAGGTGCGTATCCTCGACAGCCGGGCGGGAGCCAACGCCCGCACCCGCGTCTTCATCGAGAGCGGTGACGGTACCGAGATCTGGGGGACGGTCGGCGTGAGCGACAACGTCATCGATGCCTCTTGGGAAGCGCTCACCGATGCGGTGAATTACAAGCTGCTCCAGTCCGCCTGAGCCGCGTGTTTAGGCAGAGGAACGTTGGAACTGTATCGCAGACGTCGGCGGTTAGCGCATTTCAGACGAAGTTGTAGCCGCGGCCGTGTCGGCCGCGTGGCTCGAAATCCGCTCCGAATCCCGGAGCACGCCCGACACGGGCGCGGCTGCACACCGCAGTCCGACGGCTATGACTCTATTTGAACCGCTCTAGTTCGCCGGCGTCGGTTCCGGAGTCGCCTTCGGAATGGGTTCGAACAAGTCGGCCGCTTTCGCCGGCAGGGATGTGAACGTGTGTTCGCTGATTTGGAACGCACGTTTCTTCATGAGACCGTTGATCGGTGCGGAGGCGTCCGAATGCGTGACAAACGCGAACACCGGACCGGCGGGGACGGTTTCGGTGAGCGGACCGACGAGGGCGGCCGGGCCGGATTTATCCGACGCGGTTTCCTCAAGCGTGGGCTGCGTCGCATCGGCGACCAACGATACCGCGACTGTGGGATCGGCTTTGGTCGCTTCGGGTTTCACGACCGTGCGCTCGGGCTGACGACCGAGGGCGACCGTGTAGGTTTTATTGTCGAACGTGGTGAGCGTAATCTCACGGGCGTGTTCGCGGGCGCCGATCGCCTCCGGGGCGTCGGGGGCACTGGTCTCGGAGAAACGCAGACTGCCGAGGTTGCTCAACAATGAGGTCACGGCGGATGCCTTGACTTGTTGTCCCTCGGGTGTGGACGCGGCGGTGAATGGCTTCGATTTTTCGGCGCGGGTCAGGGTGAGCGGATTGCCGGACGCGAAGGGAAGGGTGATGCTGGCCACCTCGTCGTGGGATAACTTTAGGAGTGAGGTGTCGGCCCAATTTTTGGCGGTGGCATCAAGCCAGACATTTACGCGGGAGAGGTAGGCCTTTGGCGTGTCATCGAATTTCACGAAGCGGCCGCCGCCGTCCGCGTGTTTGCCGAGCGTGATCGTGACAAGCGATTTTCCTTCGGCGTCGGCGAAGGCGACGCGTGTATCCGAAAACTCGAGATGCTGGATGCGCTCGGGGTTCTGCGTCACGAGTCGCTCAACCTTGGCGGAGGTGAGATCGCCGACGAGCGAGTAAAGTTTTGGAAAGTCGGCCGGCAGATCGTGGTAGGATTCGACGAGCCACTTGCCGGGTTCGGACTGGCGCAGGCGGACGGTTTTTCCGCCTTCGGACAGTTCGACGCGCGAGACGCGTTCCACAAGCGAGGGAGCGACGAGCGGCTGGCCGACGCGGTTGTCCGCGGAGGCGGTGGTGCGGCCGGAGTTGTTGAGAAAATACGCTCCGCCGGCGAGTGCGGCGAGGGCGAGGATGACGATGACGAGGGATTTGAGTTTCATCGCGAGGGAAGGCGAAAGGGGTTGGGAAAAACTCAGGTGCGGCGGGCGCGATAGAACCAGAGGCCGAAGACACCGACGAGCAACGGAGTGGCGAAGAGGTTGATGAGGAGCAGGCGATTTTCGAGGGCGTCGATGTCCTCGCGCAGGGCGCGGCGGATCTCGCGGCGTTCGCCATTCATGACGGCCTCTTGTTTGCGGAAATCATCGATCGCCTTCTGCATCTCGGGCGTGGCGATGAGGCGTCCGCCGTCGGTGCGTTTGCCCTGAAGCTCGGCGAGCTTGGACTGGACCTCGCCGATGCGGGCTTCGAGCGCGGTGAGTTGCTGTTGGTATTTCTTCTGCGCCTCGACCTGCATCTTGGCGACGACGGTGAACGGACGGAGAGAGTTACCCTTGCCGCGAATGGAAATGAGGTCCTGCGAGCCGGCGAGGAATTCGACGGCGTTGCTGCCAAAGGCGAGGTTGTCGTTGAGCGGCTCGACGGCTTGAGAACCGAGGAAGTTCATCCGGCGCACGCTGTAGTCATCGAGGAGCCAGTCGGTATCGGCGACGAGGAAGAGCGTGCTGGTGCCGGTGGACTCCTTGAGGCTGGTGTCGGCGGCCGGCGTCGTGGCGGGGAAGGGCGCTTCGTCGGATTTTTTGGTTTCGTCTTTCGGCGCGCCGTCGGGGAAGGCGGTCTTGAACTTGCCGGTGAGCAACGCGGCCAGCGTGCGTTCGCCGGAAGGCAGGATCTGGCGGGCGATCTGGTCCGGCATCATCATCTGCAACGTGGTCGCCATGATGTCACCGGTTTGATCGGAGGTTTTCACGAGCGGCGTGACGGTCACGTCCGCGGGGGCGTTGACGCGGAAGCTGCCGGACTCGACGAAGAGCAACGACTCGAGCTGGGCGACCGGCTGGGCCTCGGTGGACAGGTCCTCCTTGGTGAGCGAAAGCCAGACGGGAAGACGGGCGACGGAACCCTGGCCGGTTTGCACCTGCGTGGCTTTGGCGAGATCGCCGACTACCTGTTGGGAATCGTAGGTGACACCATAGGCCTTGAGGAGGGTGGGGAGGTCGCTGGAAAGGTTGGGCGTGTTGCCATACATCGCGCCCTGCCCGCCCTGTCGCTTGAAATGTTGCGAGGACGGATCGACGGCGAGGAATACGGGTTTTCCGCCAAGAAGGAACTGATCGATGGCGTATTGGAGTTTTGAAGACACTCCTTGCGGATGAACGATGGCGAGGGCGTCGAGACCGGCGGGGAGCTCGGTGGCGGACGCCTCGACGGGGACGAGTTCGAAGCTGCGTTCCCATTCGCCGGCGATGAGCTGACCGGGTTCCGGGGGGCGGCCCATCATCATCATCGGATTATAAGGCTGGGCGCGCAGGGGGATGCTGCTGATGAGGCCGAGCTTTTTGCGCGTGATCTGCTGCACGCTGTAGACGAGCTGCGAGAGATCGTATTCGAGGAACGATTCGCGCTGCGGGCTGAGCGCCGGGATGACCTTCTGCTGGTCGGCCTGGATGGCGACGAGACCGAAGTAGAGCGATTCACCGGTCATCGGGGCGACCTGCGGCTGGAGACCGGCGGCGGCGGCGCGCTCCTCCTCGGGCGTGTCGGGGCGCGGATTGATGACGTTGAGGGTGAGTTTTCCGCGGGAGGCGCGCACGTATTGACGGAGCATCTCCTGCACGCGCTCGGCGTAATTTTTATCGGATACGCGGAGGCCGGCGGCGTCCTTGGAGAAGTAGTAGTCGATGACGACGGGCTCCTCGATTTTGGCGAGGAGGGACTTGGTGCCGGGCGAGAGCGTGTAGATGCGGCCGGCGGTGGCGTCGCCGCGCAAGGGAAGTTGCGAGGCGATGTAGTTGACCAGCACGAGGCCGGCGAAGAGGAGGACGATGGTGACGAAGGCTTTGCTTCCGGTTTTCATGGGTGTGGCGGAGGCGGCGGGTTAGCGTTCGAGGGCGACGACGTTGAGGAAGAGCGTGAAGCCGGTGAGCGAGAGGAAAAAGGCGACGTCCTTCGGGTAGATGATGCCCTTGGTGAAGGCGTTGAAATGCGTGGCGAAACTGAAGTTGGCGAGGAGGTCCACGGCCCAGACGGGAAGGACGGCGTGGAGCGCGCCGTTGAAGACGCTCCAGCCGAGGAAGAGAAGCACGAGGCAGGCGAGCACGCTGAGGACGAAGCTGATGACCTGATTCTTGGTCAGCGCCGAGGTAAGGGAGCAGACACCGAGATAGGAGCCGGCCATGAGAATGCTGCCGAGGTAGCTGCTGGCGATGACGCCCCAGTCGGGATTCCCGAGGTAGCCGACGGTGACGACCATCGGAAAACTCAAGAGGATGGCGACGGTGAGAAAGGCCCAAGCGGCAAAGAATTTGCCGAGCACGGCCTCCAGCGTGGTGATGGGGAGTGTGAAGAGCAGCTCGATGGTGCCGGTGCGTTTCTCCTCGGACCAGAGGCGCATGCCGGCCGCCGGAATGAGGAAGAGGAACAGCCACGGATGGAACACGAAGAAGCTGTCGAGCGAGGCGAGGTTGGCCTTGAAGAAGCCGCCGATGAAGAAGGCGAGGCCGACCGAAGCCATCAGGAAGACGATCAAGAAAACATAGGCCACCGGTGAGCGGAAGTAGCCGAGGAATTCGCGCTTAAAGACGGGGGAGATCTGGGACATGGAGACGGAGGGAAGGGCTGAAAGACTGAAGGACTGAAAGGCTGAAGGGCAGGAATGCTCGGAGCGTTCGGAGCGCGAGCGAGCTCGCGGCCTACACGAACGAGGGTGGCGGTCAGGTGTCCGAGGTCGTGAGACTGCGGAAGATCTCGTCGAGGCGGGCGCCGGGTTGGCGGGCGCGGAATTGGGCGGGGGTTTCGTCCACCACGACCTTGCCTTGAGAAATAATGATCACGCGGGTGCAGATCGCTTCGACCTCTTCGAGGATGTGCGTGGAGAGGACCACGGCTTTTTCCGAGGCGAGTTTTTTGATGAGCGTGCGGACCTCGTTTTTCTGGTTCGGGTCGAGGCCGTCGGTTGGCTCGTCGAGGATGAGCACGGGCGGGTTGTGGAGGAGAGCCTGGGCGAAACCGACGCGCTGCTTGTAGCCCTTGGACAGTGTCTCGATTGTCTGCGTGCGGACGGGGGCGAGCTGGGTCAGGCCGAGGGCGCGCTCGACCTGTTCGTGGCGGGCGTCGCTTGATTTGAAGCCGCGGATCTCCGCGATGAAGCCGAGGAACTCCTCGACGGTCATCTCGCCGTAGGCGGGGGCGCTTTCGGGGAGATAGCCGACGCGGCTCTTCACGGCGACGGGATCGTCGGTGACGTCATGGCCATCGACGAGTGCGGTGCCGGCATCGGGGCGAAGGAAGCCGGTGATCATCTTCATCGTGGTGGACTTGCCGGCGCCGTTGGGGCCTAGGAAGCCGAGGATGTCGCCGCGGTTGACGGTGAAGCTCACGCCGTCGACGGCGCGCTTCGAACCATAGTGTTTCACGAGGCCTTTAACTTCGATCATGGAGCGAATCAGAGGTGGGCGGAAGGGGTTGAGGGCTTGCTGGGAAAGCCGTGCCGGGAAAAAAGTTCCACGGAAATTACGAAAAGATTAGGCCTAAAAATCCGGGGGTGGGGAGTTCAAGCGGAAAGTTTGTGATACACGGGCGGAGGTCCAAACCGGCGGGTGCTGGTCGTAGTGCGGTGCTTCAGCCCCCCATCGGGCCACAAAAAGGCAGCGGGCGGAAGCGCCGGCACACCCTTTGTTCAGGAGGACGCGAGTTCGCGGTCCTTCTCGGTCTTGAGGCGCAACTGGCCGCAGGCGGCGTCGATGTCGTGGCCTTTTTCGCGTCGCAACGTAACGGATACGCGGGCGACGCGGAGGACGTCGGCGAATCGTTCCTGGCGCGTGATCGACGGGCGCTTCCACGGGAGTCCCTCGACGGTGTTGTAAGGGATCAGGTTGACGTGTGCGTGCAGGTCGATGGCGATGTCGCGCAGTTTTTCGGCCTGGTCGAGCGAGTCGTTGATCTCCTCGATGAGGATGAACTCGAGGGTGACCATGCGGCCGTGCTTTTCGTTGAAGGCCTTGATCGCGGGGAGGAGTTTTTCCAGCGGGTAGGCCTTGTTGACGGGCATGATCTTCTCACGGACCTCATTGGTCGCGCCGTGAAGGGAGATGGCGAGGCGGATGCCAAGGGGTTCCTCGGCGAGCTTGAGAATTTTGGGGACGAGTCCGCTGGTCGAGAGGGTGATGCGGCGCGCGCCGACGCCGAGGCCCCACTCGGCATTGACGATGGTGAGGGCGCGGATGATGGCGTCGTAATTGGCGAGGGGTTCGCCCATGCCCATGACCACGATGTTGTCGAACGATGCGAGCTCCATGCGGGCGCGCGGCGTGCGGGCATCCTCGCGGTAGCAAACTTGCAGGAGCTGTGCGACGATCTCGCCGGCGTTGAGATCGCGCTTGAGTCCGGCGAGGCCGGAGGCGCAGAACGCGCAGGCCATGGCGCAGCCGACCTGGGTGGAAATGCAGATGGTTTTGCGCGATTCGTCGAGACCGACGCCCTCTTGGGGCACGCGGATGATGACGGTCTCGATGAGGGACTTGTCGCCCATCTCAAGGAGGAGCTTGTCGGTGACGTCGAGGGACTGTTTGCCGAAAACGAGCGACGCGGGCATGAGCTCGAACGTCTCGTTGAGCCAGGCGCGCAGGGGCTTCGAGAGGTTGGTCATGTCGTCCCACGAGCGGGCGCGTTTCTTGTAGACCCACTCGAGGATTTGTTTCGCGCGGAAAGCCGGCTCGCCCTTTTCGCGCAGGCGCGTGGTGAGGGAGTCAAGGGTTTCGCCGGTGAGCGGCGGCTTGGCGGGCGTGTATTTCATCCGAGTAAGGGGCAAACTGTGGGAACCGGGTCGATGACGGCAACGACCGAGTGGCTGTGTTTGAGCTTTCCTCTCAACTATCACCGATCAACTCTCCGCGTCTGTTTTCCGCATGAACCTTCTTCAGCGCCACATCTTTGCGAGCGTGTTTTTCACCTGTGCGGTGACGGCGGGGATCTTTGCCTTTGTGCTGATCGTGGGCAACGCGTTGAAGGACCTACTTGGCTACCTGCTGGCGGGACAAATTAGCTTGGAGGTGTTTGTGAAACTGGCCGCGTTGCTGGTCCCTTATGTGGGTGTGCACGCGCTACCGGTTGGCATGTTGACGGGCGTGTTGCTGGTGCTGGGGCGCATGTCGGCCCAGCATGAAATCACGGCGATGCGCGCGGCGGGACTGGGACTGGGTTATGTGGCCAAACCGATTCTGGCGATCGCGGCCGCCGGGGTGGTTATTTCCCTTGGTTTGAATTTTTACTTCATGCCGCAAGCCCGGACGCTTTATCGCACCACGGTCCACGATTCCGTGCGGAAGAATCCCCTAAGCATGATCGTCGAGAAGACCTTCATCCGTGAGTTCCCCGGGTTTGTGGTGTATGCCGGCGAAAAAAAGGGTGGCGAGTTGAGCGACGTGTGGCTCTGGCGACTCGATAAGCAGAAACGCGTCACGGAGTTCCTGCGGGCGAAGACCGGGCGCATTGCTTACGACGAGGAAATGAACGTGATGAACGTCGCGTTGCTCGACACGTTCGCCGACCGTCGCAATCCGAAGAACCCGGAGAACTTCGCCAACACGGACACGCAGGTGTACATGGGCGAGGTGGCGGTGGATATTCCGCTGGGCAACCTCTTCGGGTCGGCGCGCGGAGTTTCGCGCAAGTTAGGCCTCCTTACCTTCGACCAACTTCTGGTCCGGCAGAGGGAACTCAAGGCGGCGGATGCGTCATTGGCGGAGCGCATGAAAGTCTCGGTGGCGCTGCATGAAAAAGCGGCCGGATCGCTCATGGTGCTCGCGTTTACGCTGCTGGCGATTCCGCTGGGGATCAAAGTCTCCCGCAAGGAGACCTCGGCCAACCTCGGCGTGGCCCTGTTGCTCGCGCTCTCGTATTATTTTCTCAACGTGATGGTGAGCTGGCTGGACCGCTCCCCGGCGTTGCGTCCGGACCTATGGCTGTGGTTGCCCCCGATGCTCTTTATCGGCGTGGGTGTGTGGATGTTCCGCCGGGTGGGGCGGGTTTGAGCCAACCGGGCGGTGTAACCGAACGGCGGATACGGTATGCCTGTGCTCCCCGCCTTCAGGCTTCGAGCACGGGCACGTCGTATTGGAGGATGAGGCGGTCTCGCGTCGCGAGCACCAGTCCCTCGGCGAGCGTTTGGGCGATGAGCATACGATCGAACGGATCGCCGTGCGTGTTGGGCAACGTGAGGGAACGGGCGGCGTGTTCCATCGTGATCGGCAGCGGCTCGAAACCGTCGGACTGCAACGCCGCGACCACGTCGCCTTCAATGTGCAGCTTGCCCTTGCCCGCTTTCAAACCGATTTCCCAGATCGACGCGGCGCTGAAAAAGACCTCGTTGGCCGGATCGGCGATGGCCGCACGCGCGGCGATTGCCACACGCTTCGGATCATCCAGCCACCAGAGCAACACGTGCGAATCGGCGAGGATTCTCATTGGGGATCTTCAGCTGCGATGGGAGGCTTCTCGTCGTCCGCAGGCGTCGGATAAATCGACGGCTGGGTCATCGCCTCGGTGAGCATGTTGTCAGGGGCCCATACATCGGGAGCCTCCCAGATTTTACCCTTTAACTGACCGCCTTTCCTTGCGGCGCGGACAGGCGAGTAAGGAATGATTCGCACCATGGGTTTGCCGGCCTTTGCCAACACAATCTCCTCACCAGCAGCGGCTTGCTCCACGATCCTCGAAAGGTGGGTTTTCGCGGCCTGAATGTTGATCACCTTCATTGCGCAAGCAGACCAGACTTGGTCTGGTCTGCTGTCAAGTGCGGGGTGGGGGCCTCGGTTATGGAGTGCGGTGAACCGGCCGCCGGGCGCGGGCCGACAGGTCGGCCCGTCCAGAGCGGCGAGAACTCGCCGCACTCCATATCAAGCCTTGGCCAGCGAACGGTTGAGGGCGCTGACGACGGCTTTGATCGAGGCGAGCTCGATGTTGGTGTCGATGCCCGCGCCGAAGAACTGGGCGCCCCGTTCGGTCTTGATCTGGATGTAGCTCACCGCCCGGGCCTCGGCGCCGCTGCCGAGCGAGTGCTCGGAGTAGCTGACCAATTCGAACTTGGGCAGGCCGGCTTCGCGGATGGCGTGCACGAAGGCGTCGATCGGGCCGTTGCCGGCGCCGGTGACAATCTTCTCCTGCCCGTAGGCGAGCAGGTCGGCCTGGCAGGTGACCGCGCTGGTGCGCTCGATTGTGCGGAATTCCTTCAGCGCGATCGGCGTGGAGCGATCGATGTATTCACGAACGAATACATCATGAATGTCCTGCGGCGTGAGCTCGGCACCCTTCGCATCGGCGAGGTCGTTGACGACCTTGCCCATCTCCTTATGCATGAGCTTGGGCAACTGGTAGCCGAACTCCTTTTCGAGCACGTAGGCGACGCCGCCTTTGCCCGACTGCGAGTTGATGCGAATGATCGCCTTGTAGCTGCGACCGATGTCGGCCGGGTCGATGGGAATGTAGATCACGTCCCACGGCCGGTCTGGCTTTTGGTGAGGCCACGACTTCTTGATGGCATCTTGATGCGAGCCGCTGAACGCGGTGAACACCAACTCGCCGGCGTAGGGATGGCGCGGGTGGATCTCCATGCGCGTGCAACGCTCGTAGGTGTCGCGGACCGAATTGATGTCGCTGAAATCCAGCTTCGGGTCGATGCCGTGGGTGTAGAGGTTCAATGCCACGACCACCAAGTCGAGGTTGCCGGTGCGCTCGCCGTTGCCGAAGAGCGTGCCCTCGACGCGGTCGGCTCCGGCCAGCAAAGCCAGTTCGGTGGCGGCCACACCGGTGCCACGATCGTTGTGCGTGTGCAAGGACACGAGCGTCTTGTCGCGGCGCGTGAGATGGCGGCACATCCACTCGATCTGGTCGGCGTGGACGTTGGGCGTGGCATACTCGACCGTGGCGGGCAGGTTGAGGATGATCTTGTTGTCGACGGTCGGCTGCCAGACGTCGGTGACGGCTTCGCAGATTTCCAAGGCGAACTCCAATTCCGTGCTCGTGAAGCTCTCGGGCGAATACTCCAGGCGCAGACGCGTGCCGGCGTCGATCAATGCCTGGCCGTGCTGCTTGAGCAACGAGACGCCCTTCACGGCGATGGCCACGATGTCGGCCTTGGATGCGCCGAACACGTATTCGCGCTGTTTGGGCGAAGTGGAGTTGTAGAGATGGAAGATGACGTTTTTGGCGCCCTTCAAGGCTTCGAGGGAACGTGTGATGAGTTCCTCTCGGCACTGGCAGAGGATCTGGATGGAGACGTCGTCGGGAATGCGGTTTTCCTCGATCAGGCGACGGCAGAAGTCGAATTCGATTTGCGACGCGGACGGGAAGCCGACCTCGATTTCCTTGAAGCCGATTTTCACCAACAGTTCGAAGAACTCGAGTTTCTCCTCGACGCTCATGGGTTGGGCGAGGGCTTGATTGCCGTCGCGCAGATCAACGCTGCACCAGACGGGGGCGCGTTCGAGGACGCGATTGGGCCATTGGCGGTCGGTCAATTGGACGGGGGGAAAAGGACGATATTTCGTAATAGGAGCAGATTGCATGAGCTTGGACTTAGTCGTGATAACGTTGGACGGGAGGGAATCGCAACGCCGCGTTTGAGAGCGGCGGAACAATCACGGAACAGGCGGACGCACGATCGGCTGCTAGGCAGCGATTAGAGATCGTGCGTGTGACTAAGTCGGAGGGCCTGACGAAAAACGTGCATGGGAACGGTGGCACCTAACCAATGGGTCGCGTGAAAAGTCAAGAGCCGCCTCTGCGCCCTCGTCGTTGCGGGAGCGCTTGTAGAACCCTCCGGTCGCCGCTTAAGTCCCGTTCTTGTGATCCGTCGCCTCCGCGTAACTCTCTCCGATTCCCGGCGTCTCGGCTTTTGTGTATGATGTCGACCCTAGTTTTCCATGCTTGAGGAGGCCTTCGATCTGCCGGGTTGCCTCGACCGGGTGCGGAGGCAAGACCAGCTCGCCGCACGCGACCTCGTCGAGCATCTGCACCCCATGGTCGTGCGTATCGTGCGCGCCCGGTTGCCGCGCCGCGTCGCCGAGGAAGATCTTACGCAGGAGATATTTTTGAAAATGTTTACCCGCATCGGACAGTATCAGGGCAACGTGCCGTTCAGCCATTGGGTGTCGCGGATCGCGGTGACGACCTGCATCGATCACTTGCGCGCGCAGAAGCGCCGTCCGGAGTTTCGCTGGGCGGATCTCTCCGAAAGCGAGGCCGATGTGCTCGATGCCGTGCTTACGAGCGAGAACGACGTGAACGCTGGCGACGCGCTTGCCGCCCACGAACTGGTTCACAAGTTGCTGGATCAACTCAAGCCCGATGATCGCATGGTGCTGCAACTGCTCGACCTGGAGCAAAAAACACTCGCCGAAGTGAATGCACTCACCGGCTGGAACATCACTCTTATCAAAGTCCGCGCCTTTCGCGCGCGGCGAAAATTGCAGAAGCTGTTCGACGAATTAAAGAAAAAGGAACGCGCATGAAAATTCACCCCTCACCTTGGAGCCGCCTTGTCGCGGCCGCCCGCCTGGTTCCGACCGATCGGCGGGACGAGTCGGCGCCGCTCGGTTTTGCCGCCCGTGTCAGCGCATTGGGTCTGGCCCGCGTCGAGCCCACGTTCTCGGCGCTCTTCGCCCGTTTCTCGCTGCGCGCCCTTGGGGTATGCGGCCTGCTGATGATCCTCGGAGTATCCTTGAATTTTAGTTCCGTGCTGAATGCCTTCGAGAGCGATTTGGTGGTTTTGAACGACCCTGTGGTTGAATGGCTCAACGCCGCTTCCTAACCGTGGCCTCCACTCTTAAAATCATCCTGGCGGTCAGCGGCATTTTTGTCGCCGGTGCGGTCACCGGCGGCTTTGTCAGCCTGCGTGTGGCCGACCATCTGGCCCGTCAAAAACAAGGTTCGCAGCGAATCGGTCCCGGCGAGATCGGCGGCCGGCTTGCCGAGCAGCTCCAGTTGACTCCCGAACAGAATGAGCGGATCGGCCCCATTATTAAGCGGACCTCCGAAGAGCTGAAAAAAATCAGACGGGACGCATTCAGTCAGACGGCTGCGCTGGTGGCGGCGATGGACGCCGAACTGTCGAAAGAACTGACCGAGGCGCAGCAGGTGCTTCTCAAAGAAGTACGCGCCAAGGAAGCGGAGCGTCGCAAGCGGTGGATGGCCGAACGGGCCGAGCGCGCCAAGCGGAATGATCGTCAGTCTGCGGACGAGCCAAGACCCGAAGGTCCGAGGCCGCCGCCACCATCTGCGCCCGCTCCTTGAGGCGGGCGGTGGGCGACACGGAGGCCGTCCGCTTCGATTACTCCCAGTATTCGGCCCAGTTGGATGCGGTTTCGGATACGCGCACCCGTTCCAGGCGAACTCCGGCCGGAATCGGGTAGAGCGGGTCGGCGGGCGGCAGGGCGAGGTGGGTACGCAGTTCCTGAAAAATGGTGCGGGCGAGCGTCTCTGTCGTTGGATCAACGCCTTCAAACGGGATGACGCGATCGCCGTAGGTGGTTCGCAAAGCCGGATAATTGGCGTCGGCGGTGTTCAGCGAGAGGCTGTGGTCGTAGCGGGCGACGATTGCCGAGAGGAGGTGTTTGATCGCCTTGAAGTCGCATACCATGTCGCGGCCATCGAGGGAATCCGATGCCAGTACGACTTCGATGGAGCGGCTGTGACCGTGAGGGAAGCGGCAGGCTCCGGGATGCTTCGTGAGGAGATGGCCGCTTTCAACGACGAGGGTTTTGGCGATACGAAAAGGCATGATTGAAGTTCTTCGTGGCACAAAATCCACGTGCGGTCCACTGCGTCTTCGGGGATCCGCTCTGCGTCGATTTGCACGGCGGCCTTTTTCGCGATGACGGGACTAAACAACCACGGCTTTGCCGATGCCGAAATGACGGTGAATGACCGCGGTGATCTCGCTCAGCTTCACTGGCTTGGTGATGAAGTCGTTCATGCCGGCGACGAGACATAAATCCCGGTCGCTTTGAAGCGCGTTGGCGGTAAGGGCGATGATGCAAGGCTGGCGGTCGGCGGGCAGGTTGCGACGGATCTGGCGGGTGGCTTCGAAGCCGTCCATTTCAGGCATTTGCAAGTCCATAAAGACGAGCTGATAGGGACGGGAGTTGATGGCGTTGAGGGCCTCGATGCCGTTGGTGGCGACGTCGGCGCGGTAGCCAAGTCGTTCGAGAAAGCGAAGTGCGACCTTCTGGTTGACGGGGTTGTCTTCGACCAGGAGTACGTCGAGCGGAATCCCGGACGCCAGATCGATGGCCTCGGAGGTGACGTGGGTCGCAAGCGCGGGCGAGCCGGACGGAAAGAGCGTGTGGAGCGCACGCACCAATGTGAGGGTGCGCAGGGGGCGCGGCACGGCGGCGAAGCGGGTGTTTTCCGTCCATTCCGGAGCGACCGCGGAGCCGGTGAAAAGTTGTCCGACAATCGGGATTCCTGCTTTGATGAGTGCCTGGTGCAGCGGGTCGGTTGCGGAGACCTCGGGCAAATCGAGATCAAGGATGGCTGCGACCGGGCGGGTTTGGGCAAGGAAATGGCTGGCCGCCTCGGCGCTGACAGCAGGCAGCACGGTGACACCCGCGGAGCGGAAGAAACCGGCGAGTCGGCGAAGGTGGACGGGGTTGTCGTCGATGCACAGGACGGGGCCGGCCCTGATGGGCTCGGGCAGGAGTGGGGCGGAGGTTTCGCTAGTGGCGGGCTCGGCTTGGATCGTGAAGGTGAAGGTGGAGCCTTGGTTGACGTCGCTGTGGACGCGAATATCGCCGCCCATGAGGGCGCAGAGACGCTGGCAGATGACGAGTCCGAGTCCGGTCCCGCCATATTTGCGGGTGGTGGACGAGTCGACTTGGGAGAACGGCTTGAACAGGCGGTTGAGCCGTTCGCGGGGTATGCCGATTCCGCTGTCGCGCACGGCGATGGACAGCAGAATATGATTGGGACGAAGGGGGGTGGTGGAACCCTCCTGCGCACGAGCGATCGTGAGGGTGACACTGCCTTTCGGGGTGAACTTGATGGCGTTGTTGACGAGGTTGGAGAGGACCTGGCGAAGCCGGTTGATGTCACCGACAATGACGGAGGGCACATCGGGTTCGATGTGATGGGCCACTTCGATGCGACGGGCGGCGGCCTGGCCGGCGAACAAGTCGAGGGTTTCCTCGATGCAAGCGGCGAGTTCGAAGGGCTGGTGTTCGAGTTCGAGTTTGCCGGACTCGATTTTTGAGAAATCGAGGAGATCGTTGATGATGGCGAGCAGGGCCTCGCCGCTGGCGCGGATGGTGTTGACGGAGTCGCGTTGCTCGTCGTTGAGCGGGCTGTCGAGTAGAAGGCTGGTCATGCCGATCACTCCATTCATGGGAGTGCGAATCTCGTGTGACATGGCGGCGAGGAATTCGCTCTTGGCCCGGGAGGCGGTGTCGGCCTCGGCCTTGGCCCGGCGCAGGGCGTTCTCGGTTTCGACGCGCGCGGTGATGTCGGCCTCGATGGCGATGAAGTTTTCGAGGATGCCGCGATCGTTGCGAACGGGCTGGATTTCAAGGTGGAGGTGGTACTTGCGACCCGATTTGGAGTAATTGACGATGTCGGTCGTGATGCCTTCGCCTTGGGCGATCGCGGTTCGGATACGGCGAATGGTGCGGGGATCGGTCTCCGGACCGACCATGAAGCAGGAGGGGCTGCGGCCCTGGATCTCGTGCAACGGGTATTCCATGACGCGCTCAAAGGAATCGTTCACCCACTCGATGGTGCCGTTCGGGGTGGTGATGAGCACGAGGTTGTCCGTGCGGCTGGCGACGAGAGAGAGTTTGCGGGCGACGGACTGGCTGGCGAGGAGCGCCTGCTCGGCTTCGCGTCGGGCGGTGACATCCTGGAGGGTTCCGACGATGCGGATCGTCGCGCCGGACTCGGAATAGCCGACGGTCTTGGACCGCATGTAGAGCCAGCGCCATTCGCCGGTGACGGTTCGCACGCGGTATTCGGGATCGATGAAGGCTTTGGTGCCGTCGAGCTGGGTCTGCATGGCGGCCCGATAACCCAGGCGATCGTCGGGATGAATCAGTGATTCCCATGCTTCGGGAGTGGCGGCTTCGTCGCCGGGCGGCAGGCCCAGCATCGTCAGGAGTCCGGTGCTGTAATGGAGGGTGTTGGCGACGCAGTCCCATTCGAAGATGCCGATGACGGTGGCATCGAGGGCGAGACGGAGGCGTTCGTCGGAGACCTTGAGCATCTCTTCGACGCGGCGTCGTTCTTCGTTTTCCGCGCGGAGAAGATGATTGGTGGTTTCGACCGCTCCAAGACCTGCGCGGGCGGCGCGGGCGAGATGGATGCTCAGGCCGAGAAGGAGGGTGATGCCGAGGCCGGCAGTAAGGGAGATCTCCGGGAGAAAGCGTCGGTTGCCGCGGAGATAGTCCTCAGTGGGCTCCATGACGATCCGCATGCGCCGGTTCTGAAGCGTGAAGACGGATTCAAGCGCGCGGGGACTCTCGTCGGACGGGGCACCGGTTCGTACCGAGGCATAGATGCGATCCGAGCCCAGATAAACGGCGCAGCGGTGGTTGGGGCTGAGCTTGAGGTGCTGGTCGAGGGCTCCGAGAAAGCGCTGGTAGGTGAACTCGGCGCCAATGTAGCCGACGAGCACGCTGGTATGGTAGATCGGAGCGTAGATGACAAAGCCCGGCCCGCGACCCGGGAGTTCGAGGGTGCCGGTGGCACCGGGAATTCCGGTGCGGGCGATCGTCTCCAAGGTCGAGCGTCGTTCGATTTGGCTGAATTGGTTGAACGCGACCAAACTTCCATTCCCGGTGGCGGGGTAATGCCAGAGCGTCGAGCCGTCGACTGCGATGCGGGCGAGGGATTCGGCGCCCGGGGCATCAAGCAACCAAGGGACCGCGTCGGATTCCCAAACGGCCGGGGTGCTGTCGGCCGTCCAGCGTCGAGCGATGCGCTCCAGGTTGGCGGCCTGACGCTCAAACTCCATGTTGATATTACCCGCGAACGTGTTGATCGCGATTTGGGCGTTGGTGCCGAGGTAGGCGGCCTCTCGTTCGCGCAATCCGGCCCAGAAGATGAAGGTGAAGGTCCCGCAGGTGACGATGACGGGAACGGGCAGCCAGACGGGAGTGCCGGTGTTGCGTCGGCCATGTCCGGTCCACGCCAGCATCAGAAGTGCACCGCCGGTCAAAAGCATGATGACCGCGATCGAGGGTGGCAGGAGGGGACCCGAACCCCAGCGATAGGCGATCGGCATGTTGAGCGCGTAACCCGCCAGGGTGGTCACTCCGATCGCCCCGAGTAGCGATCCTCCCAAGGCAAGAGCGAGCAACCGGCGCGTTTGACCGTATCGCACCGCGAACCAAGGGACCACACCCCCCAGCATCAGCAACGCGAGTGCCACCACTGCCGGCATGGTTCCTGGAATATAGACAATCTCGCCCGTGATTGCCGACGTGAGATAGGATTCAAGTCGGTGTCCCGGCCCGAGCCATCCATCCGCAAGTGAGAGGAACCCAAGAAGGCCGGTTCCGAGCGCGAGCCAGGCGGGCTTGCGATGGCCCAGCTGAACCGCGATCAACACGATGTTCACCAACATCAACCCCAGCACCGCTGGAACCGTTTCCACGTTGCGCGGATCACCTGGGCCGAAGAAGTCCACGCCTGCCAAAAGCAGGCAGCCCGCGAGGAAAACCGAGCCGACGGTCAGTCCGAAGACTGCGTGCCGCATCCATGAATTATGGGTGTTGTTTTGCGGGCGCGTCATCTGGGTAGTTTACCCTAGTAGTGGCTCCGCGCTGTATGCAATCGCATTTCTATTTCGCGGACATATAGTTGCATGTGGGCAGGCGGATGGCCCGAATTGCCACCTACTGTCCGATAGTTTTGCCGCGGCAGCCGGCGGAGGACTCAAGGCTCCGAGGCAGTCGGAAGTGTCCTGGCTGGCGTCGTGACGGGAGGCTCGATGACGGGCGGAACAGGCGCAGGAGGACGCGGTGTTTTCTCACCTCCGGTGATCGTATTGAGCAGGCGACTCGGGCCGTAGGCGAAGATCCACGAGGGGGTCGTCAACGTGCCAAGGAGCTTTACCTCGAGCGCGGCGGAAAGAGGGCTGAGCACGAAGCCAACGGCGCTGCCGACGACGGACGGACTTTCGCCGAAGGGGTGAACTTTTACGCCGAAATCGAGCCGGCCGTCGCGCAGCCGGTAGTTTCCCTGGGCTTGAAGCAGTGCGCTCGGGCCGGTGATGCGGAGGTTTTCAAAGCGCAGCCGGTCGCCGTCGAGTTCGAACGGGGCATCAACGATTGTGAGGGAAAAACTACCGAAGCTGATATACGGGCCGCGCAGAACTTCGGAAAGCGGACCGAACAGGTTGAGCTGGGCGAGTTCGGTTCCGGTGATGGCGGCGCGGCCGGTTCCCTTGAAGCTGTAGAAGTCCTCATACCGACCTTCCGCGGCGAGGTTGAAAGCGAGACGGCCTTTTTCAATGCGCTCCTGTCGTTCGCGGGCGGCTTCGGACGCCTTGTCGGTGGCAGGAGCGGCTGAAGGCTGTACGAGGGCGATGGCTTGCGTGACGGCACCGAGGTTGGCGTTGGCGAGCGCAATATCGAAGGCGAGGCGCTGGCCATCGTCCGCTTTCCAGACGCGGGCTTTTCCGTTGGCCTGTCCTTCGGCGAAGTTGACCGCGATCATCGGCAGATCGATGCGATCGTCCCGTAGGTTCGCCTCAAACTTGAGTTCGGACAGCGGAAAATCGTGATATGTCATCGCCCCGGATGAGGAGAGGCCGATGTCGATGTGTTCGTGCTTGCCGCGGGGGGACGCCGGGCTGTCGACCCGGCCGCTCAACTTAAGACTGGGTGGCGTGGTGAAACGATAAGGGGCGAGCAGCGTGGCGGACTCCGCTTTGAACAATGCCGAAATCGTCTCCAGGGGGAGGGCGGAATCGACGGCGAATTCCATGTGTCGCCACGTGTCGCTTTCCAGATCGAGCGAACGCGAGAGCCAGCCATCGGCCTCCTGGCCCGATTGCAGGACATTGAAATGAAGGATGTCGAACCAGTGCGGGCGCAGGAAGAGTCGCGTGCGCACCCGATCGAACGCAATGCCCTTGAGGCCGGTGCCCGCACCCTCGGCCTGCACAAAAACCCGGGTCGCCGTCAGGTCTCCCCAGCGGCCGCGCACGTCGACATCGGCCACGGGCAGTGCCCGGCTGAAATCGAAGGTGCTCCAGAAATTGCTCCACCACTCGCGAAACCATCCTTCGATGCCGGCCGGTCGAAGACCGCCGGTGAGCAAGAACCGGAAGTCCATTGTACGTGTATCCATTTCGTAGCTACCGTGGGCCAGGCTCTCGCCTTGGCGCAGCACCAGGTGGTCGCAGAGGACGTGCACGCCGTCGTAGATAAACTCGGTGCCGGTCTCGTCGAGGTGTGCGAGACCCACACGGACCGGGCCGCTGTGGAGCCGTCCGGTGGCTTCTGCGAGTTTCCATCCGGGGCCGAAAGAGGCCGCTGCCTGAAGCGGGGCCGGATGAACCGGGTCCAGAAGCGAGGAAAGGTCGCGATCGATCTGGTTTCCGGCGAAGGCGAGCGTCGCGTCGTCCACGAAGCCCTCGAGCCACAGTCGCCCCGTGCCGCCACGCGGCTCCACGTTGCCTGTCAATCGCCACGGGGAACCGGCGAGCGAGAACGAGGCATCGACGCTGATCGCGTCACCGGCGGGGCGCGTGGCGGAGGCGGCGAGCGACCCGGTTTCGATCTTGCGCCAGTTGAGCGATGCCAGCTGCAGGTCGAGGGATCGGGCCGTAAACCCTCCGGGCCCGCCGGACATGCCTTGAATGCGGAGGGAAAGATCGCGCGCGGCGATGTCGTGAGGAAGGTCGATTGATGCGATGGTGCCGGTGATCGTGACAGGTGATGGGCGCGGATGGCGGTTGAGTGGAATGCGGGCCTGCGCCCGCACGGCGGCGAGTTTCCCGTCGGGACTTCCCGGGATCGCGCGCAGATCGATGGCGTCGGAGTAAAAATCGACCGTGAGCGCGGTCGGGTTCAGACGGAGCTTAAGACGGGGCGATTCCAGCGCGGCCAACCAGGTGTCGGCGGCAATCATCCGTTCCGCGACGCCGAGGTAAGCGGCGACAACGTTGTCGGTTTTTTCGTGTGGGGAAGTGTCGGCGGAGGCTGCCGCAGGGATTTGGAGCCGGCCGGATACGTGAACCGGGACGTTCCGGATGTATCCGGTAAGGTGGGACACCTCGATTTCGCGCCCGAGCGGGCGCAATGCGAAATCGATGTTGGTGGCGGGCGACTCGTCCTTGCCGGAGGGGGAGTGCGGAGCGGTCAGGTAAAGATCGAGTCCGCTCACCCGCACGTCTTGGAGGGTGAAACGTCCGGCGAGCAAGTCCCACGGATCCAGACGCAGATAGACGTATCGCGCGGTGGCGAGCGGCGCGGGAATGTCGGTGGATCCCAGACGCACGTCCTCGAGAACAAAGCGTCCGGTGAGGTTCATTCGGGCCCGGCCGAATTTCAGTTGGAGTCCCAGCGGTGCGAGGCGTTGTTCGACCACGCGACGCAACGGGTCCGGGATGGGCACGCGCCGCGACGAAAGCAGGTGAATCTGTCCGACAAGGAGAGCGGCGAGGAACAGCCAGACAGTCCAAAGAGACAGGCGCCCGCCCAAGCGTGTGCACCAGGCGAAAACCCTCCATGTCTGTCGAAATATCATGCTGGATGATCAGCCGTGACGATACGCCCAAGGATGTCGTTTTCGATTGCTCGCATGCTCCGCTGGATAGGACCGGCTCAGGGAGTTGCCGCTGGTTCGGTTGGGGCGGCGGGCGGGCCCGGATCACGGTCGCCGTAGGTGAGCGTCCACAGGGCATCGACGAAGGGCTGCTCGATGGCAAAGACAACGCCGAGTTCCTTCGATCCGGCCAGCTGGGTGCCTCCACCGGAACGTTCGGCGACTTGAATCGTGATGCCTTCGGTCTCAGCCCCGCCGTTTTCAAGGGTCGTTTTCAGCGTGTATTTCCACGGCTTGGATTTGCCGTCGACAAAGGTGGTTTCTGTGAAGTTATCGCTGACGAACTTTTGCGCACGAAGGGTGGCGAGGTGAGTCAGGACCGCTTTAATCGCATCGCGGCGGGCCTCCGGTTCGCCGGCGAGCGCGTCGTCCCAGGATTGGTTGCCGGTGAGCTGGAGGGAGAGGAGCGGTTTGTCGGGCGCGTCGTTGGCGACGAGTGAAAGGCCGGTGATCCGCGTCCCTTCGGGCAAGGTGCGCAGGGTGCGTTCCCGGTACACGTTGGCGGCCACGGGAAGCTCGTTGAGGGTGTCGGGGGCGACGGAGTAGATATAGGGTTGGCCGACAACGCGGGCCTGCACGGAGCCACCGTTGGCGGAGCCGACGCCAAGTTGAAGCGTGATGCGCGTCGCGGAGCCGACGGTAAGGGTGATCTCCCGTTGCGGGAGATTGAATCCATAGTTCTCGATTTCGGCGTCGGACGGGGCGTCGCGAAGAAAGCCCGACTCGCCGTTGCGTGGAAAGACGGTGAGGTTCGAAAGACGCTGGAGGAGGTTGCCGACGAGCTTGGCATCGGCCGGCAATGCAGGGGCGCCGGCGGGGCGCACGATGCGCCAAGAGGCGGGAGCGGTGGCTCCGGGGACGGGGTCCTCGCGACGAAGCACGAGGGGGGCGGGCTGGCCGGGCGCGGAGAGCGACACGGCGGTGACGGCGGCGGGGTCGAAGTCCAGAATGCGGGTGTCCCTCAGGGTGTTTCGGGCGTCGCGAAGGGTTTTCATGAGGTCGTCAGGTATCGACGTCACGAATACCTGTGCGCGATCATCCATGCGGGCGTAAAAAAGAGTGACCGGATCGGTGGCGTCTTTCTTGACGGAAGGATCAACCGGATAGGGATTGCCGACGAGGAGGGTTTCGCGGCGACTGTTGCCTTCGATGGTCACGCGCAGGGCGGGCTTGTCGAGGGCGGTATCGGCCGGCGAGGCCTCGGCGATGAAATCGAGCGCCCGCAGGCGGTGGAGTCCGGCGATCACGACCTCTGCGGCGTGCTTGGAACCGCGAGTGACGATCGGTGCTTCAAACGCCCAACGGGTTCCGTCGAAACGAAGGCGGACGCGGGGGGCGGGCGCGGCATTTTGAAGGCCGAGGGAGCGCACCTCGAAAACGGGGATGGTGAACAGGGTGTCGGTGCGAAGCTCCTCCATGCCCACGATCAGGCTGTCGGCGAGTTTGCGGCCGACGACGTGCACGGTTTTTCCGTCGGGAGAGAGAACGTAGAGGCCGGCTTTCGAGGCATCTCCAATCTGCAGACGAGTGGTGACCTCCGGAGCGTCGGCGCTGGAAGCCGGACGAGTGAAGGTGAGGGTGAGGCGGGGAGGGTTGAGTCCGTAATCGGCGAGCGACTGGCCCTTTTGCTCCAAGTCCCCGGCGGGGAAACTGGTGTGCGGTTCAAGAAACTCCAGTTCGTGAATGATGCGGCGAATGGCAAAATCGTTGGCCGGCCAGTCGATCGGCGCCTTGAGTTCCCAAGGGGCGTTTTCACCGGTGCGTTCGAGACGGATTTTACGATCACCGCCAGCGGCTGTGATCTCCAGGGACCTGATCCCGATGACCTCGTTGCCGAGAACGCGTTTGCCAAGGCGGGCGAGGTCCTGCTCCGCCTGCCACTCGCGACGGGTGTAGAGGATGACGGCCAGTAGAGCGACGTTCAGGAAGATCAGGATGAGCGTGACTTTGGTACGCATGAGGAAAAAAAGGGCTGAAAGGCTGAAGGACTGAAAGGCTGAAGGAGATGTGCCGGAGGCGGAAAGGGCTGAAGGACTGAAGGGCTGAAAGGCCGAAAAGCGCGCCGAAAATCGGGTGATCGGGAGGATTGGGTCAGCCTTTCAGCCCTTCAGTTTTTCAGCTTTTTGGCGCCTAGTTCCTCCGCGTCCAGTAGACGACGAGACCGAGAAGGGCGGCGAGGCCGGGCAGGGCCAGAACCAAACTGTAGCGGAGGCGCTGGATCTGTTGTTGGGTGAGGGAGAGCTGGAATTTGGCGATCGGACGGGCGGGGACATTGAAGTCGACGTCGCGATCGGCGGTCCAGTTGATGGCAGAGAGAAAAAAGGAGAGATTGCCGATGACGCCGAGTCGTCCGTTGGCGATCCAATCGGCACTGCCGTAGGCGACAAGACGTCCGCTGGGAACGCTGAAGGTGGGCAGGATTTGACGGGCGGGACGCCGTTCGGAGGCGGTGACGACGATGAGCCGGGGCGCGCCGGGCAGGTCGACACCCGCGTCGTAAACCGGGGTGACGCGTTCGCGATAATTGCGTTCGCCCCAGGCGTGTTCGGAGGTGGCGACGAGCGGAGTGACCACGAGATTGGGGTCGAGCGTGCGGCCTGGATCGGGGCGCACGGAACGCGAAGGGCCGAATCGCAACGGGATCTTGTAGTTGAGAAGCGACGACGTGAGCGGGTGCTCCTTGTCCAAGGCGGGGAGAATGAGGTCGCCGGTCTCGCTTTGTCCCGTGGCGCTGCGGTCGTAGATCAGCACATCGTCGACGAGGACGCCCCATTCGTAAAACAAGTCGTCCAGGCCCGGGGGATAACCGGGCGCGAGGAGGGCGAGTATGCGACCCGCGCGATTGGAAAGATACTGGCGCAGGAGTTCTTCCTCGGCCGCATCGAAACGGCCTTGCGGCCCGACAATGACGATGACGGCGGCGTCGTCGGGAATTTTGCGACTGAGCGCGAGATCGAGCGGCTCGACGTCGAAGTTACGCGCCTTGAGTTCGGCTTCGAGGGACGAGAGCCCGCGATCGGGGCTGGCGTCGTCGAGGGACATTTCCCCGTGGCCCGTTAGAAAATAGATCTTCTGTTTCACCGGGCTGGCGACGTCCAGGATGGCGGCGGTGAAGGCCTGTTCCCCGAGGAACGCCTGTTTTTCGCGGTCTTTGACGTCGTAGAGTTTGCCGAGTTCGACGATGCTGCGTTTGTCGCTGCAGAGGACGAGTATCGTGTTGGGTTGATCGATACCGAGGGCTTCGGCGTCACGACGCCGCTGATACACGTCGATGAAATCAACCGTGATTTTGCCGCGTGGATTGCCTTCGGTGGCGAATTGATATTCGCGAAGGAGTCCCTTTACATCGCGGTAGGCTTGGGCGATCTCCTCGTTTTCACTGTCTTCGGTCAGGGTGACGATGATGCGGACGGGCTCCTTGAGGTCGTTCAGGTAGGCGCGTGTTTCGGGCGAGAGGGTGTGGCTGCGGTTCTCGGTGAGATCAAAGCGCCAGGCGTAGTTGACCGCGAGGTAGTTGAGCCCGGCGAAGAGCGTCACGAACAGGAATGCCTGCGCGAGGAGATGAAGGGTCCGAACCCAGCGGACGGCGCGAAAGGAAGGAGGCTTGGCCATGTTCAGCTGTGGATGAGTTTGGCCTCGACGCCGAGGATGCTGAAGATGAGGGCGAGCACGGTGCCGCTCACGTAAAACAAGAGCTGGCGCGTGTCGACGACGCCGCGGGTGAAGTCATCGAGGTGGGTGAAGACGTTTGAATAATCGATGGCGTCGCGGAACGGTTTCATCGTCGCGAGGTTGAGCACCTCCAGCGTGTCGATGAAGCGCACGCCGATGATGATGCCGAAGAGCAGGGTGAACGAGAGTATGCCGGCGACGGCCTGATTGCGGGAAAGCGAACTGGCGAAGACGCCCATCGCGACGTAGAGGAGGCCGGAGACGGCGATGAAGAGATAACCGCCCAGCAGAGGTCCGAGGTCGATGAAGCGGGCGTCGCCCGCGAACTTGTAGAGGATGTAGAAAAATCCGCCCGTCGAAGCCCAGAGCAGCAGATAGAGGAAGTAGGCGGCGAAGTATTTGCCCAGCACGACCTCCGCGGTGGAGACGGGGGCGGTGAGGAGGGTTTCCAGCGTGCCGAGGCGGCGCTCCTCTGCGAGGCACTTCATGGTGAGGAGCGGCACCATAAAAAACACGGGCAGCCAGAAGAGCTGAAAGAAGACGGCGGCGGGCGACGTCTCCTGGGCCGCCGCGCTATAGTTCTCCAGCACTCCGGAGAAAATGAAGCCCATCACGGCAAGGAAAAGCACGGCCGCGATGTAGGTGCTGGAACTGACCAGCGACATGCGGATCTCGTGACTGAGGATGGTGGCGAAGTGTCGCATGGCTTAGAAATGACCAATGACCAATGTCCAATGACCAATGGTCGGAAGCGAAAAGGTGGAAGGAAGGGAGGTCATTGCGTCATTGGACATTGGGCGTTGGTCCTTTCGATGCGCCGGCGGGCGCATCGACGGTTTCCCAACTGCGTTTGGTGGCGGCAAGGAAAACGTCTTCCAACGATGGCTGCGCGCGCTTGAGGGCGCGGACACGGAACCGCCCGTCGATGGCGAGCGCGTGGAGCAAGGTGTCTCCAAGATCATCTTCGCGCACGCTGGTGAGGGTGAGTTTGCGGAAGCCGGCGGCGTCCGGTTCACCGGAGGCGGCGATGTGGAGCGTGGGTTCGATCTGGGTGAGCGCGGCCGGCAGAGTGGCGGCGATGTCGCCCGAGATTTCCAGGTCGTAGCGCGCCTGGCCGAAGACCTCCCGGCGCAGGTCGGCGGGTGTGCCGGTGGCGACAACGCGTCCTTGGTTGATGATCAGCACGCGGTCGCAAGTCATCTCGATCTCGGGAAGGATGTGCGAGGAAATGATCACCGTCATGCGGCCGCGCAGGCTGGCGATGAGATCGCGAACGATGAGGATCTGATGCGGATCGAGCCCGATGGTCGGCTCGTCCATGATGATGACCGGCGGTTCGGCGAGAATCGCCTCGGCGATGCCGACACGCTGGCGAAAGCCCTTGGAGAGTTTCCCGATGATGCGGTGGCGAACGCGCGTGAGGTCGCAGAGGTCGAGAACCTCGTCGATGCGCAAGGAGAGCTTGCGGCGGGGGATCTCTTTGAGGCGGCCGCGATAATTGAGATATTCCGAGACGCGCATCTCGTCGGGCAGCGGATTGTTTTCGGGCATGTAGCCGATGAGTTTCTTGATCTCGGAGGCGCGGGTGGCGACGGGCACGCCGCAGACGGACACCTCGCCGGCGGTGGCGGGCAGGTAGCCGGTGAGGATTCGCATGGTCGTGCTCTTGCCGGCGCCGTTGGGCCCGAGAAAGCCAAGGATCTCGCCGCGTGCCACGGTGAAACTGATCTTACTTACGGCGGTATGACCTGAGTAAATTTTGACGAGGTCGCGGACTTCGATGGCGGGAGATTCGACGGACATGGGCAAATGAGGGAGCAACATGCACGGTTGCCCCGCATAATGAAAGCCTGCGATGGAGGAGTGTTCCATCAAGTTTCGCGGAGTATCGGTCGCGGTTGGCATGCCCTTCGATTCCGACGATTTTATCGGTTCAGTCCCGGTTCACTCCTCCTCCCGGGTGGGTTATGCTTGGCAGAGCCCGGATGGGTGGCACGGTGACGTTCCCCGGTTCTTTTTTTCAACCCTTTCGCCATTCGCCATCATGCCGTCTCACCGTCCCTATCCCGCCTCAGAAGGGTTCGACAACCCACTCGGGGAATTCCTTCGCCATTACGGAAAACTCCTCTTCCTTGCGCCGCTCGTGTTCATCGCCATCGCCGCCGCGTTCACCAGCTATTATATCGTGCAGCCCGAGGAAGAGGCGGTGGTGAAACGTTTCGGCCGGGTGATCGCAATCAACCAGCCGGGCATGCACTTCAAAATCCCCTTTGGCATCGATACCGTGCAATCGGTGCCCACCGCGCGCGTGCTTAAAGAGGAGTTCGGCTTTCGTTCCTCCAACGGAGAAGGCCGCACCCAGTATCGCAAGGACCGGGCGCACACGGTCGAGTCCCTCATGCTCACCGGCGACCTCAAGGTCATCGATGTCGAATGGGTCGTCCAATATCGCATCAGCGATCCAGCAAAATTTCTTCACACCGCCCGCGACCCCCGCCAGACGCTGCGCGATAATTCCGAGGCCGTGATGCGCCGCATCGTCGGCAACAGCCTCGGCAGCGACGTGCTCACCGAGAAACGTGTGCAAGTATCCACCCTGGCTCGCGAGGAGTTGCAGGACTTGCTCGATAGCTTCGATGTTGGCATACAGATCAGCACCATCGAACTGCAAGACGTCACTCCGCCCGAACTGGTGAAACCCGCCTTCAACGAGGTCAATCAGGCCGAACAGGAACGCGAACGGCTCATCAACGAAGCCGAGAAACGGCGCAACCAGGTAATCCCCCGTGCCGAGGGCCAGGCCAGCCAGATCATCGCCGAGGCCGAGGCCTATCGCGCCGAACGTGTAAACCGTTCCCGGGGTGAAGCCGGCCGGTTCACCTCGATTCTTGAACAATACGCGCTCGCTCCCGAGATCACCCGTCGTCGCCTCTATTTGGAGATGATCGACAAGGTGCTCCCGAGCACCGGTCAGATCTACATTTTGCCGGAAGGCCAGATGTCTCCGTTGCCTTTGCTTAACCTGGGTCGCGATGCCGTGCCGTCCGTATCGCCGGATGCATCCACTCCCGTCACGACTTCCTCCCGCGCTCGCGCCACCCAATCCCGATGAACCGTAACCCCCTCTTTTTTGCCGCCTTCATTCTGGTGGCCATCGTCGCCACCGTCTTTGTTTTTTCGTCGTTCTACACGCTCGACGAGACGGAACAGGCCGTGATCGTGCAACTCGGTGCGCCCGTCGGAGACCCGATCACGGAGCCGGGCCTCCATTTCAAGCGTCCCTTCGTCCAGGAGGTTCGCCGTTTCGACAAACGCCTCATCTCCTGGGACGGCGACCCCAACCAAATCCCCACGCGCGGCGAGCAGTTCATCTCGGTCGACACCACGGCCCGCTGGCGCATCGCCGATCCGTTGCTCTTCATGCAGCGCGTGCAAAACGAGCGCGGCGCCACCATGCGGCTCAACGACATCCTCGACTCCGTCGTGCGCGACCACATCTCGGCGAGCGACCTCGTCGAAATCGTGCGCTCGAAGGACTGGAAGGTGTCCGCCGAGGATATCGCCCGCGCTCAGGCGGTGAGCCCCGACGACGAAGAGAGCCTGCTCAAACGCGTGTCCACTGGACGTCAGGAACTCGTGCGTTCCATTCTGGAAAAAGCCCGTCTGCAGATGCCCGAATACGGTATCGAATTGGTGGATATCCGCATCAAGCGCGTGGATTATGTGGAGGCGGTGCAGCAACGGGTTTTCGAGCGCATGATCGCGGAGCGCCAGCGCATCGCGGAGCAGTTCCGTTCGGAGGGCCAGGGCCGCGCCGCCGAGATCGACGGCGAGACCCAGCGTCAGCTCGCGCAGGTGCGTTCCGAAGCCCAGCGGAAAGCTGAACTTATCCGCGGCGAGGCCGATGCGGAGGCGACCCGCATCTACAACGAGGCCTTTGGCGCCGACCCGGAGTTCTTCGCGTTTTTCCGGACGCTGGAAAGCTACAGCCGTTCACTCGCCGGGAAAACCACGTTGATGCTCGGATCGGAAATGGAATACCTCCGCTACCTCCAGCAGGCGACTCCCGCCGGGGCGTCGAGTGTGACCAAGTAGGCCGCTTTCGAGCGGGTGCGGCTACGGCTAAGCTTCAAACCTATTGAGGCGCGCACGGCAGGCTGCACAAGGTTCGCATTGTGGTGACGGAATACGGAAGACCGGAGTTCAAACCAGCCGCCTGCGCCAGTAATCGGGGTGGCGTTTGCAGTGCGCGACCGCGATGAGCAGAGCCGGTCCGACCGCTCCGCGAAGATCACCGCATAAGGGAAGCGTTTGGCCCGGTGGCGACGGGTGCCGTGTCGCCAAGGCCCATGCCGCCGAGGCGAGGCTTCGATCTCGGCCACCAAACGGCGGATTTCCTGGTAAAACCGCTCGCCGAGATCTCCGGCCCGGTCGGCGTAATAGGCGACCGACGCCAAAAATTCCGCCTCGGCCTCAGGGTGGAAGATCGCGCGTTTCTTCACCGGCGGGCGAGCACCCGTCGGGCGCGGGCAAAGACTTGCGCGGCTGGCACGCCCTGCACGCGTCCGCTGTCCAGATCGTCGAGGCGGCTTTTCACGGTGTCATCCCATGCCGTTTCCACCTCGGGGGCAAAGCCGCTCGGCCATAACTGAGCGTTCAGGCGCTCGGCGACTTGCTGCCGGGCTTTGCGGGGGAGTCGACGGATTTCGGCCTCGATCTGTTCAACGGTGTTCATGGCATGCACGGTGCGTTTTTTTGTCTATTGTCAACCGCGCGGACGCGCGCAACCAGCGCGGTGGTTGAGTGTGGGAGCGAGCTTGCTCGCGATGTTTCAATTCTCCCGAGGCGAGCTCGCTCCCACGTCCGGAACGCAAACGGCGGGCCCGCCGGTTCCGCCCCATCGTTTGATCTCACCGGCTTATACCGTGTTCAACCGCCATGCGGCGGCGAGGCCGATGAGCGTCAGGTCGGGCACCACGCGCACGGGCTGGCGCAGGCGGGTTTCCAAGAAGGCCGCGTTGCCGCCGGTGATGAAGAGATGGGCGGGCGGTTCACCGTGCGCGGCCAGTTCGGCGAGCACGTTGTCGAGCAGCGCCTGAATCAGGCCGGGGAAACCGACGACCGTGCCGATGCGCATGGCCTCGGTGGTGGACTTGCCGATCATGCCGGTGATCTCGAGCGAGTCGTCGAGCAGCGGAAGTTGCGCGGTGCGTTCGTGAAGGTAACGCCGCGTGACCTCGATGCCCGGCGCGATGATACCGCCCTCGTAGCCGCCTTTTTGCGTGATGATGTCGAATGTCACGGCGGTGCCGGAATCGATGACGATCGCCGGACTTCCGCCGAGCGCATGGGCGGCGGCGGTGTTGGCGAGCCGGTCCTGACCGATTTCGGACGGCTTCGGATACGTCACCGGGACCCCGAGTTTGCACTCATGGGTGAGTTGAAACACCGGCCGGGCGGACGCGGCTGCGAGCACGTCGCGCAAACGGGCATTCGCAGCGGGCACGACTGAACAAAACGCAACGGCTTCGATCCTTGGTTGTGCCGAGAAAATCGCGGCAAGGCGGGGAGAGAGGCCGTCGTGCGGATCATCCAACGACGGCGTTACAACCGTGCCTTGGTCGGTGACACTGTCGGGACCCACTACGCCAAAGTGCGTGTGCGTGTTGCCAATATCGATGCAGAGGAGAGGCATGGGAGAAGGAGGGAATGACCAATGACCAATGTCCAATGCGCAAGCGTGGAGACGGATGGGGCAGGGGAGTCCGGAAAGAGAAAGAGTCCGAACGTCAGCGCGCGGGCTTCTCCAACGTAACCTCGCCGGCGCGGAAACGCTCGGTGCGGTTTTTGTCGGTGCGCACGACGAAACTGCCTTCGTCGTCGATGCCGAGGGCGATGCCGGCGACGCGGTGCGTGGGCGTGAGCACGGCGACTTGTCGATTGCGGAGCACATCGTAACGGTTCCACAGATCGGCGAAGGTCTTCGCGTAACTTCCGTTCACAAAACGGTCGTAAGCTTGCAGCACGCGACCGATGAGCGCGGCGGTGAATTTGTTCAAGTCGAGCGGCTGCTGGGTGTGCTCGGCGAGCGACACGGCGCGGTCGGCCAAGTCGGCGGGCCACCCGCCGGCGGGGCTGTTGACGTTGAGCCCGAGTCCGAAAACGAGATCGCGGATCTGGTCGGCGTCCATGCGCGCCTCGGTCAACATGCCGCCGGCCTTGCGTCCGTCGAAGAGCAGATCGTTTGGCCACTTGAGGCCTGGTTCGGTGCGGCAGAACTTGCCGACGAGTTCACAGACATTTGCGCCCATCCACAGGGTGAACATCTGCATGCGGGCCGGCTCGAGATTCGGACGAAAGGCAAAGCTCGCGTAGAGGTTTCCGTTGGCCTCGCTGTGCCAGGCCCGGCCAAAGCGTCCGCGACCTTTTGTCTGGCGCTGGGCGATGATGGCGAACGGGGCATCTTTGCCGGCGGCGAGTTGGCGGGCGGCCTCGTCGTTGGTGCTGTCGACCTCGTCGAGCAACTGCAGCGGAAAATCGCCGGCGCGATCGCGGCGATAGGCTTGAACAAGGACAGGGTTGAGTCCGGAAGGGCGGGCGATGAGGCGGTAGCCGCGGGCGCGCACGGCTTCGAAGGCGAAGCCCTGTTCGCGAAGTTTCTCCATGTATTGCCAGATGGCCACCCGGCTGATGCCCAGTTTCTTGGCGAGCGCGGTACCCGACACGAACCCCGGCTCGGCGGCGATCAGTTCGGCGAGGATGACGGTCTCGGGCGGGGCTGCGACGGAGGGATTTTTTTTCATGTGCGCCAGTCGAGGCCGATGTCGACCCATACGCTTTGGTGGACGAGCGCCCCGGTGGAAACGAAGTCCAAACCGAGGTCGGCGAAGCGAGGCAAGGTCTTGAGGGTGATACCACCGCTCGCCTCGGTGAAGGCGCGGCCGGCGATGAGTGTGACCGCTTTTTTGATACGCGCGGGGGTGAAGTTGTCCAGGAGGATGACGTCGGCGCCCGCGGCGAGGACCGGCGGGATCTGCGCCATGTCGTCCACCTCGACCTCGACGGGAAGGTCGGGCGCGGCTTTTTTGGCGCGGGCAACGGCGGTGGCGAGGTCGTCGGTTGAGCCGAGCAGGGCGAGGTGATTGTCCTTGAGCATCACGCGATCGAACAGGCCGAGGCGATGGTTCCAGCCTCCGCCGCTGGCGACGGCGTATTTCTCAAGCATGCGCCAGCCGGGAGTCGTTTTGCGGGTGTCGAGCAGGCGGGTGCGACCTTCGCCGAGCGCGGCGACGTAGGTGCGCGTCTGCGTGGCGATGCCGGACAGGCGCTGGAGGAAATTCAGGATGACGCGTTCGGCGGTGAGCAGGACGCGCGGATCGCCGGTGAGGGTGGCGAGGACATCGCCCTTTTGGAGGGCGCGTCCGTCGCGGGCGCGGAGTTGCACGGAGGCGTTTCCGCCATAGGCCGCGAGAATGAGGGAGATGAGCGGCAGTCCGCAGGCGGTGAGCGGTTCGCGGGCGACGAGATCGGCGGAGCCCTGGCGCGGCGGGGTGGCGAGGGCGGCGGTCGAGCGGTCGCCGGTCGCGCGGGGCTTTACGCGCAGACCGAGGCCGGCGAGGTCCTCGTCACGGGCGCATTCGATGAGTTTGCGCAGCGAAGCGATGTCGAGGTCGTCCCAAGAGAGACGTTTGAGCAAAGTGTCGGCGAGGGCGGGCATCGGTGTAATGACCAATGACCAATGACCAATGACCAATGCAAGGCCTCTTGCGGGTTGGGCAGGGCGGAGTATGACGGAGCGAATGAAACCCGAAGAGCTCAAGGCATTGGCCGATCCTGCGAAGTTGAGCCTGCCGTTGCAGGCGTTGTGGTATGAGGCGCAAGGCGACTGGGACAAGGCGCATGAAGTCTGCCAGCAGGCGAAGAGCCGGGGCGGCGACTGGGTGCACGCCTATCTGCATCGCAAGGAAGGCGACTTGGGCAACGCGGGTTATTGGTATGCCCGTGCGGGGCGTCCGATGCCGGAGCCGGAGGTGGCATTCGACTCGGAGTGGACGGCACTCGTGCAGGCACTGGCCTGAAGGGGTGGGGCAAGGGCACAAAAAAACCGCAAAACTTCAGGGAGTTATTGCGGGAAAATTGGCTGCCCGACTAGGGATCGAACCTAGACTAAGCGAGTCAGAGTCGCTTGTGCTACCATTACACCATCGAGCAGTAAAAAAATCGTGTGTGCCACGTGCACCAGAATGGAGCCGGCGATGGGATTCGAACCCGCAACCGCCTGTTTACAAAACAGGTGCTCTACCGTTGAGCTACGCCGGCAACATGGCTGCGCCGCGAGGATGCGTATGAAAGAACCCCTACCCTGCCAAAGCTCGCCAAGCGAAAATTGGTGGCTCCCCGGGGACTCGAACCCCGAACCAATTGATTAAGAGTCAACTGCTCTACCATTGAGCTAGGAAGCCAAACAGAAGGGTGAAAAACTCAGAATCCGACCGTTGATGTCAACTGCGATTTCTACGCGTCGGCCAATCGCGCCGGCGAACGGTTCGAAGCCCCCGCTTTCGACGGGCTCCACAGTCTCGATGTTCCCGCCGATGCGCCGCACAAAATGATTTTCTTTCCCCGCCGCGTTCACCCAGTGTCACGCCCATGGATGCCACCCAAAAGGAAG
>JANJTQ010000011.1 GCA_024711005.1 Opitutaceae bacterium | reverse complement strand
AGACAGTGCCTAGGTCGACGGAACCTGCGGAGCAGAAATCCGTCCGTTGCGCCGCGGATTCGCAGGAAGGAACGGTTTTACAAAGGCGTCCTCAAATGTGTAAATTTCCGTAAAATCTTCGCGGCGATCATCTTCAGTCTTACTGAAGACATTGTATTCGATTAGGTTAAATACAATCTCCCCCATGTCGCCGCACTGTTTTACACCCCAAGAATTCAAAACAGTGATGGCCAGAGGTCCATATTGATCGAGCGCATATGCCCGCAGGCCCATCAACAACTCGGCTCCGGTGATGTGCAAGGAGCGCCTGGATCGCTCGACATCTTTTTTCCTCACCTCTTTAACCGCGTGGTCAAGTCCCTCGCGAAGAAAGGCATACGCTTTTCGGTCGTACCGCGGGTCCTCTTTACAAATGAGGTTTACGATCTCGTTAAAATCCAAATCCGACATGATTGGGGCAGAGTGTGCATACCGAGAACCCGGGTGCAATGCGCAACAAACAGAACCCTTGACGCCATGTAAAAAACACCCCATTTGTAAATAGTACGTAAAAGACACCACCATTTTTACATTCCGACTTTCAATTGTGTAACAATAGAATGAAGTAGTTCTAACCCTCTATGATCTCATCCACACAAACAAATCATCCGTTGACGACTTTCTCAGAATCCGCGCAGCCCACGGGCACCGCTTTGGAACAAGCTTGCAGCCGCCTCAAGGCTGCGGGTCTCCGCATTACTCAACCTCGCATCGCCATCCTCAATGCGCTGATCAAGCGCAGCGAGCCCGCCACGATTGAGCAGATCCATCTCGATCTGAAGGACAGCGCTTGCGATCTCGTGACGGTTTATCGCTGTCTCGCCGCATTCGAAGAACTCGGACTTGTGCGCCGCTGCTTCTTCCACAACGGAACGAGCCTCTATCAAATCAAGTTCAACGACGATCCCGTCTATCACGTCGTCAGCAAAGACGGCCAGATTCTGGAATCCGTCTCCCCCGGCTTGGCGGCGGAACTCCGCGCGGTGATCACCAAGATCGAGGACGAACTCAAGAGCCGCGGCTACACCGAGGTTTCGAACATGGCCGCATTCTTCGCGACTCCGGCCGTGCGCCAACCAACCACGATTGCCGAGAACGTCTAACCGACATTTCGTCCACCAACCATCAAGCCACAGCCGCGAGGCTGTGGCTTTTTCGTGCTCAAGTCTGACGGCCCGATAGCGCGAGGTCCGCGCCATCCCAGCCTCGCGACAGGCTCAATGCACCGACCCGGCCGAACGGCCCTCGGCGTCTAGCCGATGCCGATACCTTCGCACGAACTCAATGCGGCAATCGCCGATTTATAACTCACGGCCGCCTCCTCAACGCTGCCCGCCGAGCAGTGCAGATCGTGGAGCAAACCATCCTTTAGACCGTAAACGTAACCGTGGATGTAAAGTTCCTGTCCGCGTTCCCATGCGTCGCGGATGATCGACGTCTTGCAGACGTTATCTACCTGCTCGATCACGTTGAACTCGCAGAGCTTCATGTTGCGTGCGGAACCATTGGGGATTTCGCACAGGCACTGGTCGTGCTTTTCCTTCACATCTTGAACGTGCCGCAGCCAGTTGTCGGCCAGGCCGACACGCTCACAACGCAAGGCCGCGCCCACGCCGCTGCAACCATAATGGCCGACCACCATGATGTGTTTGATCTTGAGCACATCGACGGCGAATTGAATCACCGAAAGGCAGTTCAGATCGGTGTGCACAACCACGTTCGCGATGTTGCGATGCACGAAAATCTCACCGGGCAACAGACCGAGGATCTCGTTTGCAGGCACGCGGCTGTCCGAACAGCCGATCCATAGATATTCGGGATTTTGCTGGGCGGCCAGCTTGGCAAAAAAGCCGGGATCCTTCGCGCGAATGTCGTCCGCCCACGCTTTGTTTTTAGCAAATAAATGATCCAGCGATTTCATAGCAGCGCTAGGGTTTAAGGGAACGTGATGTTGTCGATGATAATTCCCTGTGAAGTCGCCCAAAAAAGGCCGTCCGGAAGTACCGGACGGCCTTGGTGAAACAGAGAGTTCGCAAGCAACTTAAGCAACGCGCTCGACGACGAGCGGAGGAGGCGTGGGGCGCTTGGGCGCGAGCCTGTAGGCGTCCTTGAAGTAATTGAGCGCCGTCTCGAGCTTCGACTCGTCGTTGTAGTGGATCATCATGAGCGGCTCGCCCTGCTTGACCTGGGTGCCGACCTTCTTGATCTCGGAAACACCGACCGAATAATCGACCTTGTCGCCGTTCTTCTCAACACCGGCGCCCAGCAAGTGCACGCCGCGGGCGATCATCGCCGCGTTGATGGTGTGCACATAACCACGCTTCGGAGCGGGCAGCTTGCGAATGTGTTTCGCCGCCGGGAATTTGTCCGGGGTGTCAATAAACGTGGTGTCGCCGCCCTGGGCTTTGACGAGCTCCTTGAATTTCTCGAGGGCCGAGCCGTCGGTGAGATGGCGCTGAACAGTCTGTTTGGCTGAGAGGGTCGAACCCGCAACGCCGGCCAGACGGACGATCTCCATACCGAGCTTGAGCACGAGCTCCTTCATATCCTCGGGGCCTTCGCCCTTGAGCAGTTGGATGGCTTCTTTAACTTCAAGAGCCGTACCGACGGTGTCACCGAGCGGCTGATTCATATCGGTGACCAGAGCGACACAGCGGCGCTTCAGCGAGCGGCCGACACGGGTCATGGAACGGGCGAGCTGCTTGGCCTGCTCGAGATCCTTGATGAAGGAACCGTTGCCCCACTTGACGTCGATCACGAGGCCTTCGGAACCCTCGGCGAGTTTGCGCGACAGCACGGAGCCGGTGATGAGCGGAAGGCTGGGAATGGTGCCGGTTTCCTTGCGGAGTTCGTAGAACTTGGCGTCTGCCGGGGCGAGTTTGGCATCCTGCTCAACGATGGCCCCGCCGATCCGGGCGAGCTGCGACGAGAAGGCGTCGATCGAGAGGTGCTTCTTAAAGCCGGGAATCGATGCAAGCTTTTGGAGGGGGCTGATAATGTAGTCGTGCTCGACCCCGGCCATCATGGGAACAACCACACCGCTGGCCATGGCGAGCGGAACGAGCACGAGGGAGGTCTTGTCGCCCACCCCACCGGTCGAGTACTTGTCGATCTTGGGCTTGGCAATGTGCGACAGATCGATGACTTCGCCGGAAAGCATCAGCTCTTCCGTCAAAATCGCGGTCTCCTGAGCAGACATCTGCTGGAAGAAAATGGTCACCAAGAGCGCCGCAAGCTGATGTTTCGGAATTTCCTCATC
>JANJTQ010000005.1 GCA_024711005.1 Opitutaceae bacterium | reverse complement strand
ATGGATGCCTACCCGGGCGCGGCGTATGTGGATTCCATCGGTCTGGACCTCTACGACATCTACTCCGGTTACAGCACCACGGATTCAAACGGGAACATGTACCCGAACTTGCCGGGATGGCAGGTAACCAGCATCCGGAACAACGGTTGGAAGAGTCACAAAGAGTGGGGATCATATCCTTTGGATTGGTGGAAGGTCCAAGCCGCCAACGCAGGCAAGCCCCTGTGCTTTCCGGAGTGGGGTTTGGACAATCCGGATGCCGCGACGAAGTTGACCGTTGGTTACGGCGGTCAGGACAACACGATTTTCCTGACGAAGTTTAATGAGTGGATCAACAACCCCGCCAACAACGTCGCCTGGCATGCCTACTTCGAAGCCGGCGGCGGCACGGCCAGCCGCAACCACCAGATCTGCTTCTCGAACCAGTATCCGAACGCCAAGGCGCTTTTCCCGACGCTGTTCGGGGCCAAGCTCAATGACGATTTCACCTCCGGCACCACCACCAACTGGACCCCGGAGCATTCCGCCCAATGGTCGGTCGTGAGTGATGCGGGCAACAATGCCTACCAATTCGACTTCAATTGGAGCAGCCAGCGGAGCACCAGTACCGCGGGCGATCCGTCGTGGACGAATTATCGCCTCTTTACCGAGGTGAAGATCACCGACCTGCAAGGCTGGAGCGAGACCCACCTGTTCGTCCGCCACGTGGATGCCAACAACCACTACCGCCTGATGATTCAGGACCGTGGCGGCTACCGTCAGTTCATGCTGCAAAAGCGAATCGCGGGCGCTCTCTCGAACATCGGTTCCGGAGTCAATGTGACGCTCAACGCGAACACCTGGTATGACGTCGCGGTGGACGTGAACGGAAGCACGCTGACCGTATTCCTGAACGACACTCAAGTCATGCAGCGGACGGACAGTTCGCTGACCGCGGGCAAGGTGGGACTCGGCGCCTGGAAGCAGGACGTGCGCTTCGACAGCGTATTGGTGCAATAACTACGAGATCGACTCGAACCGGATTCCGGGGCGGAGGCGCCTTGTTCCTGCTCAGATCAATGACCGGCAAAAAACCGCGGCCCGTTCGGGACGCGGTTTTTTGTTTTGCCGGGCGCGGTTTAGCCAGGCCGTGTTTTGAAATGGTCTTTCGACGCGGGCTGCGTTTCGAGCGAAGCGACAGTCGGCCGGTTGCTCGCGCTTCGAACCGCGCCTGCAAGCAGGCGGCCCACCTCTGGAAATCAGGCCCCCGTTTTATCTCGGATCACAGGTAGGGCGGGACCGCTGGCCCGCTGGGCGCGTGGATCAATAATTGAAAGGCGCAACATCGGACGGCCCAGCGGTCCGTCCCAACCTTTCAAGCCTTCATTACATGCGATAAATGATGTGTCACAGCTTACTAGCACTACTCCATTAAGTTCGGGCGGGGGCTCGGCTTGGAGGCCCGACGACCTCGTCGGGCTTGATCGGCGCGGTCCCCAAACGGACCCGACGAGGTCGTCGGGTCTCCATCTCGGATGCCGGACGCAGACTTAACAGAGTAGTGCTACGGCGCGGCTTCGAGTTCATGAAGGACCCAGGCGCGGCGGAGTTCCTGCATGGTTTGAGTCTCGAGAAGCTCGCTTTGCTTGCGACGGTGCTCGGCCACGTCGGGCCGTTGCTCGTGAAGGATGATGTGTGCGGCGAGCGGGGTGTCCTGGCGTGCGGTGTTGATTGCGGACTGACGGAGTGAGCGCAAAAGATCGCTGCGCATGGCGTCGGGCAACTGGGCGCGGAGGATATCCTGGAATTTTGTAACATCCGCATTGGCGTCAAAAAGAGTGCCGAAATTGGCGGAAATTACACGGCGTGCATCGGTCCCCCCGCCCATTTCCAACCCGATGCCGTTGACGTAACCATCGCTGAGCGGCTCGAACGGCTTCAGCAGTGGCTGTAGTTCTACATCAACTACGGAGGGGAGCCATCCGCTGACGCGGGAAAACGTACTATTGCCCTGTTGCGAGGTGAGAAAGCGAAGAAAATCGACGGCGCGTTCGGGGTGGCGGGAGGCACGTGTGAGACCGAACGCGGCGCTGGTGGGTGTGTCGGCCTCGGACGCCGGACCGTAGGTGCCGGCGCCGAAACGCGGGTGGTCCGGCGAAGGCATGGGGAATCGGAAGGCGCTCGTCTCGAAGGGAGCGAGCGAGCGAAAACTTGGGGCGTCCCAACTGCCGGTGACGATCATGAGGGCCCGGCCTTGCACGAAATAGAAGGTCGCGTCCTCACGGTTGGATTGAATGAAGCCGGATTGGGCGAAGCGGCCGATTTGGCGGGCCAGCAGGAGGCCGTCGACGAAGTCGGGTTCATCGAGAGTCCAGCGGCCGGCGACGAACTGAAGGGCGATCTCGGTGCCGTGAGGCCTCATGATCAACGTTTCGTCGAGACGCTGGGTGAGGCGCTGTGTTTGACCGCCGACGAGGGTGGATGCAAACCAAGGCGTGCCATAATGGGAGCCGGCGATAGGCACGATCTTCTCGCCGGTTGCAGCGGCATGTTGTTGGACTCGTTCGCAAATGGCGACGAAGCCGTCGAAGTCGGCGGGCGGGGGCGTGTCGCCAAGAATGCGTTTCCATTCGGTGACGTTGTAATACATGCGCGCCGTGAACATCGACAGCGGGACGCCGTAGTATTCGAGAAGGTTGGCTTTGTAGCAGTCGCCGCCACCCAGTCCGTCGAGGAAGGTGTCCCGCCAGCGAAGCGCGGCGATCGAGGTGCCGGCGTTGTGGGGGTTGGGTTGTTCGACGTGTTCGGTGAGAGGCACGAAGAAGCGGGCCAGGGTTTCGTCGTCGGAGCCTTTTCCAATCTCGATCAAATCAGGGGCGGTGCCGCCGACGAGTTGGGTCCGAAGCCAACTCGGATAGATGCGCTCGGGGATCGGGTTTTGCTCGATGCGTACGCCGGGGTTTTGGCGTTCGTATTCACGCGCGAGCGTATCGATGGCATCGCGAATGCCGGACTCGAGTTGCCAGTGGGCGATGCGGATGACGATTTCGTTGGGATCGGACGCGGCGCGCTGGCGGCTGAAGACGCGTGCGAGCGCAACGCCGAAGCAGATGAGCAACAGGGCGAATCCGATGAGAGGGAGAATCTTTTCGCGTTTCATCGGGTGACTTCCACTTGCGGGTGCTCGCGGCTACTTTCGGAGGTGGGAAGGAGGGCGGCCAGGCGCTCGATGATCATCCGGCGGCGGGAGTCGCGGGGGAAATTTTCGAGGAAGCGTTGATAATAGGTAACGGCGATGTCGTTGCGACCGGTGCGCCGTCCAAGTTCGGCGATGCGGACCCATGTGTCGCGCTGCGTAGCGGCACGGGCGAGTCCGACCCGGTCGGCGGCAAGGAGATGGTCCAGGGCGATGGCTTCGCCCAGATTGAACCGGAGCGCGGCATCTCCCATCACGAGGTGGAAATCCCGGACGGCGGATGACTCGGTGAGCGCTGCGCCGCGGGCGGTGAGACGTTCGAAGCGAACGCGGACCTCGGCGGGGTCGAGTCGAGGCTCGAAGATTTCCATCAAGGCGAGTTGAACGAGGGCGCGCTGGGCGAGGGGATGAGGCGAGGAAAGGTCCGCGAGTTCCCGGTAAATGCGGAGCGCGGTCGCGTCGTCGGGCGAGGTCCGGTGGACGTGCGCGATGCGGGCAACATAGTATCGGGCGCTCACGCCGAGCCCGTCGGCGGGTTCAGTCGCGATAATGTCGGTGAAAAGCGAAGCGGCGCGATCAAGGTTGGCGCCGGTTTTGGGCTGCAGATTGAGCAACGTGACTGCTTCGCCGAAACGAGCCTCGCGATTGGGGCCGGCTTGTCTCGCGAAGTTCCTGTAGGCTTCCCTGATAAGCCCGAGGGTGGCCTGATCCCAAGGCGAGGGTGGGTCTCCGGGATCGGCGGCAGGGAGAAGAACGGCGAGGAAAAGGAACGGGAGCGGAGCGCGGAGAGGCATTGGCGGCGTAAGCAAGAGGAGCGGACGGATCGGATCCTCTTACGCCGTTTTGGTGACATCGACAACGTCACCACTGGACAGTCAAGCGAAGCGTCACTCGGGACACGGAGGCGGTCGAAGGGGCGGAGCATCTCCGTTCATGGGGTGCGCGAAGAATTTCCGACGGAATCGGTGCGACTTTGGGGTCAGTTTTCGACGAGACGGGCGCGGCCCCAGGCGCCGCGGTCGCCGGAATTCTTGCCGGTGCCGCTCCAGACAAGCTGCTGGTGGCGGGCTTCGCCATCGTCGCTGTTGTCGATTGCGACGTCGAAGAGCAGCTCCATGCCGGTCTTCGGCTCGATGCCGAGCACCGTCCACGGCAGTTCGACTTGCAGTGTGTAGCCGTCACCGGCCACCTCATTCACGACGAGCACACGGCACGCATTGCCCGCGTTGGGGTGGTCGACCACAAACACCCCGGGCGTCTCGCCCGTGCCGATGAGGACCTGTCGGTCACTGAACTGGAGGTTGCCGCCTTCCTTGAGATTCTTCGACCCGATGAACAACTCGATGGCGTCGCCCGACCAATAGGCCTTCGGCATCCGGGCGTTTTTTCCGGGGGTCGGGTCTTTGACCTGGATGAGGAAGTGCAGAGTCTTGTCATCCCAGCACAGGCGGAACGCACCGCCGAGTTTCGGGTTGAGATTGCCGATCATGACGCGGTTGGCGCCGATGGGTTCGGCGGGCCGGCCCGGCCAGTTGGTGGTGGAACCGTTGAACTGTAGGCCGGGCATGGCGGGCGGAACGGCGACGATCTTGGCGGCTCCGGCGCCTTGTCCGGAGAAGCGGGCGTCGGCAAGGGTGTAGGGTGGCGCGCCGTTTAGGATCACGTCGTAGATGCGGGCGTGGGTTTCACGGGCGGCGTTGACGAGCGGGTAGTAGGGCCGGTCGGTGACGTCCACGAGGCCGGTGTTGTTGCCCTCGCCGTTGAAGCCTTCAAAGAAGCGGCCGGTGAGGGACTGGTCGGAGTAGATGAACCATTGCGAGCCGACGACCATGCCGGTGGCGGCGGATTGCTCGATGTAGTTGCGGTAGCCGAGTCCGCGCTCGGCCTGGTCCTTGACTTCCTTGCCGCCGCCGAGGCCCTGCTCGGTGGAGCTGTAATACCACTCGCTGAAGATCATGGGGCGGCGGCCACTCCAGTCGTAGATCCTTTTGATGAAGTCCTTTTCGATGCCGTAGGTGTAGTAGTTGACGCTGACGACATCGAGGTATTTGCCGCCGATGCGGACTACGTCCTCGTTGTTGGCGGTGTGCGGGGTGAGGCGGCTGCCGATGAGGAGGTGGTTGGGATCGTGTTTTTTGAATGCACGGCGGATGCCGTCGTAGTAGGATTCCAAATACAGCCGGAGGAAGGCGCGCATGTCGGCCGAGGCGGCGTCGGTGCGGATGAAGAGCGGCTCCTCGCCGGCCTCGTCATAACTGGCGAACGGTTTGGAGGGGGACCACGCGGTGTTGAAGGCGGCGATGTCGCCGTATTTGGCACGGAGGGTTTCGACGAGCTTCGCCTTGGCGGGGACCTTGGAGGCCTTGTAGGCGGGGACGATCTTGGGGAGGTTTTCGAAGTGTTGTTCGTTGCCGAGGAAGTAGCCGATGAGGAGCGGGTCGGAGGCGCGGGCGGCGACGGGGCCGGCGAAGGCTTTGTCGAGGGCGTCTTCGAAGCCCGGGGCGAAGGGGTCCATCACCTCGGCGGCGCCGACTCTGTCGGGGAGGTAGCGGACCCCCTGGTCCTTGCCGGAGGGAAGGAATGAGACGGAGGGGAAGTTGAGGGAGCGGAAGGTGGGGACGTGGCCGCCGAAGGCGCCGGCGCTGTTGAAGCCCCAGACGCGGAGACGTTCGACGGTCTGGCTGGTCCATTCTTCGATGGAGTAGGGTTTGCCGTATTTGCGGATCCAGTTGGCGATCTGGAAGGAGAAGACCCCCCAGTCGGGGCGGTTGTTGCGCCAGGCGGTGGTCCACCGCCCGTCCTTGGCGGAGGGGACCCACTCGTAGATTTTTTCGCGGCCTTTGACGGTCGTGTAGTCGTCGGTATTGGTGATGCCGCAGACGCCGAGTTGGAAGAAGGCGTTGCCCTCGGGGGTGACGAGCACGTGGCGGTCCTTGGCGAACTCGGCGGTGTGGAAAAAGCCGGTGGCCTCGAGGCCGAGTTTTTCGCCGCTGCCGGCGAGTCCGCCGAACGTGTCGAGGGCGGGGCCCTGGTAGGTGCCGAGGGCGGCTTTTTGCGCGCCGATGTCCGCCTTCAGTTCGTCATCGCTGGTTACTTTGCCCGGATAGTTTTTGCGGACGGACTGGCCGTAGCGGTCAACGAGGTATTTGCGTTCGGCGGGCGCGTTGTCGGCGGAGGGGGTGGCGGCGAGTGGGGAGACTTTGAAGGAGAAGCTGGTTTTGCCGGGGTAGCGCTTGAGGTCGTAGCGATAGACCCAGGCGAAGACGTTCCATCCCCAGGTGCGGTTGTCCTGGAGTTGTTGATACACGGCGGGGGTGGAGAAACGGATGCCTTCACCGAGCGGGTGAATGATGTCGAGGTGGCTGGCGTCGCCGTCCGCGAGAAATTGGCCCGCCTTGGTGGCGGGAAATTCGCCGCTCTTGTTGCCGAGGGCGAAGCGTCCGCCTTGGTTCAGATTGATGGGGAAAAGCGTATGGAATTTGAGGGCGGTCGCGTTTTCCGGGGCGGCGTCGAAGCTGTAGGTGATGGATTTGTCGGCGTTGGAGACGGCGATCTTGAGGACGAAACCGTTGGGGTAGGTGGCCTGCGCACCACCGGATGCATCGAGGGCGTAGGTGGGCTTGAGCTCCTTTTTATCCGCAGTGTCGATCGACGGCGGGGGGACGGTGAAGCTGCCGAGCGCGCCGGCGTTAACGACCGCGCCTTTTTCGGAGAGCGAGAGTTTCAGGCCTTGCGCGGGGAGCGACAGCGTGGCGCAGAGGCCGAGGAGGAAAAGCAGGGGTCTTTTCATGAAAACGATCGGGCGGGGGTATCGAAAAGAGGGAGGACCTATGGACTTCCAAGTCTCATAGGTCCTCCCAAAAAAACCGGCAACCGTTGCCGGATCGGGCGGCGATTATTTCTTTGCGGGGGCGGCGGCTTTCACCGCGGCGACCGAGATCGTGAAGCGAGTCTCGTTGGGGTAGCGGAGCAAGTCATAGTGGTAAATCCAGCTGAAGGATTGGGTGCCCCATATGCGGTTGTCCTGCAGTTGTTGGTAGGATGCGGGCATCGTGAGCGAGAGGGCTTCGCCGGTGCTTTTGACGAGGTCAATCTGGTCGAAGGATCCCTGGGCAAAAAGCTGCTTGCCGGGCTCGCCGGGGAAGGATTTGGCCTCGCCTCCACCGGTGGCGAAGGAACCGCCTTCGTTGTAGGAGACGGGGAGCGTGGCGTTCACGACGATTGATGCAGCATCGGCGGGGACCTGATCGAAGCTGTAGCTGATGGTGCCATCTTTGGGGGAAAGGGCGACCTTGATGACAAACCCGTCCGGGAACGTGGCAGTGGCGGTGGCTCCGTCGGCAGCCGGAGTGAAAACGGGCTTGCGGGTTTTTTTGTCCGAGCCGGTGAGGGCCGGTGGGGTGAGTACGATACGACCGGCGGTGCCGCCATCGACGATCACGCCTTTGGTATCGGCGGAGAGTTTGACGGACTGTGCAGCAAGCGACGCGGTGAATGCGAGGGCGAGAAGAGCGAGGAGGGTTTTCATGGGTCAAAAAAGGGGACGATGAGTTGTGTCACCGTCCCCGGGTCAACTGCTAGAAGTGATCGTGGTTGATGGTTAACGTGAGCGGATGCCGGCGCGACGGCGCCAGACTGCACCGGCGAGGACCAGCGTACCGGCGAGAGCCGCGTAGGTGGAGGGCTCGGGGATGGCTCCGAAGGTGAGGGTGGTTCCATTGAGCGCGAAGACGCCATCGCCGCCATTGATGGCGGAGAAATCGCCGACCACGAAGTCGGTCGAACCGAAGGTGACCAGTGTATAGACGATCGAGGAGTTCAGGGTGGAACCCGTGAAATCGAAGACGAACGTGGAGCCTGTGCCTTTGGTGAAAGCGCCGGAGAGGGTCAGCTGGTCCGAAGAGCCCTGATCCGCACCGAGGTTGAAGGACATGCCGACGGCGGAATCGGAATTCCAAGTGAGCGAACCGCCGGTGAAATTGCCGGTGGAGGAGACGCCTGATTCATCCATATCGCCGGGCGACATGCGCGCCCCCGCATCAAGTGTGATCGCTCCAGCAGAGCTACCGGTACCGCCGAAGGTGGCACCATTAGAGACTGATACGGCTCCCGTGCCGGTGCCGCTGCCCGAGGTGTTGTTCACGATCAGTGAACCTGTCGAAACGGTGGTGATACCATCGTATGTCACGCCGGCGGCACGCGTGAACTTTACGATGCCGGAGCCGGTCTTGGTAATGGAAGTCGTGTTGGCTCCATCGTTGATCAGCCCGGTGAAGACGGTGGTGCCGCCCGCTTCGGCGGTCACGCGGAGAGTGGAGCCGTTGCCCGAGGCGGCGAAGGCGCCGAGGGTGATCGTGCCGGAGTAGGTCGCGGTTCCAGTGGTGTTGCTGCTACCAATCGTGCGGGTGTCGCCCGTATCGGAGCTGGAGGAAAACGTGATGTTCTTGTTGATGGAAACGCCCCCGGTGCCGATCAGAACCGAGGCGGTATCGGCGGTTCCGGCGACGCCGCCCGGAGCGGCACTGGCGTTCGCAACGGTGACCGACGAAGCGCCTCCGAGCGCATTCGAGTTGTTCAGGTTCAATTTGCCGCGATAGACGGTCACGACTCCGCCGAGGCCGGTGTTGTTGCCGCCGAGCGTGTAGTTGGCGCCGTTTGACGTGGAGGTTCCACCCACGAACAGCGTGACGCCGGTGCTCCCGTTCTTGGTGATGTCGCCAGTGATATTGATGGTCGACGAATAGTTTTCCAAGGAGAGCTCGTGCGTGCCGGCGAACCCGGAGGTGTCTCGGATGTTCGCGAGGTTCAGCGTGCCACTGGTGTTGACGAGGCGTTGCCGATTGGTGGTGTTGCTCGTCATCGCGCCGAACAGATAGAGGTCACTTTCGAGGGTATTTGTGCCACGATTGTTGACGGCATTGCTGAAACTGGCGGTGCGGAGATCAACCACGCCGCCGCTTAACGTATAAGTGGTATTGGTGTTTGGGCTTGAGCCGAAGGTCATGCCAGCCGCAATCACGGTTCCGCTCACCGTGACCGTCCCGGAACCGCCGCCGGTGAAGATCGCGGAGTCAAACGGGCTGGCGGCATTATTCCACGTCTGGAGGACGCCCGCCCCGGCGCTGGATGTGTTCCAGTTGGACGCGGTCGTGTCCCAAGTGCCGTCACCGCCATAGCCGATTGCGGCGTCGCCATCGGTGTCCCAAAAAAGGGCGGCTGCGTGGGAGGAGACGGCGAACGAGGACAGGCAAAGCGCGCCAATGGCGAGGCGCGAAGCGAATGCGGTGAGCGATGTCGGGTAATGCATGATGGGGTGGGTTGATTGGGAACTTTCCGGACCCTCTCGATCAAAGTATCGGGGCGGGTTTTCCGTCAGACTGTCCGCTGCTTGACGAGGCTCAATGACATGGCAATTTGACAGTCACATGGCCGATGCCCCCGTCCCCACCATTCGCCAGTTGGCTGCGCTAACCGGCGTGTCTCGCACCACGGTTTCCCTCGCGCTGCGCAACCATCCCAGCCTGCCCGTCGACACTCGCGCACGTATCCAGAAACTTGCGGCGCTTCATGGCTACAAGCAGGACCCGCTGGTATCCACGCTCATGGCGCAGCTGCGCACGTCGCGCGCCAAACGTTCGGTGGAGCGTATCGCTTATTTCACTACGTGGGACACGCGGGACGGCTGGCGGAAGCCGGGCAACGAACACAATTTCTTTCTGGGCGCCAGCGAACGCGCCGCGAAGCTTGGCTATGAGCTTGAACACATCTGGGCCCGCGAACCCGGAGTCACCACCGCGCGACTGAGCAAGATTCTCTACACCCGGGCCATTCGCGGCATTATTCTCGCCCCCTTCCCCTCTCCGCGCAGTCACATTACCATGGAATGGAAGCACTTCGCGACCGCGGCAATCAGCTACACCCTGGTGCGTCCGCTTGTGCATCGCGCGACTCACGGGCACTACAACGGCATGTTCCTCGCGCTGCGGCACCTGCGTCATCATGGCTACCGGCGCATAGGCTTTGCCACACGGCTGGAACAAAGCGAACGCGTGGCCAGCAGCTGGCTGGCGGCTTTGCTCGTTTACCAGCAGTCGATTTCAGAGGCACAGCGCGTGCCCGCGTTTCTTTCGCCCGTCGATGTTCACCGGGGCCTGGATGCGAAGGCTTTCGCGGAGTGGTATCATGCGCACAAGCCCGACGTGGTGGTCAGCAATCTTACCACGCCGATGGAGCTGCTCCAAACGATGGGCCTGCGCGTGCCCGAGGATGTCGGTTACGCGTCGCTCGATCTCATCAACAAGGACGATCCCTGGTCGGGCATCGACCAGCAGGCGAGGGAGGTCGGGGCGGCCGCCGTGGACCAGGTGGTGACGCAGCTGCAGAACAACGAGTTTGGCCTTCCGAAGTATCCAAAAACCGTATACCTGGACGGTCTCTGGCGCGAGGGAAACACCCTGCTGCCGCATCGCATCGCGGCCGCGCGATAGCTGTTTAGGGAGCGACGGCAATCGTGTCGCCGGTGCGCCGTGTGCGGAGGCAGGATTGCGGCCGCTCGTGTGCCATCGATGGTTACGGGAGCTTGCGCAACGTGATCACGCACTCAAGGTGGCGCGTTTGCGGAAACAGATCGAAGGGCTGCACCGCGGTTAGTTCGTAGCCCGCGGTGAGAAACGACTTCAAATCACGCATCTGAGTCGCGGGGTCGCACGAGACGTACACTACCGCGCGCGGACCATAGGCAAAGAGCTGGCCGAGGAACTGTTCGTCGCAGCCTTTGCGCGGCGGATCGATGAGGACCACCGTGTGGGCGGCGGGGAAGGTGAGCCCCGCAAAAATCGCCGAGGCGTCGCCGGCTTGAAACGTGACGTTGGCGAGTCCGTTGGCGGCGGCGTTTTGTCTGGCGAAGACTATGCTGCTTTCGCTGATCTCGATTCCCGCCACTTGCTCAAAAGCCGGGGCTGCCGTGAGGGCGAAGAGTCCGCTTCCGCAATACGCGTCGACCATGAACCGCGCTCCGCTGACCGCGGCCTGGTCGCGCGCGTAGCCGGTGAACGTTGGCAGAATGAACGGGTTGTTCTGGAAGAAATCGCGCGCGAGAAACTTCAGCTTCAGGTCGCCGACCGTCTCGGTGACGATGTCGTCGTAGTTGGTTGTCACTACGCCCGAGGCATCGCGCAGAAGCAACGTGCCGCCGCGTGCGTAGTCGCCGTTGGCCGCCTTGGCGCGGACCGTTGCGCGGGCCTCGGCGAGGCGGGCATTGATGGCATCCGTGGCGATGGGACAGTGCGGCACGTCGATGATGTCGAAGCGCGTGCCTTGACGCAGGAAGCCGATGGGGAGTTCGGAGGGGGTGCGGTCGTCGCGGGGGGCGTTGAAATGCGGCGTGAGCTTGGAGCGGTAGCCGTATTGGACGGGCGAGCCGATGACCGGCGACACGGGAAACTCTACGCCGGCCATGTATTTTAGGAGTTCCTCGACCTGGCGACGCTTCCACTGGAGCTGCTCGTCGTAGGCGAGGTTTTGATACTGGCAGCCTCCGCAGGTTCCGAAGACCGGGCAGAGAGGGGTGATTCGTTTCGGGGACGCGGTGAGGATTTCGACGAGATCGGCTTCGGAGAAGTTCTTGTGGTTGCGGAACACCCGGGCTTTTACGCGTTCGCCGGGCAGGGTGAACGGGACCATGACGACCCATTTCGATTCGGGCTCGTCGGGGTGGGGCACGCGGCCGAGGCCCACGCCGAGATTGGTGAGCGTGGCGATCTCCAGCTCGATCTCCTGGTGATATGCGAAAGGACGGTCGTTGAATTTCTTCTTATTTTTGCCCACGGAACACACGGAATACACGGAAAGGGAGACGGCGAGGAAAAGGATTTTGTCTTTTTCATGTTTTCCGTGTGTTCCGTGTGTTCCGTGGGCACACCTTCCGAAAAAATCTCCAGTCTTCAGAATCCGCGTATCAAACAGCTCGTGAAGCTGCGCGACCGGCGCCCGCGCGACGAGGCGGGCGTGTTCCTCGTCGAAGGGTACCGCCAGATCCGCCGTGCGCTGGAGAAGGGGATCTGCATTACCGAGCTTTATTATTCGCCCGACTGGTTCCTGGGTGAAAACGAGCCCGCGCTGATCGCCCAAGCGCAGGACGCCGGGGCGCAGCTCTTCGAGTTGTCCAAAGATGCGTTTGCCAAGGTCGCCTATCGCGAGCGTCCGGATGGCCTGCTCGCGGTCGCGCCGCAATGGAAACGCACGCTCGCCGATATTCCCGCGCCCGCCGAGGGGAAGGCGCCGTTCCTCCTGGTGGTCGAAGCGATCGAGAAGCCCGGCAATCTGGGCACCATCCTGCGCAGCGCCGACGCGGCCGGAGTGGATGCGCTTATCGTGTGCGATCCGGTGACCGATCTCTTTAACCCCAACGTCGTGCGCGCTTCGACGGGGGTGTTGTTTTCCGTGCCGGTGGTGATCGCGAGCAGCACGGATGTCCGCGAATGGTTGCGCGAAAAGCAGATTCGTTCGGTAGCGACGACGCCCTCGGCGACCGATGTTTATACGGCGACGGATTTGCGCGGACCGTTGGCGATCGTGATGGGCAGCGAGCAATACGGCTTGAGCGATTACTGGCTGAAGGAAGCCGACGCCCGCGTGGTCATCCCAATGGCGGGGCAGGCCGATTCGCTCAACGTGGCGATGGCCACGATTATCACGCTGTTTGAGGCGGTGAGACAGCGCGGCGAGTGAGGGTTTACCGGTTGCGCTTGCGACGACCGGCGGCGGCGACCAAGGCCAACGCGCCGACGATCGCTCCGACGGTCGAAGGCTCGGGAATAGCGCCGGTGGTCAACGTGCCCAGGGATTGGCTGAACACCAAGTCGTAGCCGGCGACGGTCAACGTCCAGTTGCCGGAACCGTCGTTGTTGAATGTCCCGCTGATGTTGGCGCCGGTTGCGGTGACGCTGCCGAAGTCGCCGGTTCCGAGTCCGGAGATATCCAAAACCTGATACGCAGCCAGGAGAGTTTCCGCGGCGCCGAAGTCGAAGGTGAGCGATGCGTTTTCGAACGTGGCGGCCGCGGCCTTGATGAGACCCGCGCCGGTCGCGCCGACGCCGAGGGTTGTGGTGGTTGCGGTGCTGAACGTGTAGGCGCCTTGGGACGACGCATCCAGGATCGCTCCGGCTCCCACGGTCAGCGCGGAGCCGGCGTTGATCGCACCCGAATCGGCGAGAACGATCCTGCCTTGATCGATCACGGTTGCGCCGGTGTAGGTGTTGACGCCGGTCAATGCCAAGGTGCCAAGACCTGTTTTGACGATACCGCCTTCGGTGATCCCGTTGTTGGTGAGAGCGGCCGTGATTTTCAGATCCAGACTGGCTGCACCATCGCCGATGGTGAAGGTCCGTGCGCCATCCAATTGAACCACGCCGAGATTGGTGCCGGCTTGCGCGTCGATCACCGTGGAGTTGCCGTTGGTGGAGTTGCCGTTGAAAACCACGTTGCCCTTAAGGATCAACTGGGCGCCGGCGGAGGTGGTCCCCGCCCTGAGCGAAATCGGAGTGTAGTCGAGCCCGCTTTGCGCGATGGAAGAAGCGGTGTTGGTGATCGTGAGATCGCCGTTCACGGTCATCACCGTGCCGTTCGTGTTTTGGGCGGCGCGAAGATCGATGGTGCCGCCATTGACCGTCAGCGACCCGAGGTCCGAATCGTAGCCGTTGATTTGCGTGAATGTCCCGCCGTTAAGCGTGAAGGCGTTGGTGACGGTCAGGGAGCCGCCGTTTACGCCGCTGGATGATTGGGCAACGCTGCCGCTGTTGATGGTAACCGATGCCACCACTTCGGACGCTGCGCTGCCGCCGCTTCCGGATGGCGCCAGCCGCCAGCTGCCCCCGTCGACGGTGACGTTTGCCGCGTCGGCGATCTGATTGCTGTTCTGGAAAAGGATGCCGCCGTTGATCACGAGATCGCCGGTGATCGCCTGGGCACCGCCGGTTTTGCTCGCGAGCACATTGCCGGCGTCGATCGTCGTCACTCCGGTGTAAGTGTTGGACGCGGTGCCCGAGAGCGTGAGGTTCCCCGTGCCGCCCTTGGTGATGCCGGCGGACCCGGAGATGGCTCCCGAGATGTTCAAGGGGGCCGGTGTGATGCTGTTGCTGAGTCCCGTGGTGGTGCCGACCAAGATTTTGCCTTCGACGGCTCCGAAATCGAGGTTCTTGGAAATCAGGATGGCGTCGGCGCTCGTCACGGTGCCGGTCGCCTTTTGATTGGCGAAGATCGTTCCGCTGCCGATGGTCAACGAGCCGGTTCCTTCGACAATGATGCCGGCGTGGCCGGAGGCACCCGAAGTGTTGAGCGAGAGCGACTGGACGGTGGCATCGCCGTTGAGCGTGAAGGTGGCCGGCGCGCCCGACACACCGCCCGAAACGCCCGCCAGGCTGACATTGCCTTCGCCGTCGGCGAGAGTGGCCGTGTACTCCGAAGCCTCCAGGAGGCGCACGCCCTTCGTGGCATCATAGGTGACCAGTCCGCTGCCGGCGCCGGTTGGTGAGGTATCGCCGTAGGCACCCGCGATGATGCCGACCGTCGGGGTGCCGGCGTCTCCGGAACCGGAGAGCACCGGTGCGTTGGTGAAGACGATATTCGAGCTGGCCGCAGTCTTCGACTCGAACGTGTTTACGCCGAGGTTGGTCCCGCGGAAGAGCGTGGTTCCACCTGCGTTTTGAGTGAACGAGTTCGCTGTGAGTTGCTGATGTTTGCCGGTGGGCGCGGTGATCGAGATAGTGGCGCCGCCGTTCACGGCGATCCCGCCGGAGATCGTGTCGTTGTAGCTGGTGAGCGAGCCCGAGTGGTTCACGACGGAAAGAGAGCCGGAATTGATCGTGACGCTTTGGGCACGCGTGCGATCCGCGACACCGTTCCCTGAGTTGTTGATGTTGAGGGAGGCTCCGCTGTTCACCACGAAGTCGGAGCCTGCGACTGCTCCCGCACCTCCCAGTACCAGTGTTCCGCCGTTGATCGAGGTGTTGCCTGTGTAGCTGCTGACACCTTCGAGCGTCAGTGTTCCGGCCCCGATCTTAACGATACCGTCGGTCGAGTTGGTACCAATGATGTTGGCCCGGACCGATAGATTTCTCGCCCCGCTGGAGGTAACATTGAAAGTCCGCGTCGCTCCACCCAGGTTGAGATTTAAGTTCTGGTTACCCGTAAACGCACCGATGAGCACGATGGGATTCGGGGATGTGCTGGCAGTGTTGACAAATACATCGCCGCCCAAGGTCAAGACGTAGGGGCCTGTTCCATCGGCGCGAAGGGTCGTGCTGAATGCCCCGGCATGACTGAAATTGAGGCTGATGCCGTTCGTCGCATTCAAGGTCGTATCTGCTCCGAAGGTTACGGTCTGCGTACCGGTCAACGTGAGCGCATTGCTCCAGACGCCGTTGATGTCTCCATCAACCCAGTTGGCTGAGTTGTTATAGTCGTAGGTGCCGGCGGCTGTCTGATTGAAACCGGTGGTTACCTGAGCCGACGCGAGGGGGATTGTGATCAAGAAGGCGGCAAGACCGAAGACGACCGAGGAACAGCGGGAAAGAAGGGGGTTCTTCATTCCGCCGAGCATTTCATGTCCTGTGTGCTTGGGAAGCGCGCTCTGAAATCCAAGGGCCCAGAACGGCAAAGGGAAATACCCTATCCCGGATTGTTTGTGCAACCGTCGTGCGCCGGTGGCGTTTCCTGGAAGAGGGTTACGGTAACTGGAGACGTGTCTCCAAACTTGCGCAGCTCCGTATTAAATCACGTTCACTCCCCCTCCTGTTGGCCCCGCGTGATCGCACCTGGCTTTGCCGGTGTTCAAAACGCCGGGTGACGCTCCGATCACCTCAACGCTCTGCCCCATGTTGCTTCCGTAATCCCGCGCCGTCGCTCGCGTTTCTTCCCAATCGTTTCCATCGCGCCGATCTGTTCGGTGCTCCCGGCTTATCTTCACGAAAACAGGGAAGACGGATGTTCGCCTGGCGAAACTGGTACCCTTGGCCGGACTCGAACCGGCACGGCCTTACGGCCAAGAGATTTTAAGTCTCTGGTGTCTACCATTCCACCACAAGGGCGCTTGCAGGGCGGAAGAGTGAACAGTCGCGCCCCCGGGGGTCAACGCTGCGACGGGGAGTTGTTGGAATCTTGCCAGTCGGCCAAAGCGCCTATGTTTTGTCCGGTCACTCGTTCGTCGATGTAGTGACACCGACCTGCCTGCCTGTGATCGAATCTCCACTCATGAATCTACTCAAAACCGCTCTCGGACGCCTGCGCCTCATCGGCTTTCTTGAAGGTCTCTCGTTCCTGATCCTGCTCGGGGTGGCCATGCCTTTGAAATACCATTGGGGTAACCCGGAGCCCGTGCGCGTGGTCGGCATGGCGCACGGCGTCCTTTTCATCGCTTATCTTTGGGCCACCGCGCACGCGATGTTGGATTGCAAGTGGACGCTCAAGCGGAGCGTGCTTGTGGCGATGGCGAGCGTCGTTCCGTTCGGGACGTTTTACGCCGACGCGAAATGGATGCGTGCGGAACCGGAGACGGCATGAGGGTTTGGAGTGGCTCGGCGTGATTCTGTTGAACGTTGATGGGAGGTCCTGCCGCGTCGGGGGGCGTAGCAGCCGAGCACTGGGACTGAGGCGCTGCGCGGCACAGTTGGAACCCCAAGAAACCGGCTTGGGCGGCGTCGCGGGACGGGCAGGTTTCTTGGGAGGTAGCGGGGCTGGTTCGAGGATGGCTGAAGAAACCCCAGCCTCGTTACCTCGGCTGCTACCTCAAGGGGTTCAACTGCTTTTGGTTGCGCGGGCTTTGATCACCGCCGCGATCGGGTAGCGAATGAGTCCGTGGTAAACACATAGAATCGTGACCATGCCGGCGATCGCGTAGAGCAGTCCCTCGATGGTCGTGGGCACGGCGGGTCGATAAACGTCCATCGTCGCGGCTGCAATGGAACGGTCGAGGTTCGCGAAAAACACGAAGGGTTTTTCCCAAAGCGACGCGTTGCGGAGTGCGGACTCGGTGGACGAGAGTTCGGCGACGCGATCGATTGCGGCCTGCATGATACCGCCGAGACGGGCGACGGCTTCGTCGGCATTGGCCGAGGTGCGTTCGATGAACTGCGCGAGCGTGAGCTTCGATTGCGCGGCGACGGCTTCAAACTGCGCGAGCTGGCGACGGGCCTCGTCGAGATGGCCGCCGAGACGCTGAAGGTATTGCTGAATGAACTCGGGCAGCTGGCAAAACGCGACTGCGCCCAAGAGGCAAAGCACGCGGTCAAGCAGGCCCTCGCCTGCGCGGAAAATCGGTCGAAGCGGTGCGGTCCAGCGCATGGACCGCAGCTTCGTCGAGCGGCGCCCCGCCGGCAAGCGGCGAACGGGCGGGGCGCCCGTCGGCGGGACGCTAATCCAGCATCGGATTGATGAATCTCGCGTCGATGTCGAGGGTTACGCCGGCTTTTTCCAAGGTGCGCAACAGGGGCGAGGCATACGTTTCGCCGAGCGCTTCAATGCAAAACTCCAGGTCGGCGTGGTCCGAGTCGGTGGCGTAGGCGAGCGCCTCGGCGATTTCGAGGAGGTCGTCATCGGTGAAGTGTTCCTCGAGAACGGACGGACGGATCTCCTCGGAGGTAAGCGTGACCCAAGGGGCCTCGCCTTCGGAGGAATCGCCTTGGCGAAGGCGGACCCATCCATGCAGACCGGCGGCGGAGATGCGCGTGGATGCGTGTTGGAGGGTGAGCCAAGCGGCGGCGGTGTGCGCAAGTGCGGCCTGGCGGAGGATCGTGGGACGGGAGGCAAGCAAGGCAGAGAGCTTCATGATAATGACTTTCCGTCTGGGTGCCCGTGCACCGGGTTGAGGTTGAGGAAGAATCCGCTTCAAACCCGCGTGTCCGTGAGCGACACGCCGGTCGGGCGGCTGACTGTCAACTGCGCCCGCGGGGTGTTTTAGCACAACGCGGGCCGAACGATCTCGAACGAGCAGAGTTTGTGCCTATGTCGTCGGCGAGGCAAGCGACGGCTCGGGAAAAATCCGTGATGGTTGGTGTGAACGACCGGTTAAAGCATTCCGTTTTTTAGAACCTTGCCGAGCCTGGCGATCCCTTCTTCGATGCGGGCTTCGGTCGCGTTGCTAAAGTTGAGGCGCAGCGTATTGCGAACCGGCTCGCCCACCCAGAACGGGGCGCCGGGCACGAACGCGATTTTTTCCCGGGCGGCGACATGGAGGAGCTCGGTGGTATCGATGGCCGCCGGTAGGGTGACCCATAAAAACAGTCCGCCTCCGGGGTGTGTCCAGGCGCAGCCGGCGGGCAATTCTCGGGCGAGGGCGGCGAGCATCACGTCGCGACGGCGACGGTAGACGGCGCGGAGTGTTTCGACGTGCGCATCCAGAACGCCGGCCTGACTGACGTAGTGGAGGACAATGCGCTGCGTGAACGAGGACGTATGCAGATCGGCGGCTTGTTTGGCCGTGGTGATCTTTTCGCGGAGGCCGCGGTCGGTCACGACGAGCCACGCCACGCGAAGGCCGGGGGCGAGGATTTTGCTGGAGGTGCCGAGGTAAAGACAGTCGCGGGCACCGGGGAACGCGGCCAGAGCGGGCAAGGCTTCGCCGGAGAAACGCAGCGCGCCGTAGGGATCGTCTTCCAGGACGGGGATGCCGAAGCGCGCGGCGATCCGCACCACTTCGGCGCGACGCGCGGCGGAAAGAGTGACGCCGGTCGGGTTCTGGTAGTTGGGAATCAAATACAGCAGCTTGGGCCGTGCCGGAGAGGTTTCCAAAAACGTGAGGAGGGCGGCGGGTTGCAGGCCGTGTTCGTCGGAGGGGAGTCCGACGGCGCGGGCTTCGTACGCTTGGAATGCCTGGAGCGCGCCGAGGTAGGCCGGATTCTCGGTGAGCACCACGTCGCCCGGGTCCAGAAGGACTTTGGAGATCAAGTCGAGGGCTTGTTGGGAGCCCGAGGTGATAACGACGTCATCGGGCGATACGGATAATCCGACGGTGGAGGCGAGGTGGGCGCAGACCCATTCGCGCAGCGGCAGGTGGCCTTCGGTGACGCCGTATTGAAGCGCGGGGGGGCCGTCGGAGAAGAGCACGGCTTGCGCGGAACGAGCGACGGCCTCGACGGGAAAAAGCTCGGGGGCCGGAAGGCCTCCGGCGAAGGAGATGATGTCGGGCGCGGAGGTGACCTTCAGAATTTCGCGAATGGCGCTGGATTTGAGCGCGGTGGTGCGGGAGGCGAAGCGGTAGACCGAAGACGGGGCGACGCCCCCGGCTTGTCCCGCCGGGCGAAGAGATGTTGGAGCGACTTCGTTTTCGGCGGGATTGTGAGGGAAGGCACTCACGGGCGATCGATGTTGAAGAACGTGAGTTCGTGGATCGGCGCCGGTTCTGGTTCCGGGAGGAGATCGGGATGCGTGTTGAGCAGGAGCATGTCGTGTGTGGCGGGATGGAACTCCGTCTCGAAAAAGGGACGGGTGATCTCCTGGCTGAGGTGTGTGGTGAGGTTGAGCGGCTGCGCAAAGCGCGGCGTCCGGATGATGGCGGTGTTATTCATAGCGGGTGTGGTTTGATTTTTTTGGAAACCCACTCCCTGCGCCCGACCGGACAGGGCACAAAAAAAGCCCCCTCCGGTATGGCACCGGAGGGGGCGAAAATTGGCTTCGCTCAGGCCCCTCTCGGCGCGTTGCTAACGGACACGGATACGGACACGACGACTGCGACCACGGAGGCGTGGGCGGAGGCTTTGGAAGAGAGCGTCGTGCCGCGGAGATTCATTGAGACGAGCGGAACAAGGCGAGAAAATCGCGCCGGGTCAAGTCTGGGATTGAATCAGGCGGCGCGACGAGCCGCGCGGCGATTTTTCACGGCTTCATCGGCGCGACGATCGAGCCAGCGGATAAACGCAAAGCGTGGCTGCGGGCTCACGAATTCGTCGGCGTGGACGTGTTCGCCGTGAGTGTAGAGCGTTTCGGGATCGACGTAGGTGCCGAGGACAAAATCAACGAGCGGAAGACCGAAGATACCCGAGATGCCTTCGTTGCAACGGATGTCTGCGTGATGACGCAGGTGGAACGCGTAGGCTTTGCGCCACATGCGACCGAAGCGCGGATGCTCGATGAGGCGGTCCCAGGTGTCTTGCGGCCAGTGTTCGACGGCGTGGATGAGTTCGTAGAGGGACATCGAGAATGCGACGCCGAGAAAGCCGCCCAAGAACACGGGGGCGGACGGGAACAGCCACTGGCCGAGCGCGAGGAGAGGCGTCACGACGAGCGAGAACACCAGCATCGAATACCACGGGAAGTAGGAGGCCTCGTGTTGTTTTTCCTCCACGATGGGGAAGGTGTTACGGGCGATGTGCAGGGGCTCCGCGACCGGTTCGTTGTCGATCAGTCCGGGCACTTCGGCGTTGGTGATTTTCGAACGGTGATAGCCGATGTGGGTGAGCGCGTGGTGAAGCGTGTGTTGCTTGTAGAAGTAGCTGAGGAAGGGAACGAGCGGTGCGTGCAGGATGTAGCGATGAAAGAAAAACTCGAAGACGCCCGCGATCGCATGGACGACGACAAAGCACACGGCGAGCGACCATCCGGACGCGGCGAGCTGGGTCTGCCAGACGCCCGGCACGATGAAGGCCAGTGCCGCAAAGAGGACGGCAAGTGAGACAAGGATGGTGGCGATAAAGAGCCACGGGGAAAATTTTTCCTCGTGCTTACCCTCGTGGGAATGATCGGACATGGCTGGAACGTGAGTGGACGGTTGTCGGCTGAGTGAAGGAGCACTTCATCAGTAAAGATGAACGGCTACTAGTGTATTATTTCGATGCAACCGATCTGCGCGGGGGGGGGGTGGCCTTGGGGCTAGCCCAAAGCGATGCAGTCGAACGTAGCAGACGAGTTCACGAGGCTGGTTGGATGGCGGCGAAAGAACCAACCTTCGTGGACGTCAGTTCCGCGGCGGTGCGCCGAAGTGGGCGGCGAACGAGGCGTAACGGCGGACATCGGCCAACATTGCATCGATCGTGGCGGCCAGCGGTTCGACGCGGGCGAGTCCGGAGAACACTGCTTTGTCGCCGATGGAGCTGGTCACCACGAACGCCGGCCGTTGGTTGATCTGGTGCGCGTGGAATTCGGCGGTGGATGCCGCGACGCGGGCTTTCACGGCGGCGGACGTGGAGGCTTTGCGGAGGCGTTTCAGGTCAAGTTTGGCGGCCTTGGCGGCGATCGCGGCGGCGAGGGCAAAGTCGCTGCCGATCCGCAGGCCTTCGCGCAATGCGGCGTGGGCGAGCGCGAGACGCACGCGATCGCTCTCGGGGTTCGTGAGCAGGTCGCGCGCAGCTTCGGCCACGAGATTGGGGGCGGGGTAATGTCCGCCGCACTCGGGTTCGACCCAACCGGGGTGGAGTTTGTAAGGGGAACCCGTCACGGTGCCGCTCCGTTGGTAAAACCATTCGTTTTGCGCGACCGAGACCGGAAAGTCGGCCGGGTTCATCGCGGCGATCTTCCAACGGAAATCGACCTGGCCGGCGTAGCGGGTTTTGAGCTCCGCCCAAGCGGGTTCGGCCCAATGGCACCAGGATGACAGGATCTCCAAATAATAGGTGACGGTGACGGGGGCGGCGGGTGTGGGCATGGTCGGAACGGCGGTGCGGTGGAGAGGCGGGAGACGCGTGGTTATTCTTTCTTACCGCCGTTGAAGAGCTTCTTGATGTCCTCGCCCGCCTTTTTCACGGCACCCGAGACGGAGCCTTCCTTGAGAATGGACCCGGCGGCGGCCTTCGTGATGTTGTTCAGGACGGCGGCCATGATCTTGGTGGCGAGTTGGTCGGTCGTGAGTCCCCCTTCACGGGTGCCGAGGTCGGTGAGAATGAGCGGGGGCATGGTCACGATGATTGCATTGGCACCGACGCCGACGGTGACCTTTGCGTTTTCGAGGCGGAAGCTCTTCACCTCGAACTTGAGCGGTTTTCCCTCTTTGGTGGTGGGCTGCTCGGCGGGTTTTCCCTCGGTGCCGCCGATGTTCTTTTCGATGTTGGCCAGGATCTCCTTGATGTTGCTGGTGAAAATTTTCGTTTCGTACACGAACTCGGGGCCGTCGATGACCACCTCGTTCACCACGATGAAGTCGTCGAACAACGTGGAAGGGGTGACGCTTAGATGCACCTTGGCGAACGAGAACGCCTTGTCGCTTTTCCAGCCTGCGGGGTTGCCGACAAACAGTCCGTTGAGCGTGCCGGAGCCGGAGAGCGGGGAGAGTGCGGCGCTGTCGAGCGTGACCTTCGTGCCGGTGATGCCGGGGCCGAAATGATTGACCCCTTTAGTGACGGCGGAACCGAGGTAGAAGGAGGCGATAAAGGCGCCAATCACCGCGAGGATAAGCAGGCAGCCGAGAATGATCAGGAGTTTTTTCATCGGAAAGTTTGAGAGGACAAATTGCCCATGCGCACGCGTTCAGCAAGCCCGCCATTGGGGTGCGAAACAGGCCCGGCAAGGAATGCGCAGCCATTGCCAAAACCCGATTGGTGTCTGCGCGGTCAAGTGAGCATACTGTTACCATCTCATGAAATTTCCGTTTCCAACCCTGACGGCCGACGAAGCGGCCTCTCTTATCAAGGACGGCCAGACTCTTGGCGTAAGCGGATTCACGCCGGCCGGCGCCGCCAAGGTCGTGCCTCGTGCGCTCGCCGCCCGCGCCCGCGCCGAACACGCCGCCGGACGCCCTTTCAAGGTTGCCATCGTCTCCGGCGCCTCGACCGGAGATTCGCTCGACGGCGAACTCGCCCGCGCCGACGCCATCTCCTGGCGCACGCCTTATCAAAGCAACAAGTCGCTGCGCGAGAGCATTAACGCCGGCCGCACGCGCTTTTTCGACATGCACCTCTCGCATTTGCCGCAACAGGTGCGCAGCGGATTTTTGGGGCGATTCGACTGGGCTATCGTCGAGGCATGTGACGTGACCCCCGAGGGCGAAGTGGTGCTCACCACCTCCGTCGGCGCCTCGCCCACGTTCCTGCATTGCGCGAAAAAGGTCATCATCGAGCTCAACCGTTTCCATTCGCCGAAGCTTCGCGGATTCCACGATATTTATGAGCCGCTCGATCCCCCGCACCGGCTCCCGATTCCGATTCTTCGCCCCTCCGACCGCATCGGCACCCAGACCGTCAAAATCGATCCGAGCAGGATCGCCGGTGTCGTCGAGAACAACATGCCCGACGAGACCGGGGGCTTCGAGCCCGCCGACGAAACGACCGACCGCATCGGCCGCAACGTCGCCGGATTCATCGCCGCGGAGCTCCGTGCCGGCCGTATTCCGAAGGAATTTCTCCCCATCCAATCCGGCGTCGGCAACATCGCCAACGCCGTCCTCGGCGGCCTCGGCGCCCATCCCGACATTCCCGCGTTCGAGATGTATTCCGAGGTGATTCAGGATTCGGTCATCGACCTGGTTCGCTCCGGCAAGGTGAAGTTCGCCACCGGCACCTCGCTCACCATCGCGAAGGATGTGCTGCTTAAGTTCTACGAAGACCTGGAGTTTTTCCGTTCGCGGATTCTGCTGCGCCCGCAGGAGATCACCAACAACCCGGAGGTCGTCCGTCGCCTGGGTATCATTACCGTGAATACGGCCATCGAGGTGGACATCTTCGGCAACATCAACTCGACGCACATCATGGGCTCGAACCTTATGAACGGCATCGGCGGCTCGGGTGATTTTACGCGCAACGCCCATATTTCGATCTTCACCTGTCCGTCATCCGCCAAGGGGGGCAAGATCAGCACGATCGTGCCGCTGGTCTCGCACATGGATCACAGCGAGCACTCCGTCCAGGTGGTCGTCACGGAAAACGGCGTGGCCGATCTCCGCGGAAAAGCCCCCAACGAACGCGCCCGCCTCATCATTCAGAAATGCGCCCATCCGCAGTTCCATGATCAGCTCATGCACTACTTCGAAATGGCCAAGCACGGGCAGACTCCGCAGACGCTCAGCCGCGCCTTCGCCATGCACGAGCAGTTCCTGCGCACCGGCGACATGCGCGAAGCGGTCACGGTCTGAGGTCCTCCGAAAATCGGCGGTTTGGCGTGATAGGGGTGTCCCGCCCATGGGCTTGAGGGTAGGGCGGGATGCTGAGCCCACCGCTCCCAAGCACGCGTGAAGGCCATGCGGACGGCAAGCCGTTGGCTCCGCGTGGGATTTCGTCCGCGGATCGCGTTGAGGGAAGTTTTACCTTGTCAGCGCGGGAACGCGGCCCTGCCTTGGCCGCAGTCGTTAACTTTTCCGCGTTCACCTCATGGCGTCCAATTACACCGAAGACTCGATCAAGACCCTTTCACCGCTCGAACACATCCGCCTGCGTCCCGGCATGTACATCGGGCGCCTCGGCAGCGGCGCCAACGCCGAGGACGGTATCTATGTCCTCCTTAAGGAGACCATCGATAATTCCATCGACGAGTTCACGATGGGCTACGGCAAGAAGATCGAAATCGAGCTCACCGACCGCACCCTCCGCGTGCGCGACTACGGACGGGGCATTCCGCTCGGCAAGCTCATCGACTGCGTGTCGATCATCAACACCGGCGCGAAATACGACAGCGAGACCTTCCAGAAATCCGTCGGCTTGAACGGTGTCGGCCAGAAGGCGGTCAACGCGCTCTCGGTTTACTTTTCCGCCCAGGCCGTCCGCGAGGGCCAGACGCGCATCGTCGAGTTCGAGCAGGGCAAGCTCCGCAAGGATCACAAAACGCAAAAGACCGCCGAGAAGAACGGCACGATCATCGCCTTCACGCCCGACGAGGCGCTCTTCGGCAAGGACTTCAAGTTCCGCATCGAGTTCATCGAGGAGATGCTCTGGAACTACGCCTACCTGAACCGCGGCCTCACGCTGACGTTCAACGGCAAGGCCTACAAATCCGAGAACGGCCTCAAGGATCTCCTCACGAAAAAGCTCACCGGCGACACACTCTACCCGATCATTCACATCGAGGCGGAGGACATCGAGGTCGCGCTCACCCACGGCGCGCACTACGGCGAGGAATACTACTCGTTCGTCAACGGCCAGCACACCACCATGGGCGGCACCCACCTCGCTGCTTTCCGCGAGGGCCTGGTCGCGACGTTGCGCAACTTCTTCAAGAAGGACTACGATGCGGCCGACATCCGACAGTCCGTCATCGCCGCGATTTCCGTGCGCGTGCAGGAACCCGTTTTCGAATCGCAGACCAAGACCAAGCTCGGCTCCAACGACCTCGGCCCGAAGGGCCCGACCATCCGTCAATTCGTCGGCGGATTTCTCCAGCAGCACCTCGACAACTGGCTCCATCGCAACCCCGAGGCGGCCGACGCGCTCAAGCGCAAGATCGAGGAAAGCGAGCGCGAGCGCAAAGAACTCTCCGGCATCCGCAACCTCGCCCGCGAGCGCGCGAAGAAAGCCTCGCTGCACAACCGCAAACTCCGCGACTGCCGCGTTCACCTCGACTCGAAGGACAAACGCGCCGAGGACAGCGCCCTGTTTATCGTCGAGGGTGATTCCGCCGCGGGTTCGCTCACCTCGTGCCGCAATGTGCAGACGCAGGCCGTCTTCGCGCTGAAGGGCAAGCCGCTCAATACCTTCGGGCTGACGAAAAAGGTCATCTACGAGAACGAGGAATTCCACCTCCTCCAGAGCGCCCTCAACATCGAGGAGGGCATGGATGGACTGCGTTACAACAAGGTCATCATCGCGACCGATGCCGACGTGGACGGCATGCACATCCGCCTGCTGTTGCTCTCGTTCATCCTGCAGTTTTTTCCCGAGCTGATCACGCAAGGGCACCTTTTCATCCTGGAGACGCCGCTCTTTCGCGTGCGCAACAAGAAGCAAACGATCTATTGCTACAGCGAAGCCGAGAAACAATCGGCGATGCATAAGCTCGGCCAGAGCGCCGAGATCACGCGCTTCAAAGGTCTCGGTGAAGTCAGTCCGGCCGAGTTCAAAGACTTCATCGGCGAAAACATGCGCGCCGAAAAAGTCACCCTCGACCGCCTTCATGACGTCGAAGGCCTGCTCACGTTCTACATGGGCAAAAACACGCCCGACCGCCAAGAGTTCATCATCGGCAATCTGAAGGTGGAGAAGGATCTGGTGGAGGTCGGCTGATTTTTACTTGGGCGGATTCGCGGGTTGAGCGTAGTTCGGCGCTTCAGCCCGAATCGGCCCCACGATCCGAAAAGAAGCGGCGGCAATCCTGTTGCCGTGTGTGTCCGCCGACGGCGAATTGCCGCCGATCCATCAAGCTTGGCAAAGGATAATCAAAGCAGTGTAAGTAGCCGGTTTTCGCGGTACCGGGGATTCATTGCGGTTATGCATTTGCGCTCAGTGTGTGCGACAGCCTGACTGCGCCATGCGCACAATTCGAATGTTGGTGGCGGTGCTTCTTGTTGGCGTGAGTCAGATCGCCGTGCGGGCAACCATTTTGGATCTCGCGGGCGAGCGACTGGATTTTACCTCCCTCGAGGCGTTAAAGGACAAGGCCGCTTGGGGAGGTCCGACGAAATATCCTCTGGATTTGAGTTCGGAGGGCTTGGGCAGTGCGGCGGTCGGCGAAGGCGCCGAAATCGAGGTTTGGGTGGAGACGGCACCGCTCGCCGTCGGGGCGTGGCGGCAGCCTTGGTCTTCGGCGAATTTAACCGTTGAAATCGACGACGGGGTGGATGCCGAACCGCGCGCTCATGTAGGGAGGGTCTTCGTCCGTCATGGTCCTGACCGGAAGCATTGGACGACGTGGCACGCCATGGAGCGGAAAAGCACGGCCGAGCTGAAAGCCGAGGTGGAGCGCTCTATCGAGATGTGGGGAAAGCAAATCCAGACGCGCCGAAGGGGGCGTCGTCTCGTTCTCCGGATGTAGCCGCTTATTCATCTAGAATGATTTTCAAATGTTCGCTCGAGATCCCGCGATCCACGCGCGCGAGTTACGAGCAACTGCTGTCCTCTTTCGCTCAGACGAACCCGCCCCGTCCGAAATTCCAAGAAGACGCGGTGCGTTGGATTCTCGCTCAAGATCCCGACTACTTCCAAAAGGAGATTCCGTTTGTCGGTTACGTGCAGTTTTTGATCGAGGCGAATGTCGGCCGAAGCCCGCGGCGCCTAAAAAACGTGGTGATTTCCGGCATGAGTTTGGTGGATGGATTGATGGGCCATCTGACCGACACCAACCGGGCGGATTTCGAGGGGGCGTGGCGTTTCGTCGCACCGTAGAATCCTCACAATCTCGCTCTTGTTCATCTGTTCGCGGGTGGAGTTCGCCATAAGAAAAACTGTGCATAATTCTGTGCATAATTACAGGTTTATTGGTGCATAGTACCTAGGTAGATACTGGGATTGCGCCTCTGTAAAAACTGTGCGTAATAATGGGTGAAATGGCCCGTCCTCGACAAGTTGAACCCTCTGCCCTTGCACTGCGTCTCCAAAGCGGTGGCCCCCAGTCTGCGCAGGCGTTGGCGGCGGCAATGCGGGTGGATCGTTCCAGTATCAGTCGTGCTTTGGCGCGACCTGAACTCGCGCCGCATCTCGTCCGTCTCGGCACCACGCGGGGCACGAATTACGCGCTGCGCCGTTCAGTGCGCGGACTGGGTAATACGTTTGCGATCCGGCGTGTCGATGCGGCCGGCCGGGCGCAGGAGTGGGCGCAACTCATCGCGCTCCACGGCGGCTGGCAACTTTGCTGGAGCGATCCCGCACGCGCCCCAGAGTGGGCTCAATTGCTCCTTGCTTTGGGAGGCTACTCGGAAGGTTTTCCGTTCTTTCTCGGCGAAGCACGACCTCAAGGTTACCTCGGCCGCGCCGTTGGCCGGGCGTTGAGTCTTTCGCTCAATCTGCCGCCTGACCCTCGCGGCTGGAGTGATGACGATACCTTGGTTTATCTCCAGGCAGCCGGCGACGACCTTCCCGGCGATCTTATTGTCGGCGACGTGACGCTTCGTCGTGTGCAAGACCGCGTCCTTCATCCACCCGCGATGCTTTCCGTAAGCGAACGCCCCGTCCGGTATTCCGAACTCGCGAACGCGGGGGCCTTCCTTGCGGTGGCCGGGTCCTCGGTCGACGGCGAGCAGCCCAAGTTTCTCGTAACGCTCGCGGAGCTCGACGGCAGGAGCACGCCGGTGTTGGTGAAGTTCACCGACGTGCTTTCCACGCCGACCGGACGCCGCTGGGCCGATCTGCTCATCGCGGAGGCGCACGCCCTCGCGCTCCTTCATGCGCAGGGCGAAGCGCACGCTGCGCCGCGCCTGTTGAAGGCGGACGATCGCTGCTTTTTGGAGACGCCGCGCTACGATCGCGTTGGGCTGCATGGACGCCGCGGAGTTGTTTCCTTGCGCGCGTTGCACGACGCGTTCGGCGGACCCGACGCCAACCGTTGGCCCGCCGTCGCCGCTCACCTGCACGCGCGCGAACTCATTGATGACACCGCGCTGCGCTCGATTCGGTTGAGGCATGCGTTCGGCGAACTGATCGGCAACACCGACATGCACTTCGGAAACCTCGCCTTCTGGCTGGATGACACGCTGCCTTTTCGGCTCGCGCCCGCCTACGACATGTTGCCGATGCTCTGGGCGCCGACGCCCGGCAACGCCACGCCCACGCCCGAGTTCGCTCCCATCCCGCCGCTGCCTGCGGATCGCGACGTCTGGCTCGAAGCCGCGGGTTGGGCGGAAGGATTTTGGCAACGTGTCGCCGTCGATGATCGTGTGTCGCCCGGGTTCGCCGCCATCGCTCGCCAGGCAGGAGAGACGGTCACCCGCCTGCGCACGCATTTTGGCGGATGAAGCGAATGCCCTGGGCCTGCCCGGCACCGGCCACCCTGCCGTCACTTCGTCTCCGATTCACGCCCCGCCCCGCCGCCTCGTGCCTCAAAACGAACCCAGTTTGTCACTTAATAAGTGACAAACGGGGTGGGGGCATCTTCGGCCGGTTTGTAACCTATTAAGTGACAAACTTGCCGGGCGGATAGTGGATAGTTCCGCCGCCGCGATCGCATCCGGGGCTCGACTTGCCACGCGGAACACGGCGGACTTTCAGCTTTTCGTTCCTCACGGCCTTCAACTGGCCTGAACCCAGTGATCCACTTCTTTGCTTGTAGGAGCGGCTTTATGCCGCGATGAGAACCCTTCGCCGCCGTCATCGCGGCGCAAAGCCGCTCCTACACTCCACGCCCGCAGACTCTCGAATTTTCACCTGTAGATGCCCAAACGTAACGATCCCAAAGACGAGCAACCCGAGTTCCCCCTCAACGGAGACACCCCCGAGCCTTCCAATCCGTCCGCGAAGCAACCCGCCGACGCGGATGCCGAGTCGACCGAACTCGTAGCCGCCGAGCCCGAGGCCCCGAAAACCAACGATCACGCCCCGCTCGCGCATTCCTATAAGAACTGGTTTCTCGACTACGCCAGTTACGTCATCCTCGATCGCGCCGTACCGCATATCGACGACGGCCTGAAACCCGTCCAACGCCGCATCCTCCACACGTTCTGGGAACAGGACGACGGTCGCTTCCACAAGGTCGCCAACATCGTCGGCGCTTGCATGCGCTACCATCCGCACGGCGACGCTTCCATCGGCGCGGCCCTCGTCGGCATGGGCCAGCGCGGTTACCTCGTCGAACCGCAGGGCAACTTTGGCAACACCCTCACTGGCGACGACGCGGCCGCCCCTCGTTACATCGAGGCCCGACTCACACCGTTTGCCCGCGAAGTGCTCTTCAACCCGAAGACCACCGTCTGGCAATCCAGCTACGACGGACGCGCCAAGGAACCCGTCACCCTCCCGGCCAAGTTCCCCATCGTTCTCCTGGACGGAGCCGAGGGCATCGCGGTCGGTCTTTCGACCAAGATCCTTCCGCACAACTTCAACGACATCTGTCGCTGCGCGATCAATCACCTCCAAGGTAAACGCTTCAAACTGGTTCCCGATTTCCCGTCCGGCGGTATCGCCGACTTCTCGGGTTACAATGACGGCGAGCGCGGCGCCAAGGTGAAGCTTCGCGCCAAGATGGAAACGCGCGGCAAATACCAGATCGCCATCACCGAGCTGCCCTACGGCACCTCGACCGTGTCGCTCATCGAGTCGATCCTCGCGGCCAACGCGAAGGGCAAAATCAAGGTCAAGCACGTCGACGACAACACGTCCGAGTCCGTGGAGATCATCGTCCATCTTCCGCAGGGCGCCGATGCCGACAAGGTGATGAACCAGCTTTACGTGTTCACCGACTGCCAGGTGTCCATTTCGCCCGCCGCGTGCGTGATCGACACGATCGACGGCCAGGACCGGCCCGTCTTCCTCGGTGTATCCGAAATTCTGCGACGGTCCGTCGACAAGACGGTCCAGCTCCTCAAGCAGGAGCTTGATATCAAGCTCGGCGAGCTCGAACAGCAATGGCACTGGGACAGCCTGGAGCGCATCTTCATCGAGGAGCGCATCTATCGCCGCATCGAGCAGTCGAAGACATGGGAGAGCGTTCTCGCGGAAATCCACGAGGGATTGAAACCCTTCGTCAAAAAACTTCGCCGCGCCGTGACCGACGAGGATGTCACCCGCCTGACCGAAATCCGCATCAAGCGCATTTCCGCTTATAACCGTTTCAAGGCGGACGAGGCGATCAAGGGCATCGAAGCCGACATCAAGCAGACGAAGCACGATCTCGCGCATCTCACCGAATACGCGATCAAGTGGTTCGAGACCTTGCAGGAAAAATATGGCAAGGGCCGCAAACGTCGCACGACCTACGACGAGATCGAGCAGATCAGCGCCGCGCAGGTCGTCGTCGCCAATCAGAAGCTCTACGTCAACCGCGAGGAAGGTTTCATCGGCCTCAACTGGCGCCAGCACGAGTTCGTCACCGAGTGCACAATCCTTGACGACGTGGTCTGCTTTATGGCCGACGCCACCTGCAAGGTCGTGAAGGTCGCGGACAAGGTGTTTGTCGGGAAAAATATCCAGCACCTGCACGTCATCCCAAAGGGAGGCGACGACCGCTTCTACACGGTGATTTATCAGGACAAGAAGAGCGGCAAGGCCTACGCGAAGCGTTTCCAGTTGGGTGGCACCACGCGTGAGAAAGCTTATAACCTCGCGGCGAGCGAAGGCTCGAAGCTGGTGTTTTTCGATGAAACGAAGAACCAGGAGTCGATGCCATCGAAGGTACGTGTGCAGTTGAGCGGACGCTGTTCGGCGCGCGTAAAGGATTTCACATTCGACCTGAGCGAACTCACCGTCGGCAGTCGTGGTGCGAAGGGCGTCACGGTGACGCAGTATCCGATCAAGGACGTGACCCGGGCGTAGAGCGGCTCAAATGAAACTGTAACCATTCAGGGGCAGGGCGTGACCGCTGGGCACGTCGGATTGGAAGCGTTCCCCCTCTGTGGGTTCGCGGCGGTCCCAGCGGTCCCGCCCTACGTTCAAGCCGCAGATAACCGCTGCCCGTTTACTCGTCGTCGCGGTGCTGGCGGTGGCGGAAGGGGCGGGTTTTGGCTTCTTCGGCTTTTTTGCGCCAGCCCGGGGCGCTGGCATGGGCTCCGGGTTTTAATTGCTTCGGCGCTTTGGCGGCCTGCTCGGCTTTGAGTTTGAAATAGCTGTCGAGGCGCTCGGGCGGAATCGTACCGGCTTCAAGGGCGGCGCGGAGCGCGCAACCGGGTTCGGTGAGGTGCGTGCAACGGCTGAAGCGGCAGCGCGCGGCGAGATCGACGATGTCGGGGTAGGCGTCCTCGACGGCCTCCTTCGCGTCCCAGAGTTGGAATTCGCGCATGCCGGGTGTGTCGATCACGAGCGCGCCGGTGGGTGTCTGCGTCAGCTCGCGGCGTGTGGTCGTATGGCGTCCGCGACTGTCCTTTTCGCGCACCTCGGCCGTGGGCATCGCATCGGCATCCTTGAGCAGACGATTGATGAGCGTGGATTTGCCGGCGCCCGATGAACCGACGAACGCGAGCGTGCGTCCGGGGAGCGCGTACGTCTCGGTGAGCGCCTTGAGTCCCTTTCGCGTGTACGTGCTGGTGATGGCGACGGGAATGCCAGGCACGAGTAGTTCGATCTCGGCGCGCACGGCCTCGGCATCGTCGCACAGGTCGGACTTGTTGAGGATGATGACCGGTTGCGCGCCACTGTCGCGCGCGGCGACGAAGAAACGCTGGATGCGCTTCGCGTTGTAGTTGGCGTCAAGTCCGCTGACCAGGAAGACCGTGTCGATATTGGTGGCGACGATCTGCTCGACCTGGCGTTCGCCGGCGGCCTGGCGAGAGAAGCAGGAACGGCGCGGAAGCAGGGCGTGGATTTGGGCGCGACGTTTGTCGGAGGAAACCTGCACGACAACCCAGTCGCCGACGGCCGGGTAGTTTCGAGCATCGCGGTTGGCGGCATGATGAAATTTGCCGGTGAGTTCGCCGAGGACCTCGCCGCCGGCGGTTTGGACCGCGTAGTAATGCCGGCGCAGTTCGACGACGACCCGGGCGGGCTCAAGACCGGGGGAGACATGGCGTGCGAACGCGTTCTCCCACGCGTCGTCCCAGCCGTAGGCATGGAGAACGGTGGGGTTATTGCGGTCGGGGGACATGGTCGGAATTTAACGCAAAAACGCGCTGGAGCTAAGGTCGCGAGGAGGAATTTTGATCTTGCCGAGGTGGCTGGCGTTCCTGGATAGGGCGGAACCGTCGGGCCCGCCGGTGCGCTGTTCGATCACTCCAGCTCGATTACGCGAAGGGTGGGATCCGGGTTCTGGCGGTAGAAGAGCGCCGTCGCACCGACGGAACTGACAAATACACAACGGCCTTCATCGGCGATTTGGGCGGCGAGGGTGGCGCGTTCGTCGCGCTCGGCGGAGACGAAGCGAATCTTGATCAATTCGCGGGCGTTGAGGTGCTTCTGGAGCTCGGCGAAAAATTCGGGCGTGAGGCCGCTTTTGCCGACCTTGACGGACGGATCGAGGGTTTGGCCGAGGCCGCGGAGAAAGGTCTTCTGCGCGCCGGTGAGAGGAAAGTCGTACATGTGTTCGCGAGCCAAACAGCCTGTCTGCGTGGCGTAAAGCCTCGCGCAGGGGGCCTCCCTCCTCGTTTCCGGCCCCTTGAGCAGGGATGCCCATGCCACTTTTCCGAGCCTGCATTACGTCCCATTGCATCCGTGATGACGGTTGATCCGTTGCCGTGCCGCGCCACGCTCTCGCTCGCATGAAAGTCCTGATCACCGGAGCCGCGGGAAATCTTGGGGCGCTTTTGGCGCGCCATCTTCTCGGGCGACCCGGACTTACGCTGCGGTTGATGACGCACCGTCGTGATTTGCCGGACGATCTAAAGGTCGACGAACGCACGGAAGTGATCCGGGCGGACCTTTCGGATCCGGAGTCTTTGCACAAGGCTGTGGAAGGCGTCGACCAGATCATCCATTTCGCCGGGGTGTTGTTTAAGGCGAATCCGGAGCGGTTTCTGCCGACCACCAACACCGCCTATTTCAAAAACCTGGTGAACGCCGCACGCGAGCACGGTGTTCGAAAAGTGATCCTTGTCAGCTTCCCGCATGTCGAAGGGCCTTCTTCGTTTGAGCGGCCGGCGAGCGGACGTCTGGATGGCTCGCCTGTTTCCACTCACGCATCGACCCGGCTCGAAGAAGAACGCTGTTTGTTTTCCTCGGTGGACCTGCCGGTTTCGCTGCGCGTCGGCATGGTTTACGGTCGGGGTATTCTGATGATCGATGCGGCGCGCTGGCTCGCCACGCGCGGGCTTCTCGGGGTTTGGAAGGAGCCCACGGCGATTCATCTCATTTCGAAGGCGGACTTCTGTGCCGCATGCACTGCGGCGATTGAGAAGACCGATGTCCGTGGGATTTACCATGTCGGTGACGAAGGCCGGATTCATCTTCAGGAGTTTCTTGCACTGGCCTGCCGGGAGTGGGGATGTCGAGGGCCTTGGACGATGCCGCTTTGGTTGATCTATTTCGCGGCGGGAGTGTGTGAGCTTTACTCGAAGCTCACCGGAGCGACGTCTCCCCTGACGCGCGACTTCATCGATATCGGTCGTGTTTCCTACTACGGCGACACGGGGCGGTTTCGCCGGGAACTTCTCCCCGAGCTGAAATATCCGACAGTCGTGGAGGGCGCCGATACTCTATGACGGGCGTACGCTGATCTTGACGAATATGGTAGATCGAAAATCCAGAGACCGAATGGCCGCCGTGCTTCGATCTTACATGAACGAGGAGATCACCGCCTTCGCGTTCGATGAGGCGCTTTCTGAAATGATTGAGGCGACGAGCGACGAGACGGTGCAAAACATCGGGCGTGCGCTGTGGTTTCTTTACGACGATTGCACGGATCACAAGGTCGTCGCCTCAAAGGAGGAGTGGGACTACTACAATCGTCTGTTGCTGCTGCTCGAATCCGACGGCGAGTTGGCGCCCGAAACGCCAGGTCGCCGGACGTGGCGCCTTACTCAGGCGATGGCCGCGGTGCTTTTCATCGGTTTCCTCGCGATCGCGTTTCAGAAAGGATTCGGGCCCCACCTCATGGCGTATGCGCTACCCTTTGGGCCGCCCTCAATGCTGCTCGCGTGGATCGCCTCGCGTCAGGAGAGGAAGGCGATGTTGCGTGCGGAGATTGCCCTGACGCCGTTCTCCTCGGTGGGCAACCTGTTGGGAATTCGTCGGCGGGTCCGCGGGTTCGCCAGACTGTCTTATAAGGGGGCTGTCACCAAAAGAAGGATACGCGGTCCCATCGCCAGGGTGTTGATGCGGATTCCAGGGGCGATGATCTGGTGCCTGTTCGCGCCCGTGGTTCTCGCGTTCCAGATGCTGCCGGGGAGGAAAGTTATCTCCTCACGTGTGAACAACGACCACATTTGAGACGATTATCTAGTGAGTGACCGATGTGGGAGCGAGCATGCTCGCGAGGATCGAACATAGCGAGCAAGCTCGCTCCCCCAAGAAACAGCAGATGCGGGGGCCCGCCTGTGACACCCCGGGG
>JANJTQ010000300.1 GCA_024711005.1 Opitutaceae bacterium | reverse complement strand
GGCGTGTCCGGACGCGCCATAGGTCTGGCCGACGGCGGCGGCGTCTTCGTAGGTGAAGGTGACACCGGCCCAGTTTGAACGGTAGTTCGTGATCGTGGTGTCGGCGCTGGTATCGGCTTCGACCAAACCAAAGACGATCCCCGAGCCGTTGAGATTGGCGGGTAACAGATCGAAGCCGGTCAGCTCTTGATAGGTGACAACTTGGGCGGAGAGCGACGAGGCGGCCGGAACGGTCAGCAAGAGGAGCGCCGAAAAGACAAAACGGAACAAGTGCATGGGGACGGTGGGCTGCGGCGTCCGACGAGGCGGACCGTGGAAGTGATTCGCCTGGCTTATACGAGTTCAATGCGAAACTACTCGGTGGTTTACCCTAGGCGATTCCTGTGGTTTTTATGTAACATTTTGTATTAAAATGTTTTGCATGTTATAATGCGGAGCTGCGCCGAAACGCATTCACGCGGCCCAGGCTCCTTTGGAGCATCTGGGCTTGGACTTAATGGGAAATAAAAAAACCTGACGATGGACGTCGGGTCGGTGAGCGAGGCTCGCTGCTGTGCGGCCATCAGGCCCGGCGCTGGGGAGCGATGCACGATCACCGTATGTGCGTGAGGCGGAGAAACTGGCGAGGACGATGCTGGCGGATCCGGAGCTGTCGGTGGAGAGGCTGGCGGCCTCGGTGGGATGTGCGACGGACACGCTTTCGCGGCAGTTCAATCGGGAGCGCGGGATGACGCTGACGGCTTGGATTGCGCGTGAGCGGGTGGCGTTGGCGAAGGAGTTGTTGGCGGACGCGCGTTATAACGTGGCGGAGGGCTGGGCGTGCGGGTTGAGCGCGGCGTCGTATTTCATCCGAGTGTTTCGAACGCACACCGGAAAGACCCCGCGAGCATGGCGAGTGGCGACGGGAGGTTAACCGCCCGTGGGCTCCGCGTCTTCGCCGAGCCAAGTTTGTCACTTATTAAGTGACAAATTGGGTTTGGAGGACGATGCCGTTTGGCAAGACGGCTTCGGACCGGCCATAGCCGCGGCAGGGCCGGGGTGTTCCGCGCCACCTTGCAATCACAGCCCTTTGCGCTGCAGTTCGGCTTCAAGCTGGCGCATGAAGGACTGGGCGTCTTCGGGCGTGGGGCGGTAGCCGGGCTGGCTGACTTCGGTGAAACCGGGACGGCCTTGGTGGTCGATGATCCATTTGCCGGTCACGCCATCGCTAAACGTTACTTTGCCGCTGGCGATCGCTCCGGGGAGGAGCGTTACGCCATCCACTTCAAGCCTCACTCCACCACTTGCGGCGGGCGCGCCTTCGTCTTCGAAATCGTCTTCGCCGGGGAGTGCGTTGGGGGCTCCGGGGGCGGCCGCGGGCTTGGGCTGGGGTTTGCTGACATCGCTGGCGTCCACTTTGGTGGGCGCGTCTTTGAGCTGGAGGTTCAGGTCATCCACGAGGAAGCGAACATCCATGTAAGTGAGTGCGACGCTGAACTCTTCGCGGAGCTTTTTCTGGATCATGGAGAGGTTGTCTCCTGCGGCGACCCAGCTGGAGACGGCGGCGGTTTGTTCGGGAGTGAGGCTCATGGGAAAGGTGATGATTGAGGCTTATGATTTACGTTCGGTCGCGGGCAACGCAAGCGGGAGGCTTGATCGTGGCCGATAAAAAAGCCCCGACCTGGTGGGGCGGGGCGGGGCGAATCGACGGCCCAAAATCGCAGTTCCAAAACGGACCGTGTGGAGGATCAGCGGCTGAGCTGGGTGCGGAGGAACTCGATGGCACCGCGGGCGGTGGTGTCCTGCTCGAGCATGTTGTCGACCGACTTGCACGCATGGATGACGGTGCCGTGGTCGCGGCCGCCGAAGGCGTCACCGATTTCCTGCAGCGAGTGTTTGGTCAGCGAGCGGGTCAGGTACATCGCGATCTGGCGGGGGATGGCGATGTTGTTGGGGCGGCGCTTGCTGGTCATGTCGCTGTGGCGGATCTGGTAGTGATCGGCCACGCGTTTCTGGATGATCTCGATGGTGAGCTGGTTTTGAGCCTGCTCCATGAGGACGTCCTGAAGGAGCATCTCGGTCGCGGCGAGATCGATGGGCTTGCCGGTGAGAGTGGCGTAGCTGGCGACCTTGATCAGCGCACCTTCAAGGCGGCGAATGTTCTTGGAGATGTGTTGCGCGATGAAGTTGGCGACATCGGCGGGAATGTTGAACTTCAGGGTGTTCGCCTTGGTGCGAAGGATAGCGAGGCGGGTCTCGAAGTCGGGGGCCTGGATGTCGGCGGGGAGTCCCCATTCGAAGCGGGAGACCAGGCGGGCTTCGAGCTTTTGGATCTCGGCGGCGCGACGGTCGCTGGAGAGGATGATCTGCTTCCCGGACTCGAAGAGGTCATTGAAGGTGTGGAAGAACTCTTCCTGGATGCGCTCTTTGCCGGCGAGGAATTGAATGTCGTCCACCAAGAGGACGTCGACGCAACGGTAGCGCTGGCGGAACTTGGTGAGTTGGTTCTCCTGGAGGGCCTGGATGAACTCGTTGGTGAACTTCTCGGTGGAGAGGTAGGCGACCTTGGTGTCGGGTTTGGCGCGGAGGATGGCGTGGCCGATGGCATGCATCAGGTGCGTCTTGCCGAGTCCGGTGTCACCGTAGAGGAAGAGGGGATTGTAGGCCTGCGCGGGAGACTGGGCGACGGCCATGGCGGCGGCGTGCGCCATCTGGTTGTTGGAACCGACGACGAAGGTTTCGAAGGTGTTGCGCGGGTTGAGCGAGCCGACGTAGGCGGCGCCGCGTTCGTCGTAACGGGTGGTGCGCTTGGGGGCGGCGGGCTTGGCGCGGGGGGCGGAAACGACGTCGTTGAGCGCGTTGCGAGCCTCTTGAGAGGCGCCCGACTTCTTCAGTTTGACCGAAATCATGCGGCCTGAAGTCAGGTGGAGGCGCTGAACGATCAGGTCGAGGTAGTTATCGTTGATCCAGATCGCGGCAAAGTCATTGGGCACGCCGAGGGTAAGGGTGTCCTCCGTGGATTCAAGGCAGGTGATCGGCTCGAACCACAGCTGGTAGACGTCCTCGGGAAAGAGACCCTTGAAATCGCTTTTTACGGTTTCCCAAAGACTCGGTGACGTGACGGCTGAAGGCATGGATGGGAGGGCGAAGAAAGGTGCGGGACTGAAGATTATTCACACCGGGCAATCCACGGGCGGTCAAAGGCACATCGACATGAGAAAAATCGGGCACCGCGAACGGGGGAAAGTGAAGGGAGAATCATTGGTGAAACCGAGCCAGCAAAGTGGACCCGTAAAAAACTTATTACCAACGAAATGCGCAGCGATGCGCGGAAGGTGCCGGAAGGAACTCGATGAGGACGTGTAAAAGAGCCGCCGGAAAGGTCCGGTTGAAGCGAATGGGGAGCGAATAACGGTGAAGCGGAAAAGGGTTTCAAGAGCAACTTTCCGACAAGTTATTCACATCGTTTTTGCGGATAAGTTTTTTCGTTTTTGGGTTGCCACGAAATTCCGGTTTCGGGGGCCAACATCAGGCGGCTTGCGGTATGTAGGGACGGCGGCAATACGAGAGAGATTTTCCCTAGGGCAGACGGTAGGATTTTCACGAATACACCATCAGGGGCTTGACGATGCCGGGCGTTTTTGGCGCGGGCGGCAGCGTGTTTTTATCACCTGTTTTGGCACGACCAAATGGGTGTAAACCAGTCCATTTAGGCCTGTTTCGAGTGCGAAAAAATTATGCGGAGACGGGCGAGGGATCGACCCATTTGCCGTGTTCCTTGATGAGGGCGATGAGGCGGGCGTCGGCTTCGGCTTGGGGAATGTTGTATTGGACGCAGGTTTTGCCGACGTAGAGGTTGATTTTCCCGGGGGCGCCACCGACGTAGCCGAAGTCGGCGTCGGCCATTTCGCCCGGGCCGTTTACGATGCAACCCATGATGGCGAGTTTGATGCCCTTGAGATGACCGGTCTGGGCGCGAATGCGTTGGGTGGTGGTTTGCAGATCGAAGAGGGTGCGGCCGCAGGACGGGCAGGCGACGAACTCGGTCTTGGAGATGCGAGCTCCCGCGCCCTGCAAGACGTTATAGGCGAGCCGGGTGGAGCGGGCGGGATCGGCTTCCGTCTCGATGGAGACGAGGTCGCCGAGACCGTCGCAGAGCAGCGAGCCGGTGAGAATGGCCGCGTCGAGGAGGCGGGAGAGGAAGGACGGGTCTCCGTTGACGGCGGTGTCGGAGGTATTGCGGATCCAGAGGGGAGCGCGCGAGCCGGCGAGGCGGAGCTGTTCGACAAGAGCGCGGTGGGCGCCGGTCGGATGGGCGTTCACGCCGGCGACCGATCCGATCGGGGTTGAGAGGGTGAAGAGGAGACGGTCGTCACCGAGGGCGGGCAGGGCGGGTGCGAGTGCGGTGAGGTCGTTGGCGGTGGTGGCGACCGCGAGGGTGTGACCGTGCGCCCGGGTGAACTGGACGAAGGCGAGGAGAACCTCGATGTCGTCGGCGCCAAAGGTGCGCAAGAAGACGGTTCCGGCCGGGAGGGTTTCGGCGGTCGCGGCGACCATGTCGGCGGAGAGGGATTGGGAGAGTTCGATGACCAGCGCGGGGACGGCGGGCGGGAATGACCAATGACCAATGATCGATGACCAATGGGCGGCGGCGGACTGGAGGTCGGCAGTGGTTGCGACGGAGACGAGCAGTCCTTCGGCGGGGGTGTCGGCGAGCCGGGCGGTGGCGAGTTGCGCGGCGGTTTCGGCGAGTCCGTCGATCGAAGGGACGCGCACGATGACGCGGGGCGGCTGTTCGGGGCCGACCAAGGCGGCCGGTGAGAGAGGGAGGGATTGCGTGGGACGGCGGGTGAAGTGAAACGGGTCGATCGCGTCGGCCGAGGATGCGAATCGGGCGAATGGCGACGCGGTGAGCGTGGCGGGCGGTTGCCACAGCGACATGGCTTTTTTGACCAACGCTTGGGCGACCGGGACTTCGTACACGCTGTCCTCGGTGAGGGAGACGCGGATGGTATCACCGAGACCGTCGTAAAGCAGGCTGCCGATGCCGATGGCGCCCTTGATGCGGCCGTCTTCGCCATCGCCCGCCTCGGTGACGCCGAGGTGGAGCGGGTAGCGCATGTCCTCGCGGTTCATGCGGTCGACGAGGAGCCGGTAGGCCTCGATCATGACCTTGGGGTTGGAGGACTTCATCGACAGGATCATCTGCTTGAAACCGTGGGATTCCGCGATGCGGAGGAACTCCAGGGCGCTCTCCACCATGCCGAGGGGCGTGTCGCCGTAGCGGTTCATGATGCGGTCGGAGAGCGAACCATGATTGGTGCCGATACGCAGGGAACGGCCGAGTGCCTTGGCGCGGAGAACCAGCGGGGTGAACGATTCGTGGAGGCGCTGGAGTTCGCGGTCGTAGTCGGAATCCGAATACTCTTTTACGGCGAACTTCTTTTTGTCGGCGTAGTTGCCGGGGTTGACCCGGATTTTTTCAACATGCTCGACGGCCTCCATCGCGGCGGCGGGGAGAAAGTGAATGTCGGCGACGAGGGGAATATGTCCGAAGCCGGCGGCGGTGAACCGGGCGCGGATGTCCTTCAGGCATTGCGCGGCGGGAACATTGGGCGCGGTGATGCGGATGATCTCGCAGCCGACCTCGGCGAGGGCGATGGACTGCTTCACGGTGGCGGAGATGTCCTGCGTGTCGCTGGTGGTCATCGACTGGACGCGGATCGGGTTGGAACCGCCGACGCCGACCTGGCCGACTTTTACCTCAAGGGTGTTGCGACGGACGGTGTGGAAACGGGAGGCGCAGTAGGACATTGGGAAACGACCAATGACCAATGACCGATGGCCAATGTCAAACCCTGCGACGGAGCGGGGGCCGCGTCGGCGCGGCCGTCTCTTTCTCGTTCCTCTTTATCTTAATCGTTCTCCTGCCTCGTGATTTCGTTCCTGACGAAAGAGAACGATTAAGAGGAAAGAGAAAGAGTTTACTTGGCCGGGGCCGATTCTGGCTCGTTGGCCGGAGTGGTTTCTTTTGCTTGTTCCGCACGGCCGGCCGCGGAATCGCGTGTCCAACGACGGACATCGAAGAATGTCACGTAAAGCATCATCGAGAGCAGCAACACCATGAAGGCGCCCTGGGTTCTGGCGATGAATTCGGCGGAGAGGGCGCGGCGGCGGATCCGGTCGATCGTCGCAAACACCATGTGCCCGCCATCGAGGACCGGGATCGGGAGAAGATTCATGATCGCGAGGTTCACGTTGACCAGGATCGTAAACCAGAGGACGTAGCGGATATCCGCCTGCGCGGCCATGTGGAAGATGCGGGCGATGCCGACCGGACCGCTGAGCTTGGAGATTCCAACGTCGGAGTGCGGATTGAGCAGACTGGCGAACGTCCGGTAGGTCGTGACGACCGTGTCGCCGACCTGCTTGAAAGGCGTTGGATAGGTGAGGGTGGAATCGGTGGTGAAGCCGAGGCCGATATCGAAGGCGCGGGCGGCATCGGCGCGGGCGGGAATCGTAAGGGTCACTGTGGAGTCGTCGCGCTTGACGACCGCGAGGACGTCACGGGCGGGGTGCGCGTTGAGATGCTCGACGTAGGTCTGAGTGTGGAGGATGGGGGTGTCGTCGAGGAAAACGAGGCGGTCGTTTAGCTGGAAACCGGCGGCGGCGGCCAAGCTGCCGGGGGCGAGGCTGTCGATGATGAGCTCGTAACCGGGAGCGATGCCGACCTTGCGAACCTTGTCGTCGCCGGAGAGCTGCGGGTGAACGGCGACGTCAAAGACGCGGCCATCTCGCTCGATGGTGAAGATGGCCTCGCGGCGGCCATCGCCGGTGCGGCCGGCACCCGTGACAAGGGTTTGGAGGATCTCGGACCATGTTTCGACCTCGTGGCCATCGATTGCCAGGATGGTGTCGCCGACGATGAAACCGGCTTCGGTGGCCGGACTCTGGACGGACGTCCCATCGGAGAGTGTGATCTTGTCGACGATGTAGCCGATGCGGGTGGATGTCTGGTCGGCGCTGGTGGGGAGACCCACGCCCCAAATGATGCAGGCGAGGGCGAGGGCGAACAGGATGTTGAAGAACGCGCCCGCACCGAAGACGATCATCTTGGTGGCGTAATTGGGCGGCGGGAGACTTTTCACGTTTGCATCGGGCGTGCCTTCGATGGCGCGCATATCGGCGAGTTGCGGGAGGGAAACATAGCCGCCGAGCGGGAGCCAGGAGAGCCGGTATTCGACGCCATCCTTGCCTTTCCATGAAAAAATCTTGGGGCCGAAACCGATCGAGAAACGCTCGACGATCAGACCGCGCCGGCGGGCGGCAAGGAAGTGGCCGAGTTCGTGTATAAAAATCGAGCCGCCGAAAAAGACGGCGACCATCAGGATTGACCAGGCGCTGGAAAAGAGAGTCGTGAAAATGTCCATGCAGGGAAACTGAGAGCCTTAAGGCTGAGCGATGAGAGTAGGGAGGGCGGAGGTCGCCGCGCGGCGGGCGTCGGCATCGAGGGCCAGGACTGCGGCGAGGTCGGCGGGTTCAAACGAGTCGAGTTGCGACAATGTTTTATCCACGACCTGTGGAATCGCAAGGAACGGGAGGCGTCCGGCGAGAAAAGCAGCGACGGCAACCTCGTTGGCGGCGTTGTAAATCGCGGGCGCGGTGCCGCCGGTTTGCATGACCTCGCGGGCGAGGCGCATCATCGGGAAGCGCGTCTCGTCGATCGGGCGGAATTCCATCGAGAGCACGCGGGTGAAATCGAGTGGCGTTTCCACGCCGGGCGCACGGGCCGGATAAAGCAGCGCGTGCTGGATGGGGAACGTCATCGACGGCGGGCAGAGCTGAGCGAGCGTGGAGCCATCGGTGAACCCGACCATTGCGTGGACAATGCTTTGCGGGTGGATGACGGCGTGGCACTGATCGGTGCGCACATCGAAGAGTTGTTGGGCTTCGATCAGCTCCAGGCCTTTGTTGGCGAGCGTCGCGGAATCGACGGTGATTTTGGGTCCCATCGACCAGTTGGGATGTTTGAGTGCGTCCGCGGGAGTGACGTGTGCGAGCTGCTCGGGGGACCAGTCGCGAAACGCGCCGCCACTCGCGGTGAGCGTGATGCGGGCGACATCGGCGGAGGCCTGACCCTGGAGGCATTGGAAAACGGCGTTGTGTTCGCTGTCGACGGGAAGCAGTTGCGCGCCGCTGGCGCGGGCGGCGGCCATGACGAATTTGCCGGCGAGGACCAGGATCTCCTTGGAGGCGAGCGCGAGGTTTTTGCCGGCGGCGAGCGCGGCGAGCGCGGGTTCGAGTCCGGTGGTGCCGACGACGGCGACGAGAACGGTGTCGGCTTCGGGCAGGCGGGCGAGGTTTGTCAGCCCGGAGAGGCCGGCGTGGAGCTGGGTGCCGGCGGGAAACGCGCCCGAGGCGCGGGCGACCGCGAAGGCGGATTCGTCGAACACGCCGACGTGGGGGACGTGGAATTTATGGGCGATCGCGGCGAGTTTTTCCCACTGGCGGCACGCGGCGATGGCGACGAGTTCGAGCTTGTCGGGATGCGCGGCGATGACGCGCAGGGTGTTTTCACCGATGGAGCCGGTGGCTCCGAGAAGGACGACGCGTTTGCGGGCCTGTGGGTGGGCGGATATGGACATCGTTCGTTCTCTTACTCGTTCTCGTTCTCCTGCTCGTTTCTTTGGGGAATTCTCAATGGACGAGAACGAGTAGGAGAACGAGAACGAGAACGATTTTTTTAAAGCAGGCTGAAGATCAGGAAACCCGCGGGCGAGGTGAGGATGAGGCTGTCGGACAGATCGAACATGCCGCCGATGCCTGGGATCGTGGCGCCGGAGTCCTTGGTGTTGGCGCGGCGTTTGATCACGGACTCGACCAGATCGGAGACGATGCCGAGGGCCGCGATGGGCAGGGCGACGGCCGCGGCGAGCAACGGCGTGAGCGCGTCGGGAAAGTATTGGCCGAACGCATACACGATGCCGGCGCCGAGGGCGGCCGAGGTGAGCAGTCCGCCGATGGCGCCTTCCCAGGTTTTTTTCGGGCTGATGACGGGGGCCATCTTGTGTTTGCCGAAGGCCATTCCGGAGAGGAGCGCGCCGACGTCGCAGAATTTGGATACGGCGATCAGCCACAGGGTGAGGGCAAGGCCCGTATTGGCGTGGGGGCCCTGGATGAGCAGGATGCGCACGAGGAACTGGAGCATGAACGGCACGTAAACGAGGCCGAAGAGCGTCCATCCGAGCGACTCGACGCGGTTCTCGGGGTTGCGTTCGCCAACGATGCGAATGGCAAAGGCGATGGTGGCGAGGGCGAGGAGATTCTCCGGGGTGAGCAGCGGGCAGTGCGCCATCAGGACCGGCGCGACGGTGATGGCGGCGCCGAAGAGGAGCCCAAGGCGGGCGAAAGGGGCGTGGCCCATGCGCACGACCATCTGGTAAAACTCGCGTTGGGTGAAGGCGCTGACGAGGACGATCAGCACGATGCCGCCGCGCGCCTGGAAAAAATACATGACCCCCAGAATGATGAGCCAGAGGAGGACGGTGCTGAAGATGCGTTTGGCCATGCGAATGACTCAGGGTTTGGCCGGCGGGGTGAGGCGGATGCTTTTCGTCAGGTTGCGCATGGCGACAAGCTCGGGTCCTTCGGCGTCGTCGGCAAATAGCATGGCGACGATCTGAAACGAATCCGTTGGCTGGACCAGGCCGGGGACGATGAGCTTGTAGTCGCCCGGTTTTGCGGGTTGTCCGACGAGGGAGGAGTCGGTGAAGATGCTGAAAGCACCATAACCGTTCGGGAGGGTGAACGGTTGGAGGACGGCCTTCTTCTCCACCGAGTCGGCGACGAATCGTTGGCAAAGCGCGGTGAGCTCGCGATCGATTCGCTTGGCGTCAACCGCGCGCGGCGGTGTCAGCGGAACGACGGCGAGCACGGCCTTGGCGTTGATACCGTTGGAGGGCGTGACGATGAACTCGTAGCCCTTGCCCTCGACCAACCTGGTTTTTACGTCCCACGAAGCGGGGACGTCGATGAAGAGGTCTCCGGTTTTGCCGAGGTCGAAGTTGGCGGCGTTCGCAGAGAGGCCGCTAACGAAGACCGCGAACACGAGAAAAAATCGTTTGAGGAGGGGCATCATGATGAGGCGCGGTGCGCGGGAATCAGAGACAGGGGGCGCTCTTGAGTTGTTCGCTTGTCCGGCCGAAACGGCGTTCACGCTTGGCGTAAGTTTCCACGGCGGCGGCGAAGTCGGTCTTGCTGAAGTCGGGCCAGAGGACGGGCGTGAAGACGAATTCGGCGTAGGCGGCCTGAAGCAGGAGGAAATTGCTTACGCGGTATTCGCCCGAAGTGCGGATGACAAGGTCGGGATCGGGAAGGTCGCCGGTATAAAGATGCCGGGCGAACGTTTCCCACGAGTCGTTGTTGAGGTTGACCGTGCCGGCGGCAACGGCGGCGGCATAGGCGCGGGCGGCATCGACGACCTCGGTGCGCGAGCCGTAGTTCAGCGCGAGAACGAGGGTGTGTTCGGTGAACTGTGCCGTGGCGGCGATGGCGGCATCGAGTTGGCGTCGGACGGGCTCCGGCAAGTCCTGCGTGCGGCCGATGGTGCGGAGGCGAATCTTGTTTTTAACCAGGGTCGCGGTCTCGCGCTTCAGGAAATACTCCAGCAACGACATGAGTGCGCCGACCTCATCCTGCGGGCGCTTCCAGTTTTCGACCGAGAACGCGTAAAGCGTCAGGTAGCGAACGCCCAGTTCCTTGGCGGCATCGATGACGTTGCGCACGGTTTCGACGCCCCGGCGGTGACCCTCGATGCGGGGAAGACCGCGCAGTTTGGCCCAGCGGCCGTTGCCGTCCATGATGATGGCGACGTGAGAGGGGACGTGGGCGGGCGTATCGGGCATGGGCAAAGCGTGCGAGTTAGGGCGGGGTGGCGGGTTTTGACAAGCCGCCTTACAGGGCGGGCTGATTTGACGAAAACACCGTTTCGCGCAGCAGTGAAGACATGAAAACCCCTCCTTTGAGCCCCTCCGAAATCGAGCACGCCCTGACCCACCTGCCGGGGTGGACTTGGGAGGGCGATGCGCTCGTGAAGACGCTGACGTTTTCGGATTTTCGCGAGGCTTTGGGCTTTATGCTAAAGGCCGGATTCGACGCCGACGCGATGGACCATCATCCGGAGTGGACCAATGTTTACAACCGGGTCTCCATCCGCCTGACCACCCACCATTCGGGCAACAAAGTCACGGCGAATGACGTGGAACTGGCCAAGCGGATGCAAGCGGTGTGCGGAGAAGATGGAGGGTAGGGCGAGGTGTCCGCCGAGCCGAGGCTCACCCGGAGGGTTCGCCCTGCCTGTCTGATTTACAGACCGAGCATGAAGTTGAGCGTCCGGTCGCTTTCACCGGGCAGGCCCTCGTGGCCGAAATCGGGGTAGATCACCACGTCCTTCTTCGAGGTGATTTTATTGAACGCGGCGAACTGCGAACTGGGCGGGCAGATCGTGTCCATGAGGCCGGTGAACATGAGGATCTCGGCCTTGATGCGGGGAGCGAGATGCTGGAGATCGATGTAGCCGAGCTTGGTGAAAATCTCCTCTTCGCGTTCGTGGCGCGGATCGAAGAGACGGAAGTAGTCCTTCAATTCCTGATAGGCATCCTTGGCCTGGTCCATTTCCCAGACGCGCAGGTAGTCGCAGAGGAACGGGAACACCGGGGCGGCGCGCTTGATGCGCGGTTCCAGCGCCGCGCAGGCGATGGTGAGCGCGCCGCCTTGCGATCCGCCCATGGCGCCGACGCGGGTGGCGTCCACCTCGGGCAGGCTCATGACGGCGCGGGCGAGCTGGGCCGTATCCAGAAAAATATTACGGAAAAGGAGGTTGTGCGGATTGGGATCGTCGAGGCCGCGGATGATGTGGCCGCGCAGGGTGTTGCCCAGCACGCCGCCCTTGTCCTGGGAGCGACCGCCCTGGCCGCGGCAGTCCATCGAGGCGACGCAGAAGCCCTGGCCGGCGTAGCCGAGCTTGCCGGCCCAGTCGCCGCCGTTGCCGGAGTAGCCGTGGAATTGGAGGACGGCGGGGGCGTTTTTGGCACCGGCGGGCCGGAGATATTTTGCGTAGATGCGCGCACCGCCCGCGCCGGTGAACCAGAGATCGAAACACTCGATGCCCTTGGGGCTGATCGCGGAACTGGGGATCAGCTCGGGCTTCGGATCGGTGGCGTCGAGTTCTCGGAGGGCTTCCGCCCAGTAGGCGTCGAAGTCGGCGGGGCGAGGGTTGCGGCCCTGATAGGTGCGGAGTTCGGAGAGCGGTTTGTCTACGAGTGGCATGGGATTGAGGAATGGCTCAGAACAGACGCAGCAGGGAACGCTGGCCAACGTCAACAAAGTCATGGGCGTCGTTTCCGGTGGCGGCGAACGTGCGCAGGAGACGTCCCTGGGAGTCGAAGATCCCGACGACGGGCCTGTCGAGGAGGGGCACGTAGAACTCGGCGGCGACCGAATCATACGCGAGCGAACCCCGCCGGACCGCGTGATCGAGCGTGACATCGTCGATTGGTTTTCCGGCAAGATCGCAGGTCACGACACGTGAGCGATGGTTATGCTCAAGGATGAGCAGCCGATTGTTCTTTTGGTCATAGGCGACGCCGGCCGGCGGGCTGCTGATAGTCCCCGGTTGGATGGTCCGCACCGTGCGGCCATGGAGGTTGGTTTCCAAGACCAACGGCAGTGTGGGATGCGCGAAGAACACGTGACGATCACGGGAACGAATGGCGAGATCGCCGCGGCCCGGGGGAAGGTCCTGCACGGTATAACCTCGTTTCACTTTTCGGGCGGGACGGTCGATTACACGGACCACATTGCCGGGGAAAAGGCGAAGGAGGAGGTGATCGGTGAACGGATCGTAGGCCAGACCGTAGAGCTCGCTGTCCGACGTGAGGTAGCTCGGAATCGGAACATCGGATGCTCCGGGGAGCAGGTCGATGATCGGGTCCTCGGCACGGCTTGCGAGGTAGGCGTGGGTGGGGCCGGGGGTGGAGCAGCCCGTGAGACCGAGCATACTCATCACGGCCACGGCGATGAACATGGTCGTTGGGGTGGTATTCATGTGAACGACGATTGATGCAGGCGGGGTTGAACGTTGACTGGGTCGAAAGGCGGGCCGTTGAGTGATGTCATGAAAGTCGCCTTCATCAGTGGCACGAGCATCGTTAACTCCCTGCTGTTTTCGGCCTGGGAGGTGCGTAGCGTCGAGACAAAATACGGAATCGTGACGTATAAGACCCGAGGCGACCAGGTGCTGCTCAACCGTCACGGTTTCGATGTTCCGTTGCCGCCGCACTCGATCAACTACCGGGCGAATATCCGTGCGCTTGCCGATCTGGGCATTCGCGATGTGGTGTCGTTGAACTCCGTCGGTTCGCTCAAGCAGACGCTGCCGCCGGGTTCGTTGGTGTCGTGCGCCGACTACGTGGCGTTGCAGCAAGGACCGGCGACGTACTTCGACGACGAGTTGAAGGGCGGGGCGCCGGGCATCGCGAACAACCTTGTGCCGCGCCTGGTTGAAAAACTCGCGTCGGAGTTTCGCATCCAGACGGGCAAGGTGTACGTGCAGATGCGCGGTCCGCGTTTCGAGACCAAGGCGGAGATCCGCGTCATCCAAAACTGGGGCGACGTCGTGGGTATGACGCTCGCGCATGAGGCGGATTTATGCACGGAGCTGGGGTTGAACTACAACTCGCTCGCGATCGTGGACAACTATGCGAACGGCCTCGAGGGGACGGAAATCGATTTCGTGAAGTTCAAGGATCTCGTGCTGGAGAATCAGACGAAGGTGAATCGCTTGTTTGGGCGGTTGCTGGAAATTTTGGGGTGAGCGGTGACGAAATTTCTTCGTCTCACGAAACACGAACTACACGAAAGGGAATTTTATGACAATCGGCGTGATCGGACTCGGAATCATTGGCGGGGTGTGGGCGCGGCATTATGAGGCCGCCGACAAGCTGGCCGGTGCCTGGAATCGCACACCGCAACCGGACTTCCCGCAGTGGAAAGCATCGCCGGAGGAAGTGGCTTTGGCGGCGGAAGTCGTGCAGATCGTCGTGGCCGATCCTCCGGCTGTGCGTGCTGTGATCGAGCGCATACTGCCGGCGCTGGGACCGGGCAAAGTCGTGGTGCAATCGAGCACGATCGATCCGCAGAACAGCGACGAGTTTCGCGCGCGGGTGGTCGCGGTCGGAGCGCGTTACCTGGAGGCGCCGTTCACCGGCAGCAAGCCGGCGGCCGAGCAGAAACAGAGCGTGTTTTATTTGGGCGGTGACGCGCCGCTCATTGCCGAACTGGAGCCGCTGCTGGCGTTGGTATCCCAGGCGCGTTTTCACGTCGGCGATCATCGACAGGCGGCCACGCTCAAACTTGCGATGAACCTGAATATTGCCGCGCAAATGCAGGCCTTGGGCGAGGCGCTCGTACTGGCGCGACGCGCGGGGATTTCCGACAACGTGTTCTTCGGAGCATTGGAGAAAAACGTGGGTTACTCCGGGCTTGTGAAGTTGAAAGAGCCGAAATTGCGCGCCGGGGATTTTGATCCGCAGTTCTCGGTGAAGCACATGTTGAAAGACATGCGCCTGGCGTTGCGCATCAACGGTTGCGAAGATTTTCCGGTGCTCGACACGGTGAGGGACCGCCTCGCCGCGGCCGAACGCGCGGGCTGGGCCGACGAGGATTTTTCGGCGCTGATCAAGCTGCTCGGGTGAGCCCCGAGCCTGGGAAGCGGAGGACGTGGTTTATCCTTTCGGATCCAGTACCACGAAGCTTGCTTCGGCTTGGGTGTAGCGGCGGACGGTTTGAACGTGGGAGTGTTTCGAGCGTGAGCGACAGTCCGCCACTTGCTCGCGAGGATTGGAATCGCCTGCAAGCAGACTCCTATGCATGCCGCGGCTGTGCGCGGTTGAAGGCCATTTGCGGACCGACGGGGGTTCGGTTTGCCAAGGAGTGATCCACGTGGACGGATGCCGACGGGAGTCGGGCCAGGCGGTGTGCCAGTGCCGCTTCGCGGGAACGACTCAGACGATACCATTCGAATTCAACGCCGAAATGGGTGTGTCGAACGACTTCATCGAGCGTAAAACCACGTTTTTCGAAGAAGGGCCGGGCGATGCGGCTTACCTCGGTGTGCATCTCGATCACCCCGGCGGAAAAGGCTCGGGACTCCAGGGCATCGTAGAGCCGGGTGCCCAGACCTTTCCTGTGGGTGTCGCCCGTCGTGTAAAGGAACGCGAAGCAATTTCTCGGGTGAAGTTGCCCGAAGGCGTAAATGATCCCGTTTTCTTCCATCACCAAGGTGTGGCCTTGGGTGAGTCGTTGTCCGAAGTCCCGTTCATCGGTTGGGTAGCGGCTCCAAGCGGCTATTTGCTCGGGACTATAGGCGATGGGACCGATCCGCCGGACGGCATCCCGATAAACTTTAATGACCGACGAAGTGTCTGAGATTTTGAAGGGTCTGATTTTCATGTGGGGATGAAAAGTTGAACCTGCCACCGCAGAGAGGAGCGAGGTAGCGGGGTGGCTTGTTGATCGTGACTACTCCAGCTGGCAAGGAAGAGTGAGGATGAAAAGGCTGCCCCCGCTCGCACGGTTGCGATGGGCGATGGTGCCGCCCATGTACTCGGCGACGCGCCGGGTGAGGGGAAGCCCCATGCCGATGCCCTCGTGGCCGCGATGTGATCGCACGTCGCCGGGACTGAAGAGGTCGTAAAGGCGCGTCAACTGCGGCGCCTGTATGCCGGGTCCGGTGTCGCGGATTTCGGCCACAAAACAGCCGTTATCGCGGACGCTGAGACGAACGTTTACCTGGCCGCTAGCGGTGAACTTGACCGCGTTCTCGACCAGGCAGGTCAGGGCTTGAAGCAGCTTGCGATCATCGCCGTGAAACCAGAGGAGGGACGGACAAAGGTTTTCGCACTGGAAGGAGACGCCCTTGGATTCGGCCCGAACCCGGTGGGGCGAGACTGCTTGTTCGACGAGCTCGTTCATCCGGATGCAATGGAACGTCTCGCAGGGGACGGTATCAATTTCCAGATATAACAGGATGCGTGTGAACAGCCGGTTGAGCCGTTCGGATGATTCGGAAATGAGCGAGGCCATTTCGACCAGTTCGGGATCGGTGGAGAGTTCGATCACGGAGGAGGCGCCGAGGATGCCATTGAGCGGGGTATTGAGTTCATGGCTTACGCAGCGGAGGAATTCGCTTTTGGCGCGGCTCGCGGCTTCCGCCCGATGGAGGGCGACCTCCAACTCGCCTTTGGCTCCTTCCAACTCGGCCGTGCGCAGCCGCACCCGTGACTCCAGGTCATCCACCAATTGCTTGTTTTCCTCCGAGAGCGTCCACTTGCGGCAAAGAGTCTGGGCGAGCTGGCTCACCTCCGCCGGATCGAAGGGTTTTTTAAGGATGAGCAGGTTGTCGCTCTTTTTAAAGCGCTGGGAGATGTCCGCGAAACTGTAATCGGAGTAGGCCGTGCAGAGCACGACCTGCAGGGCGGGATCGATGTCGCGCAGGCGCATGGCCGTTTCGATGCCGTCGATGCCCGGAGGCATGCGCACATCGAGGAACACCATTGCGAAAGGCCGGCCCTCGGCGCGGGCACGGGTGACCGCCCGGATGGCGTCTTCGCCCTGCATGACGGTTTCGAGTTGGAAGGACGTCTGGAGGTCTTTCCCGGGGAACGTGAAATGAGGGGCGAAATTCTCGACGCCTTCCACAGAGATGACCGAGGAGGTCCGGGGAGTGAGGATCTTGCGGTAATCCTCGTGAATGTCGGGAAGATCGTCTGCGATCAGGATGCGGTGGTTGTCAGCAATCATAGGGCATTTGGCGGACGACAGGGAAGGGTGAGCGTGAAGGTGGCGCCTTGGCCGCGGCCGGGACTATGGGCCTGAAGGCTCCCGCCCATGAGCCGGGCGATGTTGGCCGAGTTATGGAGTCCAAAACCGTGTCCTTGTTTTTTGGTGGTGAACCCGTAGGAGAAAATGGCGACCAACTGATCGGAGGCAATCCCGCTTCCATTGTCGCTGATGGAAATTGAAATGCGCCCGTCGTCCGGGGGGGCGATGCGGATCGAGATTTTTTTAATCGGTGTCCCGGCCTCCTCCAGGGATTCACGGGCATTGGTGATGAGGTTGATCAAGATCTGAACGACAGAGCTGCGATCGGCGTAGGCCTTGGCCGGATCGTCGGCGGAGTGTTGGACGTTCAAGTCGATACTCGTTGCTTCGGCTTTGCTGAGGAGCAGGGCGTCCTGCACGGCTTCGTTGAGGTTGAAGGACGCGCTGAGGGTGGCGGTTTTGGCGAGGGATTGCTGGCGGGAGACGATGTCCTTGAGGTGAATCACCCCGGTGCGGAGAGAGGCGAGTTCACGGGCGGCCTCCTCCATTTGCTGGACGATGAGCCGCGCGAGCGAGGCGGCGAAGTTGAGCACACCCGGGCCGACGGGATGGGCGGAAAACACGGCGGCGGCATTTTCCGGTGGAGTGGTGAAAAAGTCGCGCAGGGTGACGGCGGTGACGCGGGACTGTTCGTGGACCTGGGTGCAAAGGAGTTCGGTGGAGACATTGATGCTGTTGAGGGCGTTGCCGATGTTGTGGAGCACGCCGGTCGCGACCTCTGCTATGCCGGCCTCGCGAGAGAGGCGCATCATCTCGCGGTTGTTCTCCCGCAATCGCTGTTCGGCGGCTTCGCGTTCCGTCACCTCGTTGCGGAGCGCTTTGAGCTGGCGGGAGAGCACCTTGCTCTTCTCTCCCAGTTCCGCGTCACGCCGATCGATTTCCGCCATCATGGTGTTGAATGCCTGGGCGAGTTCACGGATTTCGCGGGGGCCGTTCAAAGGCACCCGGACGGCGTAATTTTGGCTGGTGGTCACATCCCCGGCCGTGTTGGCGAGTGACTGGAGCGGAGTGGCGACGGCCCGGTGAAAGCGAGCGGCGAGCAGGGCGGCGATCACACCGGCCAGGCCGATGCCCCCGGCATAGACGGAGACCCAGGCAATGATCGTGGTACGGAGTTCCTCGGGGTAACGGCTGAGCACGAGGAGGCGGCCGTAGGTTTCGCCCTTGTAGGAGACCGGCTCTTGTTTGGAGGAGAACCCGTCGCTCAGGGCGGGGTCGGGCGCGGTGAGGGGAGTCTCCCCGTAGGTGACGAGGCGGACTCCATCGTTGGTGTAGAGCGCGGCGGCGGTGATCGAAGGGGCGTTGACGAGGGATGCGAGCAGTTCGTCGGCGGCGGTTTTGTCGTTGAAGGCGAGCGCGGCGGAGGCATTGGTCGCCATGATGCGGGCGGTGGCCTGAAACGACTCGCTGAGCTTGGCCTTGAATTGGCTGATGTGATTCAGCAGCAAGACGGTGCCGACGGGCACGAGCACCGCGAGGCAGATGAAGACCGCGAAGAGCATGATCTGGCGATGAATGGAATTGACCGTTTTCATCAGCGTGCGGCGGCGGTGGGGGGCGGCCCGGCGCGGACGACCCTCGCGAGGGCGAGCAACCGGGAACTCAACCGGAGTCCGGCGGCCTCGGCGGCGTCGGCCGAGATTTCAAAGTGCAGGTTTTTCCCCTCGGTATAGAAATTTATGATACCACCTTGCTTTAGGAAGTTGTCCAGTTGGGAGACGGTCAGCACCGGTTTACCTCGGACGGCCTGCAGCCACTCTTCGGTGGAGACGGGGACGGCGTCCGTGCGGGAAGGAGCCGGATTGATGTAGATCAAGCGGCATTGCGTCGCATCGGACGGGACGAGAAGTCGGAGAATACGCACCTTGCGACCGTGAAGGAGCTTTCCCTCGGTGGTTCTCCACAGGTAGTCCTCGAGTTCACGATTACCTGCGACACCGATGACCAACGGGGCGTTCGTCTCGTCGGCGAAGGCGGCGGGCCACTCGGTGAAGTGGATGAAGTTTACGAGGTAGGCGGCCCTGATCGCGTTGGCGGAATAGCCGTCCGAGGTCGGTTGAGCGCGAACGCCGGACGCAAGAAGGCCGGCTGTCATGAATGCAAAACAGAGGAGCCGTCGCCAGCTCATCGCGCAGTCGGAGGCCATTAGAATTCCAGTGTTGCGCGGGCGATGACAGATCGGGGAGCCGATTGGATCTGTCCCGTGTTGGTCGAGTCCGCCCAGCGGCTTCCGAAAATATTGTAAACGGAGAGCCTCAAGTCCCAGTGATCCCATACATGGATGGCCCGGAGCGTGAAGTTTCCGGTCAGGTAGTCGCCCATGGAAGCGCCGGTGTTGTCAACGCGGTCGCCCACGTACTGGACTTCGAGGGAGGCGCGGAGCCACTTTTGGTAGATGGGGGCGGAGGCGTTGAGTTTGAAAAGAGTGTGGGGAGCATCGACGACGTTATGACCGTCGGCATCGTAGGTTTCCTGATAGGTGCCGCTGGCTCGCAGCTGGATGTTCGCGGGAAAATATGCGGTGAAGCCGGCCTCGACGCCTCGTGTGGTGATCTCCTGGGCGTTGACTGCGTTATCGGTGATCAGGTCGCTCGACTTGGTGTGGTAGAGGTGGGCATCGGCCTGCCAGGTGGTGTTGAATTTATGGTTAACCACAAACTCCCAGCTCTCGTTGGTTTCAGGCTTCAGGTCGGGGTTGGGACCGGGGGCGCCTTCACCGGCCAGACGTTCCGCCACATTGGGCACGCGGAAGGCCTGGCCATAGAGCAGCTTGAGGGTCGTGGAGGGAGAGGCGTTCCAGATGAGTCCGGAACGCGGGGTGAGGCGTTCTTCGCCGGTGCTGTAAGTGTCGTAACGGGCACCGGTGGATAACCAAAAATTGCGGCCCAGATTCCAGTCAATCTGGAGGAATGGGCTGATGTAGCTGGAATCCGTGGATATGCTGGCGGATTGGGACGGATCGACGAGGTCGTCACGTGCCACGTCCTGGATGAAATTCTTCTGATATTCGAAGCCCGTTATCATGACATGCTCGTCTCCGAAGGACTGCTGCCAGCGTGTTTCGTAATTGAGCGAGAGCGCCTTCGAGTGGAGGTGCTGTTGGTTGAAGGACAGGAAGACCGGGGAGAACCGCGCATCGTAGGCGTAGTAGTCCAGCGAAAGCGTGCTCGAGAGGGTGGCGTTGGGGTTGGGGTGGCCGGTGACGCGGACAAGCGCGTAGGCGCGTTCATCGGTGGCCTCGGAAGGATCCTCCAGGTTGGTAAAATAAACTTGGGGAAGCACGTCCTTGTCCCGCTTTACGTAGGCGGCCTCGAATTCGAGCCATCTCCACGAGGCGTTGCCGTAAACGCTCTGATGATGCATGCGGTCGCGATCGCGGGCGACGGTATCGGGGAGCCCGGTGTTGTCCCGCCAGCTCTGCGGCAGGCTGAAGTCATCCTCTCCTTTCGACCACCATTCGGTGGCCGAGATCGTGTATTCGACACCGTTGCTGGTACGGTTGCCCGTGGTCACACGGCCCTTGATGCTGGGTTCCGATCCCAAGGCGAGCGAGGCCTCTCCCCCGTCGAAGTCACGGCCCTTTTTGGGAATGATATTGATGGCACCGTAGAATGCGCTGCTCCCGTAAAGAGAGGAACTGGGGCCATGGATGATTTCGATGCGATCAACCAGGCTGAGGTCCAGGATGAAGTCGGTGCCGATCGAACCCTGCTGGAAGATTGCATCGTTGATGCGGTGGCCGTTGACGAGGACAAGCGTGCGGGAGTTGTAGTCGTAAGGGCGGGTGAAACCGCGATTGCCGATGTAATCGTAGAAGCGGTCGCTGTTGATGAAAATGCCCGGGGCGCTGCGCAACGCGTCGGCCACGGTGTTCCAGCCGTAGTTGCGAACGTCCTCGGCGGTGAGCACGGTCACGCTGGCCGGAGCCCGCTGGATGTTTTGTTCGTATTTGGAGGCGCCGGTCACGAATTCCACGGGCAGTTGCATGAGCTGCTCCAGGGGGACATTGTCGAGCGCATCAGGCGTTGAGTCCGGCAACGGGGTGAGCTGGGCGTGTATTTGACATACGAATACGAGGGCGAAGACATGGATCAGGCAGGTTCGGATCGATGGGAGGCGCATGGGGATGGATTGGACTGCTTGGGATCTCAAGCCGTCCAAGGCTGGGGGAATACGGAGGGCTGCGGTCGGAACTAGGCAGGAGGGGAACCGGAGGGGGAGTCGGTGGCGACCGGGAGTTCAACGAGGGATGAGAGGGTGTCACCAAGTATCTCAATGCGCAGCGGTTTGGTCAGGTAGTGGTCCATGCCGACATCGAGGCACTTGGCGCGCGTGCCGGCCATTGCGTTGGCGGTCACCGCGATGATCGGCACGCGACGGGTGTTCCCGCCGGCCGTTTCCATTGCACGAATTTCGCGGGTGGCCTCGAAGCCGTCGAGTTCGGGCATTTCGCAGTCCATGAGGACCGCGTGATAGTGGCGACGGGGAAACAAGGCGATGGCTTCCTTGCCGTTGACGGCCACGTCGAAGGTATAGCCGAGCTTGCCGAGCATCGTGGAGAACAGACGGCGATTTGTGATGTTGTCCTCGACGAGGAGCACGTGGCCGGACTTGCCCGGCGAAGCGGGAAGCTCGGGCGCGCTGATGGGAGCCGCCGAGCCCGAGGTCGACAGGGGTGCGTCGTGTTGCGGTGCGGGCACCCGGATCGTAAATGTGGTTCCGTGATCCGATTCGCTTTCGACGGTCAAGGTCCCGCCCATGAGCCGGATTAGTTCTCGCGAGATGACCAATCCGAGGCCGGTGCCTCCAAACCTGCGGGTGATGGAAGCATCGGCCTGAGTGAATCCCTGGAACAGATTGGCGAGCCTGTCAGGAGGGATGCCGATGCCCGTGTCAATGACGTCGCAACGCAGGATGTCGTTGCTCCATTCCATGCGCAGGGTCACGCCGCCTTTCCGGGTGAATTTGATCGCGTTGTGGAGGAGGTTTATCAGCACTTGGCGGAATCGAGTGGGATCGCCGATGACGTTGATGTCGCCCGCTTGGTTTTCGACAGTAAACGCCAGTTTTTTCGTGATGGTTCCGGGTTTGAGCATGCTGGTGACATCGTCGACGATCTCAGCCAGCGAAAAGGGGATGGACTCCAGTTTGGTCTGGTTGGCTTCGATTTTGGAGAGGTCGAGGATGTTGTTCAGCAGGGTGATGAGGGACGCGCCGGATTTCCTGAGCGTGAGCGTGAATTCCCTCTGTTCTTCGGTGAGATGGGTGTCGAGCAGCAGATCGCTAAAGCCGAGGATGCTGGTCATTGGCGTGCGCAGCTCGTGGCTGAGATGAGCCAGGAACTCGCTTTTGGCCTGGTTGGATTGCTCGGCCAGTTCTTTGGCCCGGACGAGCTCTCTTTCGATTTTGGTGCGTTGGCCAATCTCGGCACGCATGAGGGTGATGAGCACGGAGACGGCGACGAGAATGAGAACAAGAACGGCGGCGATAAACAGGCTGGTCGCCCGCGCATAGAGAATACGATGAACCCATTCCGCCGCCGGGAAGTCCAGGCCGAGAACGGCCTCAACCCGGCCGGCCCGATCGAGCATGGGTTGGTGGAAGCTGATCCACGTGCCCCATGGGTCGGAGATGATGTCGCTGCTCAAACCAGGATGACCATCCAACGCGCGCAACGCGTGTTGGGTGGGCGTTGGATAAGGTGCGCCATTGGCCATGCGCCGCTCACGGTCGCCCTCAAAACGCCCATTGTGATCATAGTCGGCTTCCGAATCGACGATGAACACGATGCGGCCATCGGACAGGCGGCGATAGGTATGGATGTTGGCGATGGTCGGGTTGATCTTAAGCCACGCCTTCATCCGCTCGATCATGGCAAGATACTGCGGGTCATCGGGCGGGGTTTGCGGGCCCATTTTATGATGCCCCATGGTTTCCAACCCGTGAGCAAAGACGGGGGCGAAACCCGCGATCCATTGATGGATTTTTTCCCGTTCCCTGACGGCGGAATACTCGGCCAACCAGACACCTGCGATGGCGAGCACTCCGCTGATGATAAAAACAAACGAGGGGAGACGCAGTCCCGGCCGTTTGTGTTTTATGACACATCTGCCGAGATAAAGGATCAGGCCGATGAGGATAAGGAAGACCCCTATATCAACTCGATGGCTAAGGAACGTGACGGCATTCATGGGGAAAACTAGCCTGACAGCCTGTCGGCCTTGGGGATTGAGGCTGCCGATTGCCTATGCAGCAACATTTTAGAATATAGTAGATGAGGTGGCGTTAAAAGTGATTTGATAGCTGCATCAGCATGTTACGTAAGAATCACGATTTAGGTCCGGCAGGCTTTCGGGGAGGGATGCAAACCGCGACGAAGCCTAAATACAAGACGCGCCGCCGATGTGTCCCCGACGGCATTTTTCTGCGAAAGATTAGACAATGGCATTAGGTGGTCTATGCGAGTTTGTTATGAGTTCTACTGGATGAATCGACATGAGGATTAATCCCTATGAGGTAGTCGGAACGGATTGAGCCGATTTGGCGATCCGCGGAGACCCTCGTTGTTCGAAGCGAAGCTCGCTTGCCCTGTTTTCGGCCGTCGATCTTGGAGGGCCGTTTTGGTTTCGTTCGGGCGTTTTTGGGGGCTTTCCCTCAGAAAACGAGGAGGATAAAGAGTTTTTTGTGGGTGAGCGCGGCGCGTTCGTTGACGCAATCCGGCGAACGTCCACACTTCTGTCTTATGAGCGATTTCGTATCCGGCCCCGCGGTTACCGATGCCAAGCAAACCCTCGACCGGCTTCGCACGAGCATGCGGCAGACAATCAAGGGCAAGGACGAGGTCATCGACCAAGTGTTGGTTTGTCTTGTGGCGGGAGGGCATCCGCTGATCGAGGATCTGCCGGGCGTGGGCAAGACCACGCTCGCCTACTCGCTGGCGCGTTCGATGGACTGCGCGTTTGCCCGCATTCAGTTTACCAGCGATTTGCTACCGAGCGACGTGACGGGCGTGGCGATCTACGACGAACAGGAGAAGAGCTTTGTTTTCAAAAAAGGTCCGGTTTTCGCCAACGTCGTTCTGGCGGACGAGATCAATCGCGCGACCCCCAAAACTCAGTCGGCGTTGCTTGAGGTAATGGACCGCGCGAAGGTCACGGTCGATGGCGAGCCACATGACGTAGGGGCGCCGTTCATGGTGTTCGCGACCCAGAATCCGGTGGATTACGAAGGCACGTTTCCGCTGCCTGAGAGCCAGATGGACCGGTTTCTCATGCGACTGCATATGGGGTATCCGAAAGAGGCCGACGAACTCGACATCCTGCGTTCGACTCACAACGCGTATGATTCCATCGCTCTTAACGCGGTGGCGACACGCGACCAGGTCCTTCATTTGCAGGATACCGCCCGACAAGTGTTCGTTGAGGATACGGTGCTGGAATACATGCTCAAAATCGTCGGCGCGACGCGTACGGAGGCCGAGTTCAAGGCCGGTATCTCGGTGCGCGGGAGTCTCGCGCTCAAGCACGCCTCTCAAGCCCGCTCGTTGCTGCTCGGCCGGGATTTCGTGATTCCCGAAGACGTGCAGGATCTCGTCGTCCCCGTTCTGGCGCACCGGCTTTCGCTGCTGCGGCAGAGTTCGGATCCCATGGAAGAACGACGTGCGGTGACCGCGGCGCTGCGACGCATCGTCGGCAGCATTTCCGCGCCGGTCTGAAGCGGATCGTCGCCATGTCGTCGGCCACCTTGAATCCACTCCGGACCCTTTCCCCCGGCGAGGGAACGCAATCATCGGACGGCGGCGGAACGACGGATTGGCAGACGGCCACTTTGCGGCGGGGCCGGGTGGGCAGTCACCGCTGGCGCGCATTCATGTGGTCGCTGGTGTATCCCTATCGCGGCAATCGTCTGCTGCTGACGTTACCGGGC
>JANJTQ010000271.1 GCA_024711005.1 Opitutaceae bacterium | reverse complement strand
CATGAGGAACACGAAACGGGTGCGCGTCTCCATCGGAGTGATGGAGGGGCACCAGCAAAGGGGCTTCGGCCAGAAGCAGCGGTAGCAGGTTTCACGGCTCATGCATGAAGGTCGCGTGAGGGGACCGCGGCATCAAACCCGATTTAAACGGATCAGGCCCGAGATGCCTTGTGACGGAGGGAGCCGGTGACTGGAACGTAGCAGGAAACGCGAGCGACGCGGAGGGATCTCGGATCGCCCATGGCTTTCGTCGCGAGGTTAGTTCAGGGCTTGTTTGAGCTGCCCGATCAGAGCGGCGTAATCCGCATCGGCGAGCAATTGCCTGGGGTCCGGCATCATGGCGAACGTCGTACCCCAGGACGGACCATCGACGTATTTCGGCACCAAGTGCATGTGCAGGTGGGGAAGTTTGTCCGAATAGGCGCCATAGTTGATCTTGGCGGGATTGAAGGCGGTCTTCATGGCTTTGGCCGCACAAGCGACATCCTGCATGAATAACGTGAGTTCGGACGCCGGCAGTTCGTAGAGTTCGTTGACGTGATCGCGATACGCCACGACGCAGCGGCCGCGGTACGTTTGCTCTTTAAAGAGATAGAGCGTGGAGACCTGAAGCGGGACGATTTCAAGCATGAGATCGGTCAGGCGCTTGTCCTTGCGGCAATAGAGGCAGTCGGGGAGGTGGTCCATAAAACGAGATGATAAAATGGGAGGCGCAATCAGCTCAGCCCGCGTGTCGGTCGCATGAGGAGGCACGAAGCCGGTGAGGCTTTGAATCCTGTGACCGAGTGAAAATCCGGTCACTCCCGAGCGTGTGAACTCAATTACACATCCGAAAAAACAGACGGGCAAAGTTGCCGGTCATCACCAAGGTCGAAAAGAACCGCCTTTCGCAACGACCTGGGTTGCTCCCTCGGCGAACCGGGCCAAGGTGTGATGTCAATCGCTTCACCATGGTCGCCATCAATCCACGTTATGTCGCAGAACTCGCCGGGCCGGGCCGATTGGGGTTTGTGGCGACAAACGGGCTGCATGACTACCTTGTCATCGAAGGCCAGCACGAGGACGAATACCGTCGGCGCATTCGGGAAGGCTGGCGTGTGGCGGAGATTCGTCCGATTTGCCGGAGCATTAATCCGAAGCTCATTCACACGAATCCGGAGTTACTCAAGGCCCGGGCGTTTTCCTATTCGTTGGTCATACTGGAGCACCCCGCGCTTGAGGCCCGGACGGAGTCGACCGCGGAGAACGCGCTTCCGTCACACCGTTGAGCCAGCCGGCGTCGGCGAAAAGCACGACCGAGGTCCGGACCGGCGGCCCGCAATGAAGGTGAACCTCTGACCGACCGCCATCAGCTATCAGTCAGCAGATCTCATCCTTGCAGCGGGGGGAGTCGGTCCCGGTGTCGCCACAATAACGGAGCGAGTTTTATCCCTTCCGCATAGCGACGCCAAAATTTCCGCGGATTGGACAGGAAGCGCAGCAACAGGCCCAGCATGAGTCGATCGGCCCATGGCGGGATCGATACCTGGCCACCCGTCAAGAACGCGATCGCCGCGCCCAGGCACAGGATCGAGGGGCGTCCGTTCAGGCGATTACGCAGCATCAGGCCAACCCGCTCCTGCACACCCCCGCCGATCGCCAGCATGACAATACGAGGTTGGCGTGCATCGATGCGGCGAAGCAACGCGTCGTCCGTAACCGCACCGGTGGGGTAATGGGGCGCCACATACACATCGTCGGACGTCACCGGGAATCCTTGGGTAATCAACCAGGCGCGGTTGCGTGCGTCATCCTCGGCCGACGGCATCACCCAAAACACGGCATTCGGCTGTTTGAGTTCGGGCCGGGCCAGCACGGCCCGCAAAAACTTGAGACCCGAATGACGGGGGAGCCTTTCCCCGGTGAACATGCCCCAGAGCACGACCATGAAACCCGAATCCGTCAGCACGAGATCAGCGGTGGTCAGGGCTTCGCGATAGGCGGACGATTTGACGAGGTCGATCGCAAGTCCGGGGGCCGACGGCGCCACCACCAGACCGCCGGTGCCTAGCGTAGCCTGCGAGGCGGGGTCGCGCACCACCCGTTCGACGGCGGTGTCCAACGCTCCTGCGAAAAAATTGATCCCGAGCAAGCGGCGTAGGGGCGCAGGACTCATGGTCAGAGATGAGCGCAGTCGCTACCCGCGGAATGAGCTGCGCGGCACATCCGATACACCCGGTGCGTTGCGGCGGTTTTCCTGCTCGGCCCAGCGACCGATGAGGACGGCGGAGGAGCACCAGAGGAAGAGGATTGCCGGGTTGTGAAATTGGAAATCGACCCAGGCGTGGGTCGCGGTGATGACCAGCCCCAGCACGATGAACATGAGGTGTGGCTTTAACCACACGCGCTGGCGCATCAGATGAGTGATGCCCAAGCTCAGCATGGCGAGGAGGATGCCCGCACCGATCAGCCCCAGTTCGGCGAGGAGCTGCACATAATCGTTGTGTGCATACTCCCAGCGAAAGGTGCGCTTGGATTTCGGTGAAGGCTTATAGATCTCCGGATAATTACGCTGATATACGGGGAAGTAATGACGGAAGCTTCCCGCGCCCCAGCCGGTGACGAGATTGTCCTTGGCCATATCCCAGGTGGCATTGCGGGCGAGGACGCGAGTGACGACGGAGCTGTCGGTTTCGCTGTTCTCGATCAGTTTGCCCACGCGGTCGAAGGCCTTGCTCGTGTTGAGAAAATACGAGCCGAGCCCGATGAAGAGGGAAAAGACCGCGCAAAGCAGGGTGATGGCCCAAGGGCTGCGGCCTTCGCTCCGGTAGATCGTGCAGCGGACGACGAAGCCGATGAAGGCGACGAGAGTGAACACCATCAGGAGGATGATGGCCGCACGCGAATTGCTGAGCAGCACGCTCAGCCCGAGCAGTACCGCGCAAAAAGCAAACACGGGGGCGGGGCTGGTGCGCTCCATCCGCCGTTCGGCCCGGGCAAAGTGCCAGTAGAGCAACCCCGTGCAGAGCATGAGCACCAGGTTGAGGTAGGCGCCCGCGTGGTTCTTGTAGATGATCGTGGAGAAAAAGTAGTCGGAGGGAACTTTTACTTTGATGAACCAGAGCATCTCCTTCGCCTTGGTCACGCGTTGCAGGATGCCGACGATGGCGAGCAAGGCGCCGTTTACCGCGATCACGGTGAAGAGCGCCTGGACGGCGGCGCGGCGGGTGATGCCGACCCAGAGTGCGCACACGAACAGCCAGACACTGCCGTAGATAACGAGGATGCGCCACGGGTTCATGTCCTTGTAGGGCGTCTCCATGCCCGCGGGCAGCCATGAAATGTGATCGAGAGGTGTCAGCCACCAGAACTCGCCGTCGGTCATGAAACTCCACGCAGGATTGAGCGCCTGGGTGAGGATGTAGCCGAGCAGGAGCAGCCCCAGCCAGAACAGCGGGAAGCGGACGAGCTTGGGCCACATGATGAGCTTGAAGTCGCCCTGGGGTGCGAATTCGCCGCGATAGTGACGGTTGATGAGCGCCACGCCGAGGGCCAGCGAGGAGAGCCCGAGGGTGATCGACTGGCTCCACACGTGCATTGTGCCGAGGGCCCATGGCATAAAACAAAGGAGGACGCTCGCGATGACGAGGAGGCTGCGCTCCAAGAGGTGCAGGTTGGATGAGGCGCGCATTTCGCCTCGAAACACCTGCAGCGGGGAGTCGTCAGGACGCGGAATGGGGAGGGAAGAGCGGTGGGGGAGCACGGAAACTGGGGCTGGAACGGGAGCGATTTTCAGAGTGGGTCACAGAGGGCGGGGAGTGCGGACACGGGGGCACTGAAGGGGCCAGTTTGCCGAGGAGCGAAACGCAGGGAAGCGGAAACTGAGGTGCTCTTTTGAATTGCGGAGGGCGGATTGGGGATTGCGGAGTGACTCGTGGCTGGTCGCTGGTGGCTAGGAGCCAGTGACTAGTGGCTAATGACCAGTGGCTAGGAGAGGTTTTACCACGGAGGCACAAAGGCACGGAGCCCTCACAAAGTTCAACACCATGGAGCTTCTTCTCTGTGCAACCTTTGTGGGCGAAGCGATCCACGGCTCGACCGGAGGCCTCGCCCTACCTGGTGCCGATCTTCCAAGAGCGCTCGCGAGCGAGCGGCCTACGTAGCGGGCCCAGCGGTCCTCGTCCTACCTCGGACTGGTAGCTGGTCACTGATTACCAGCCACCAGCCCGCGCCTAAAACGACTTTCGGTACTCGAAGCCGTTGGCGTCGACGAAGAGGAGGTAGCTCGAATCGATCTTGAGCAGACGCAGTTGGGTGCCGCGATCAACGATGTCGTTCAGGCGAAACACCCGGTCGTTCATGATCACCTTGGGATCGGTATCGGACGTGCGAATACCGGTGATGCGAAGCACCTCCAGGAACTCGTGAACCTTCGGGTTGGGGGTCGGGACGAGCGGAGCGGCAGGCGGCGGTTCAGGAGGCGTCGGAATGGGGGCGACGGGAAGGGGAAGCGGGGGCAGGGTAATGGCAACTTCCACCGGGGCTGGAGGCGTTTCGGGCTCGGGCACGACGGCGACGGGCGGAGGGGGGGCGACCGGCTGCACGGCAACCACCGGCGGGGTGGGAGGCGGCGCGGGGGACTCCGAATCCAACACCACAAACGCGAGCGCTCCTCCCATGAGGAGCAGGGCGATGCATCCGCCGACCAAGAGGATCTGCGTGCGCGCGGGCATCGGAGGACGGCGCTTGACGATGCGAGACGCCGGCGTTGCGACCGGGCCGAACTGAGTCGGCGTCACAGCTACCGGATCTTCCGTCCGCTGACGTTGGGCCTTCTTCAGGGCTTCGTTAATTAAACTCATGGGTTGAGGAGGACGGGAATGTGATCTGGGGCGGAACGGAAAACCAGAAAGCTAAAACCTGGGATGGGAGCGGCGGGTTTTGTACTTGGGTTGCGTGATAGGGCGATCACCGGGGGGCTGTCATTAACCAATGCGCCCCTCGGGAATTTCAAAGGGTCACCGGGTGAGGCTGCGCATGTCGTAGTGGGCGCGGCGGACATCCCACCAAGTGACCTCATCGGAATCGCGGATGAAGGCGGCAAGGATGGACTTGTCGCATAGATTGTTGATAATTCGCGGGATGCCCTTGCTGTAGCCATGGACGGCCTTGAGGGCCCGACGGGTGAAGGCGGGCCGGCCCATGCCGCCGGCGAGGGTGAGGCGGTGTTGCACGTAGTGTTCCACGTCGCCGAGGGTGAGCGGGTTGAGTTCGTAGTGAATGAGGATGCGTTGGCGGAGCTGGCGCAGTTCTTCGCGAGCGAGGACGTCCTTGAGCTCGGTCTGGCCCATGAGAACGATTTGAAGGAGCTTCTGTTTGTCGGTCTCCAGATTGGAGAGGAGTCGGATCTGTTCGAGCACCTCGAAGGAGAGGTTTTGGGCCTCGTCGATGATGAGGACGATGTCGCGGCCCCGCTCGATGCGATCGAGGAGCACGCGATTCATTTGGGCGACGAGATCGTGTTGATTATGCGCGAACGTGGTCTCGCCGAGTTCCGTGAGAATGGCGGTGAGCATCTGCTCCTCGGTGACACGGGGGTTGAGGACGAGCGCGGTGTCGTAGCGGGCGGGGTCCAGTTCGTTCAGGAAGCGCCGGCACAGAGTGGTTTTGCCACAGCCCACCTCGCCGATCAGCACGATGAAACCCTTGCGTTCGCTGACCCCGAATTTGAGGTGCTGAAGCGCTTCCTGGTGCGTGGGACTGAGGTAGAGAAACTTGGGGTCGGGCGTGATGTTGAACGGCATTTCGTTCAACCCATAGTAACTCTGATACATGGTGTAGGGCTAGGTGAGCCCCGCGGTGAACGCACGTTCAAAGAGGTGCGGGCATCTGAAAAAGAACGTGAAATTTCGTCAGGCCCGCCTCTCTCAATCGAGACGCCACCCACTGGCGGCTGGTTTGCGGACTGCGGAGTGCGGATTGCGGAGTGGGAGCTGTGAATCGTTCTCGTTCTCTCGGGCTGCGGTTGTGGATCGGGTGGGCGGAGGCGAGGAGCGGTGGAGGATCGGAAGGAGAGATCGAGAAAGAGAACGAGGACGGGCCGGGTGTAGGCGGGGCGGATTTTCTAACCACTAATGAACCGCCCAATGGGCGGTTCTTGGGAGGCGGCTCCGGCTAATCGCCTCCGCGTGGGGACGGAGGTATCTGCTGATCGCAGATGGGGACTCGAACAGGGATCGGAAGGGGCCCACGAACTACACGAAAGTCGGAGGATTGTTTTTCGTGATTCCGAGGCTAAGCGACCAGCGACCAGCGACCAGCGACCAGCGACCAGCGACCAGCGACCAGCGACCAGCGACCAGCGACCAGCGACCAGCGACCAGCGACCGGCGACCAGCGACCAGCGACCAGCGACCAGCGACCAGCGACCAGCGACCAGCGACCGGCGACCGGCGACCGGCGATCAGCGGGTCAAAGCCACCTTTTTTTGCGCATGAAGAGCGCCATGCCGCCGATGCTGACAATCGTGAGGGCCGCCGCGAGGGGATAACCGTAGCGGTTGCCCAGTTCGGACATCCGCGCGAAGTTCATTCCGAACCAGCCGCCAATGAGGAGCGGCGGGATGGTGAGGGCCGTCAGCGCGGTGAGCACGCGAATGCCTTGGTTCGCTTCATGGCTCGATTTGTTGAGGTAGACCCTGAACGACAGAATCAACTGGTCGGCCCAGGAAATCGCCTGATTTTCGATGTGCGCGAGATCTTCGGACAAATCACGCAGGTAGGGGAGGATGGCTGCGCGAATGAGGCGGGCCTTGCCTTGGGCGAGTTCGGTGGCGACTTCACGCTGGGGGCGCACGATTTGCCGGAGTTGCGCCAGTTCCTTGCGCAGGGCGACGACCCGGGGGAACAGTTCGCGGGAATCCGCGTTGGCGAGGACCGCGTTCTCGACCCACTCCAGTTCGCCGCGGAGTTCTTCCAGCGCGGGTTTGTAGGCCTCGACCATCAAATCGAGCAAGGTGTGCGCGAAGCGGTCGGGGCCGCGTACCGGCACGCCGGCCGTGCGCAGGCAGCGTTCGATGGCCGCCTGCACGGGTTTGAGTCGCTGGCGGTGGAAGGTGACCAGGAAGTTCTTGCCGAGGATCAGATCCAGTTCGGTCGTGGTGAACTTGTCGGTCTTCGAATAATCCACCGCGTGCATGACGAAGTAGAGGTAGTCGTCGTAGCTCTCGAGCTTGGGCAGCGGGGAGTCGCTCACGCAGTCCTCGATGACGAGCGGGTGAAAGGCGAAGAGATCCTCGAAGATCGCCTTGATTTCCCCGGGCGACGGGGCGTCAAGATCGATCCAGAGCAACACTCCGGGTTCCTGGCGCAGGGCCGCGAGGGACTCGACGGGAGGGTTTTGCCCGTGGAGCTTGTGGTCGCGATAGACAAGCGTGGTGATCATGGACGGAACGGCTGCGTCGTAATGACCAATGACCGATGACCAATGATCAATGACTGAAAGGACTCGCGGATGTGAGTGGTGGGCGGATTACTCATTGGGTATTGGTCATTGGGCGTTGGTCATTCCGCGCCGCGGGCGCGGTCAGATCCAGCGGCGGCGTTTGCACCAGACCCACATGATGGCGGTGAGGACGAGCGTCACGGCGATCACGATCGGGTAGCCGTAGACGGACCGCAGTTCCGGCATGTGGGCGAAGTTCATCCCATACCAGGTGCCGATGAGAATGGCGGGCAGGGTGATGGCCGTGAGCGCGGTGAGGACCTTGATGCCTTCGTTGGCCTCGAAGCCGGAGCGGCTGAGATAGAGGTCGAAGGAGATGAGCAACTGGTCGGCGTAGCTGGCGACGGTCTCGTCGATGCGCACCAGATTGTCGCGCAAGTCGCGAAAATACGGATACATGACGGCGCGGATGATCTTCGATTCGCCGTGGGCGAGGCGGGAGGCGATGTCGCGCTGGGGGCGCACGATCTGGCGCAGGTGATTGAGCTCGGAGCGCACCTCGATGAGCTTGGGCGTGAGGTTTTCGGTTTCCGCGCCAAGGACGGTTTCCTCGATGAGCTCAAGTTCGCCGCGGAGTTCGTCGGTGATCGGCTTGAAGTTGTCGACCATGGCGTCGAGCACGAGGTGGGCGATGCGGTCGGGGGCGCGGGCGACGCTGCCGGTGGCCTTCACGCAGCGGTCGATCACGGAGGCGACCGATTTGAGCGGGAGGTGGTGGAACGTGACGAGGTAGTCCTTGCCGATGAAAAAATCGAGTTCGGTGCTGTTGAACTTTTCGGTGCGGGTGAAGTCCACCGCGTGCATCACGAGGAAGAGATAATGATCGTAGTCCTCGAGCTTGGGCAGGGCGCTGGGGGTGACGCAGTCTTCGATCGCGAGCGGGTGAAACTGGAACACGTCGGAGAGGATGGACTTGATCTCCGCCGGGGTGGGATTTTCGAGATCGACCCAAAGCGTGAGACCTTTGTCGGCGCGCACGAGTCGGAGAGCCTCGACCTCAAGATCGCGCCCCACGAGTTTGCCGTCGCTGAAGATGAACGAATGAATCATACCGCGCGGTGAGAATTGCGCGAGGCGGCGGGGCGGCAAGCCTCGTCTGGACGAGCCGGTCGCCTTTCGAAAACGAATGCGCGGCTCGCATCCGGTCTCCCGATGACCGGGGGCGACGGTCGGAGCTATTTTGATGGTCGCATGGGGTGGTTTGGCGATGCGCCTACCCGGCGCGGGCTGGTTCCTTCGAAAACGGCCGTACATCCCGGCACCGCCCGGCGGGGAGCCGGTCCCTGAGCAACGCGGCCGGATCCGCGCCGCCCTCGCCATGAAAACCAATTCCCAACTCGAACAGGATCGCGTTCGACGGCAGACGTCGGACTCCGCGGCGGAAGCCATTGATGAAAAAACCCGCCGGCACATCCGCCTGTATGGTGTTCAGCCCCGGCACGAACTGGACCGCCGGATCGCGGAGGTGGAGCGCGAGCGGGACATGGAGGAAGTGCTCGAAACCAACGCGAGCATCCTTGCCCTGTCCGGCGCCATTCTCGGCACCACGGTGAACAAGAATTTCTTTTTGATCACCGGGACGGTGTTGGGGTTTCTGACCCAGCACGCGATCACCGGCTGGTGTCCGCCGGTGCCGATCTTCCGGCGCATCGGAGTGCGCACGCGCGCGGAGATCGATCAGGAGAAATACGCGCTCAAGGCACTCCGCGGTGACTTCAAAAATCTGCGTGGCGCGAAATCTCGGGCCGACGTCGCCAGCGTCTGGAAAGCGGTGAACACCTAACCCGGAGGGATCGTCATGAAACTTGCACGAAGCAGCGAACCGGATCGTGTCCGGCGATACACGACGGAATTGCAACTCAGGCGTATCGACGAGAAGACCGTTCGGAACATCCGGCGCTATGCCTCGCAGTCGGATGAGGCGATCGAAGCGCGCATCGAGGAACTCGGGCGGGAGTGGAGCGTGGAGCGTTTTTTACAGCTCAATGTGGCGGCGGTGGGACTTACGACCGCGTTGCTGGCGGTCACGCGAAATCGGAAATGGGGGTACGCGACGTGCGCCGGGCTTTCGTTTTTTCTGCTGCATGCGACCAACGGGTTCGATCCGCCTCTTCCGTTGCTGCGGCAGTTGGGCGTCCGCACGCGCGGCGAGATTGATCGCGAGATCTATGCGTTGAAGATTATCCGCGGAGATTTTGATGACGTGCGCGCGCTTGGCGGACACCGTGAGCCCGCCGCGGTGGGCGCGGCCGTCCGGGCGGTCGGTGTGGGACGGCATGGCTAACGAGGCTGGTTCTAGTCCGGAGCTTCGGCCCGCACCGGGAGGCGAATCGGATGCAGGCTAGGCGCTGTCTTCAAAATAGACCGATGCTAAGTGAGTGGGAAGCCATGCTCGGCCAAGGCGCCCGAGGTGGAGGCGGGCCAGCGGCCCGTGCCACCG
>JANJTQ010000269.1 GCA_024711005.1 Opitutaceae bacterium | reverse complement strand
CCTAGTATCTTGTAACCAATATTATTTCGTATTGATGGCGGCGGCCATATGGGATTATCTCGGGCATGGCCAACCGATACAAAGTCACGCTCACCAAGGAGGAGCGGGAGCAACTAACGGAGTTTGCGCGCAGCGGCAAATCGACCGCAGCAAAGTTCATCTACGCCCGAGCCCTGCTGCTGTGCGACGCGGGCGAGTTTGGCGATCCATGGAAGGTAGCCGATGTCGCCTCCGCTCTGGGCGTGACCTCGCGCACGGTCGAGCACCTCAAGCAGCGATTCGTTGAGGAAGGTTTGGCGGCGGCGCTTGCCCGTAAACCGCACAACAAGCCCCGTGAGTCTACTTTCGACGGCGAGTTCGATGCACGCCTTACCGCCTTGGCTTGCTCGCAGGCCCCGGACGGATACCAGCGGTGGACCGTGCGGCTTTTGGCCGACAAGTTGGTTGAGCTGAAGATCGTCGATTCCGTTTCCACCATGACCGTGCAGCGGTCGCTAAAAAAAACGAACTGCAGCCTCATCTGAGCAAATACTGGAAGATCCCACCGGATCACGACGCAGCGTTTGTCGCCGCGATGGAAGACGTGCTGGAAGTGTATCGTTTGCCTCACGATCCCCGCTTCCCGGTTGTTTGCATGGACGAGTCGAGCAAGCAGTTGGTTGGCGAAGTAATCGCACCCATCTCCTTGGCACCGGGTCATGGCCGGATCATGGATCACGAATATGTGCGCAACGGCGTGGCCACGCTGTTCGTCGAGATCGAACCGCTGGTCGGCCGGCGCCATGTCGAGGTGACCGAACGGCGAACCCGGCAGGACTGGGCGCACTTTATCAAAGCCATGCTCGATGAGCGTTACCCTGAGGCGATCAAGGTTCGCTTGGTAATGGACAACCTTAACACCCACGACATCGCCTCGCTCTATGACACCTTCCCGCCTGCCGAAGCACGCCGTCTGGCCGAACGCCTTGAAATCCATCACACACCAAAGCATGGCAGCTGGCTGAACATCGCCGAAATCGAGCTGAGCGCCTTGACCGGACAATGCCTGAATCGCCGTATCCCCGACATAGCTTCCATGCGACGCGAGGTGGCCTCATGGCAACGTCACCGCAACCAACGTGGCGCTCCCATCAACTGGCGCTTCACCACCGAGGCCGCCCGCATCAAACTCACCCGTCTGTATCCGAAACTTTAGGCGTTACGGGATACTAGTCGCAGTGTTGGTCGCACGCCCGCCCGCGCCGACAACAACGCCCACGGCAGCTCGATGTGATAGCGGGTCCGCGCCGGCGTCTCCAGCCGCTCAATCCGAAATCCTTTTTCCAGCGCCTCGGCGGGTATCTTGCCCGGCCCCACCAGCTGCCTCGCCGCCGGCCCGTCCGCCAGGAGACCAAAGATCAACTTCCACTCGGCGCGCGCCGGATGCGCCTCCGGAGCCATATCGATGCGCACCTCCACGGAATCCGCCGCCCAGAGCCGCGTCCCATCCGGAGCCGGCACGTGATCCGCGTCCGCCACGTCCACCTCGATCTTCAAAACGTCGGCGCTCCAGCCACCTCGCACCGTCGCCAACGAAGCATCGCCGCGTCCGCTTATCTCGCCGAGCGGTGCGAGCTCCGCGTCGGTCGAACCGATCCACCCCAGGGTTGCTTCGACCGCCGGTATATCCGCTTTTTCAATACGCACGCTTCCGCCTGTATCCGCGGCCGCCCGGGTGAACGGACTCGATATCCCCATCGCAAGGACGGCGATAGGAATGAAACGCGATAACGAACCAGGAGCCGGGGTTTTCATAGAGGTGAGGAAAGGCGCTCGGCGGGAATGACCGCCAGCGCCGGAAGTCTCGCGGGGTTTGCCGCTGATACGAACCGGGGACTAATGCGTTTCACCGCATCGCTGTAAAACAGGGGCGCCTGGGACCGAACCCATTTGCACGCCCGCCGGGATCGGTCCCAGAACGCAAAGGTTACTTCTGGTGTGCCCCTGCCCGAAACTCCACCGGACATCATCCTGCGTCGCATGTTGCCCGTCCCGCTTTCGCCCTTCCCCGCTTCGCTCCTCTCCCAAACCGTCTGACCCAAGCCCGCTCCCGCCGGATGCTCATCACACGCAAGACCAGGGTTCCCTCCCACTGGGTCTTCTACGCCCAGTTGCCGTTCGTGATGTCCATCACGGCCTACTACGCGACGGGCGCGCCGTTCCTGTTGGCGATGAAAAAATTCATCGATAACCCGGCCGCGATCATGTTCCTGCTCTCGATCGAGCTGTTCGTCACCGCGCTGGGCGGACCGTTCTGCAACTGGCTCAGCGACCGCGTGTGGACGCGGCATGGTCGTCGCAAGCCGTTCATCCTCGTCGCCGTCCTCCTCCAATGCGCGTCGCTCGTCGCCATGCCGTTCGCCTCCAGCCTCATGATGCTCGTCGCCCTGCGCTGGTGCTACGGAATCGCCGGCGACATCGGTAGTCCCAATCAGGCGCTCACGATGGAAATCGTGCCCGCGAAACAACGCGGCATGGGGTCCGGTTTCTTCAAACTCCAGCTCCAGGTCGTTAACCTGTTTTTCTACGGGCTCATCCTCGGCCGCTTCGACGACGTCTATTTCAGCGGCCCTCTCCACGGTCTGTTCTCGGTCTCCGGGGAAACGCTGATCTTTTTCGCCGCCGGCACCATGTTGCTCGCCGTCGCCACGTTCACCTGGTTCGGCATCCACGAGATCGAGCCGCCCGATCGCCGGCGCATCCGGGACGAGCGTCGCCCGGGCGAGGGCATGATCCGGTTGTTTCTTCGCGGTTTCTTCGGCGATGTCCTGCACAAGAGCCTCCTGCCCCTCTACCTCCTTCTCTTGGCGGGCACGCTCCTCACCGTGGGCCTGGGCACGCTCGAACCTTTGCTCTACACGGACCAGTGGGGCTACTCGCTCCAGGAGATGGGCACGAACACCGCGATCGCCGCGGCGCTCGGGATCGTCACCGCGTTGGTCGCGGGCTGGCTCGCCGACAAGACCTCGAAGATCAAGGTCTATGCGACCGCGATGGTCCTCGCCTTGCTGGGACGGGTTTTCTGGACCTTTTTCGTGTATCAGAAACCCGACTACAGACCGGAGCTTCACGAGATCGTTCTCTTCGGCCTGATCCAATCGACTTTCGGGCTCGTCGCCAGCGCGGCCTCCTTTCCGCTCATCCTTGAATACGTCGAACGCAACCGCCTCGGCACGGCCGGCGCAGGGATGGGTTTCTTCAATTCCACGATCAAAAACAGCTTCAGCATGTTCGTGGGCTTTTACCTCGTGATGTGGTCGGTGTTCTTCCTTCCGCAGGCCGGCGACCGGGTCGAGCTGGTCTTCCGCCAAGAGCTCGCGCTTCCCGAGGTGCGCGAAAAACTCTCCGGAGCCGGCATCGATCCCACGTCCCTCGATCTCGCTGCGCTCCATCGCCCCGGCACCGATGAAACCACATCGCGACGTTGGGAAATCCGCCGTCCCGTCGAGGAGGCGGGAGACCTCCACAAACGCCTCAAGGATCTGGGCAACCTTCTCGCCAAGGAACAACTGAAGCTCCAGCGCCCCAACCTTGCGAACCACGTCGTCACCGGGATCAACAACGACCTCGCAAAACTTCGCGCCGAGGAATCCTCTCTCCGCGCGCGGCTCCGCGATTCCGCCGAAGATTTTCGTGAAACGCTCCGCGCTGCGCTCGCCGCTTCGCTCACCACCGACGGCCACGAACTCGTGTCGATCGATACCCGCGAGCAGGGCGCCGACGTGTCCATCGTCCTGGAGTTCGTCGAGCCGGTGGACATCGACATCAGCCGCCGCACGCTCGTCGAGGCGCTCACGTTCACCGGACCCGTCACCGGCCGTCACACCATTCCTTCCGAACTCGCCCGCGTGCTGGAGACGGTCGATCTCACCGCGCCGCCCGCGATCACGCCGCTCACCCCGGCGCGCAACGCGCTCCGCATCGACCTTCGCCGCGACCCCGCCACCGTCGCGGTGGAATCCGCTCTCGTCGCCGGAAATATCCCCTGGTCCGATGCCAACCGCTTCGCTTGCGATTTAATTCCGCCCTTGGGCGCGCTCATCGGTTCCTCTTCCCGCTACGCGCTTCACGCGCCCGTTTTCTCATTCGAAGAGCGGGCGTCCCGTCTCCGCTTCGAGTTGCTCATTAACGACGATCCGCCTTCGGCGCTCTCCGCCGATGAAGTGGCGCGGGTGCTGGAGGCGCGTGCCGGCGTCAACGAGGCCCGCGTCTCCGGAGCCTTTCCCCGTTTTCAGGTCACGCTCCACCTCGCCGACTCGTTCGCGCCCGACCCGGCATCCGTCCACGTGCATCCCGCGTTGCAAACCCGGCTGCGCGAACTCCTGCCGCGGCAAAACGATCCCGAACGCGTGATTCTCGCCGAGCTGATCACACGCATCACCCAGACCGCCGCCGCCAGCCCCGTCTTCCTCACCGCCACGCGTCCCGTCCCCGTCGCGGAACCCGCCGACCGCCGCTACGATTACTTCTTCTCCATGCAGTTCTTCATGATCGCGACCGACATCCTCGGTTTGATGATCCTGTGGCTCATCCTGCACCTCGAAAAACGCGGCGTGATCAAACGCGTCGGCGCGCTGGAAGACGCCAAACGTCCCGCCCCTGCCCCATGAGCGCGCTCACCTCCACTCCCGCGAATCCCCCGATTTCGCCGCCCGCCGGCGCGCCATCCCCGCACACCCACACGCCCGGACAACTCGCCCCCAAGCTGATCTTTCTCGCCGCCGGCCTGTTCATCTTCGGTCTCGGCCTGGCCTTTCTGTGGGAACCGCTCGGCCGCCTGCTCTTCGGTCAGACCGCCGACGCGCGCGTGGTTGAGATACATGTCATCGAACCGGGTCGGCCCGACGTGGTTTACAACTACCGTCGCGAATACGTCCCCGAGCCCAATCTCGCGATCACCTTCCGCCACTACGTTTCGATCGAAACTGACGGCCGGCCCGTCCTCTATCGGCTGGCGGTGGACAGCCGCAAAGCGCCGGTTTCCTATCACAACGTAAACGACCGCGAGCGGGTCGCGTATCACCCCGGCGATCCCGACCGGCTCGCCTTCCCCGTCCGACGCGCGCGCACCTGGGGTGCCGCCACGATCTTGTGTGGTGTCGGCCTGTTTATTCTCACCGCCGCCGTGCCGATGGCTCACGCCGCGCGCCGTCCCATCCTCATCGACCCCGAGGCGCCCGCGCCGTCCACCTCGACGGCTCCCTGATCGCTTTCGCCTCACCCTCCCCTCTTTCCCGAACTCTCCTTTCTCATGTCCTCAAGCATCGTCCCGCATCGCGCCATCGTTCCCGCCATCAGCCCGTGCCCCGGCCCGCTTCGCATCGCTCGCGAGCACCCGTGGAAAGGCATCCCGCAATGGCCGGCGAACTGGATTCACCCGCCCTCGGACCCCGCGCCGCCCTGGGTCGGTTTTTTCGAGCTGCGTTTCGATCTTCCCGTCCCCGAGACCTTGCGTTTCAGCGTCACCGCCGACGAGCGCTTCGAACTCTGGCTCGACGACCAGTGGCTCGCCGAAGGTCCCGCACGCGGCGACGCGATGCACTGGTATTACTCGACGCACGAGGTCCGCCTCGACCCCGGCGCGCACCACCTCGTCTGCCGCGTCCACGCCCTCGGCGACCTGGCGCCGCTCGCCCAGCACAGCTTCCGCCCCGGCCTGCTGCTCGCCGGCCACGACGCTGCCCAACCGCTTCTCTCCACCGGCGTCGCCGAGTGGACCTGGCATCCCGATCACTCACGGACCTTTTTCCGCTCCGCCCTCGCCGCGCCCGACGAACACCTCGACACCTCCAGGCTCGCGCCACTCGCGCCCCTCCCCGTCATCATCGGCGCCGCGGGCAACAACGGCTCCGTTCTCTACGTCAAAAAACATGTCCCGCTCCTCGCTCCGTCGCTCCTCCCGCCTCTGCGCCGCGCGGACTGGACCCGAGAGCTACGCGCGCTTCACGTGGACGACGCCGCGTGGAACGAACGTTTCCCCGACGCTCCGGAAGACAGCCACGCCGACGTCCTTGGCCCGTGGACGGACTTTCTCGCCGGCTCCGGTCCGCTAAAAATCCCCGCCTCCCGCCGCACGCGCATGCTGCTCGACGCCGGCCGGCAGCTCTGCGGCCGCCTGCGTCTCACGTTCTCCGGCGGACGCGGCTCGACGGTCCACGTTATCTGGAGCGAGGCCGCCGTCTTTTGCGCCGACACGCCCGAAGCCGACGACGACCTCCAATCCGCCAAGGGTCAACGCGACGCCTGGCGCGGAGGATTTTTTCGCGGCCATCACGATCAGATCTTCGCCGACGGGCGTATCCACTCACCGACTACGCTTTGGTGGCGCTCGGGACGGTTCATCGTCCTTGAGTTTTCCGTCGCCGACGAGCCCTTGGAACTGCACCGCCTCTCTCTCGAAGAAACCGGCCACGGTCCCGCGCTTTCCCCGGCCGTCACGGGCCACGCGCATTGGGACCAACTCGCGGCGCTCTGCGTGCGTTCCCTGCAAACCTGCGCGCACGAGACCACCATGGATTGCCCGCACTACGAACAGCTCGCCTACGCAGGCGATGCCCGCGTGCAGCTTCTCTGCTGGGCGCGCCTTCTCCCCGAGGAGACCGGCCTTCATCGCCACACGCTGCGCCATTTCCAAGCCTCCGCGCTCAACGCCGGTGGTTGGAGCGCTTCGTCCGCCCCGTCGCGCACCGCACAGACCATCCCCCCGTTTTCCCTGTGGTGGATCACCCTCGCCTCGGACTACGTCCAACGCACCGGCGACTTCGACTTCGTGCGCCCGATGATGCCCGCCCTTCGCGGTCAGCTTGAACGTTGGCTTGCCTTGCGCGACCCCGCGACCGGCCTCTGTGTCTCCCCCGGTGGCTGGAACTTCGCCGACGCCGCGTTTCCCGGATCGGGCGTGCCGCCGGGCGGCCGGCCCGGCGAGATCAGCGGCTTGCTCAACTGGATCGTCCTTCACGGCCTCGACGCGCTCGCATTGCTCGAGCAAGCGGGCGACGAACCGCTCCTCCTCGCCCGCCTGCACGAACTCCGCGCCGCGTTGCTCGACGCCCTCGTTCGCCACACGTGGGACGACGCCGCGGGTCTCTTTCGCGACGCACCGGAAACGGCCGCGTTCTCCGAACACAGTCAGGCGCTCGCGCTGCTCATTCCCGGCCTGGCCGAAGCGCAGTCGCGCCCGCTCCTCCGCTGGCTCGCCGATCCGGACCATCCCGCCCCGCCGCTCGTCGTCTGTCAGGCTTTCTTCAACTACTACTTGTTCGCCGCGTGTCTGCGCCATGGCGTCACGGCGCGCATCGCCCGCGGTCTCGCACCGTGGTGGAAATTGTCCGACCAAGGCTTCACCACCACGCCGGAACATTTCGGTCGCACCCGCAGCGACAATCACGCCTGGAGCGCCCACCCGCTGCTGCTCGCGCTCGAAATCGCCGAAGGCAAATTGCCCGAATTGATCGACGCTCGCTGATGCCGGCCATCGTCCCAGACCGCATGTCGACGCACGACGAACCTGCGCCCGATTCCATTCAACTCGACGCCATCCTCGACCGGCAGGGCCACGAACCCTGTCCCGGCGTCGAAATCCTGACGCTCCCGCGCCAAGGCGACGCGCCACCCGCGCTGCTGTTTCGCCCGGAACGTCGGTCCGCCGTCGCGGCGCCCGCTTTGCTCGCCTTCCACGGCGGAGGCTATCGGGCCGGCGACCCCGGCGGCTGCGGAGCGATCGCCAAATACCTCGCGCTCACCCTCGGTGCCACGACGCTTTCGAGCGCCTACCGCCTCGCCACCACCGACACGCCGACCTTCCCCGCCGTGCTCGACGACGCCCTCGCCGCCTGGCGCCGGCTCCAGGCTTCCGCCTCCGAGTGGAACATTGATCCGCGCCGCGTCGCCGTCTCGGGCGAATCCGCCGGCGTGCTCCTCGCCGCGCACCTCGCCGTCGCCAGCCCGTTCGTCGCGTTCACTCCCGGCGATCTCCGGCCCGCCGCGCTCATCGCCCAGTGGGGCCCGCTCGATTTCGTCGCGCGTTGGTTCGACCTCGGAGAAAAACCTGCCGCCGAACAGGCCCTCCTCGGCGCCGACTACGCCGCCGCCCCCGGACTCTATCACCTCGCCAGTCCGATCACCCACGCGCACGGGAAAATGCCGCCGGCCCTTTTCCTCTACGGTGAAACCGACTCCGTCGTGCATCCACGCCAGGGTCGCCTCGGACTCGCCGCTTGGAGCGCCGCCGACGCGCCGGCCGAGTTGCATCTTCTCCCCCGCATCGGCCACGGAGTGACCGGCGATTCCCGCGCGGATCGACACACCCTCCTCGAAATCTGCGCCCGTTTTTTGTCCGTCCACCTCACGCGTCCCATGTCATGTTGACCCTGCGGGACCGTTCCCGCGCCGCGTCTCTTTACTCCGCCGTGGTCCCCGACACGGTCATCATCACCGATGCCCGGCGCCACCTCCACGCTCCATCTCCTCAAGGAAGAATTCATCCAGCGCGCCGACGAGGGTTGCCTCATCCCGCCCGAACTCCGCCGCCAGTTCGACGCCCTCGACCAGAAGCAAAACCGCTGGGACACCGCCCTCGCCGATCCGATCTACGACGCGCTCATGCGTCTGCCCGCGGACCCTGACCTCGCGGCCCGCGAGCCCAACGAGTTCGCCGCCATCCGCGCCCTCTCACCCGCCGCACCGCCGCTCGCCGCCTGGTCTCCCGACGACGCCACGTTGCTCGATCGCCTGCACGGGGCCTGGGTCGGACGCGCCACCGGCTGCGCCCTCGGAAAACCCGTTGAAAATCGCGCGCTTCAGCGCGACGCCGCCGGTCGTCTCGACGGCCGACACCGCCTGCGCACCTATCTCGAAAAACGCGGCGACTGGCCCCTCGTGGATTTCATTTCCAACCGCGACGTCGGCGACGGCGACACCATCCCCGCCTGCCGCTCCTACCGCGAAAACATCGCCTTCATGGAGTCCGACGACGACATCCTCTACACCGTCGCCGGCCTCGTCGCCTTGGAAAAACACGGCCGTGACCTCACTTGGATGCAGATCGCTCGCACCTGGCTGTTCCACATCCCCCTCGTCTCGCTCTGCACCGCCGAGATCAACGCGGTCACCAATCTGCTTTCGCGCTCCGCCGCCGCGAAGGAAGGCGACGCCACGCCCGAGTGGTGTCGCCGCCATCGCAATCCCTACCGCGAATGGATCGGTGCCCAGATCCGCGCCGATCCCTGGGCCTACGCCGCCGCCGGCAGCCCCGCGCTCGCCGCCGAGTTCGCCTGGCGCGACGCGTCCTGGACGCACGAGCGCAATGGCATCTACGGCGCGATGTTTTTCGCCGCGATCATCGCCGCCGCTTTCGCCGAGCCCGATCTCGACCATCTCGTTGACGTCGGTCTCGCCCACATCCCCGCCGATTGCCGGCTCGCACGCTGGGTGCGTCGCTGCCGCGTCTGGTGCGCCGAGTCGCCCGACTGGGAGGGCGCGATCGCGCGTCTCGAGGACGAACTCAACGACATGCACGCCGTGCACACGATCAACAACGCCCTCGTCGTGCTCATCGCGCTGCACTTCGGCCGCGGCCGGCTCGACGACACCGTGTGCATCACCGTCATGTGCGGTCTCGACACCGACTGCAACGCCGCCACCGCCGGCTCCATCGTCGGCGCCCGCCTTGGTCGCGCCGCGCTCGACAGCCGCCTCGCGCCTCGCCTCAACGACCGCGCCCGTCTCGACATGATCGGTTTCCACGACGTCACCTTCGCCGAACTCGCCGCCCGTCACGCCGCCGTCTGGAAAACGCTCAACCGCCCTTCTCGCCGATCCGAAAACACGGCCGACTAGGTCCTCGCGGGATCGCGCCCAAAGCGCACCGTTAAACGAGCCGCGCAACCGCTTCACGTCCGGTTCACCCGCGAGCTGTTTTCATTTCGTCGCAAAATCGCCGCAAGCACTGGGACGGGTCCCAGAACGCGATAAGACATCTGGAATTCCCTAGGTGAAATCCCTTCGGGTATCCTCCTTTATCGGACCCGCCCCGGTTGGCCCGTCCCTCCGCCTCCCTCGCCACCGCCCCATGCTCATCACCCGCAAGACCAAGGTTCCGCTTCACTGGGTATTCTACGCCCAGATGCCTTTCGTCATGTCCATCACCGCGGGTTTCGCGCTCGGCACGCCGTTCCTGTTCATGATGAAGAAATTCATCGATAACCCGGCGGCCATCACCTTCCTGCTTTCGATCGAGGTGTTTGTAACGACCCTCGGCGGGCCTTTTGCCAACTGGCTCAGCGATCGGGTGTGGACGCGTTTCGGACGTCGCAAGGTCTTCATCGTTTTGGCCACCGTCCCTCAAGCGCTCATCTTGATCGCGATGCCCTTCTCGCCGGACCTCTGGACGCTCGTCATCCTACGCTGGTGTTACGGCATCGTCGGCGACATCGGCTCGCCCAACCAGGCCCTCACCATGGAAATCGTGCCGGCGAAACAACGCGGCATGGGCTCCGGCTTCTTCAAGTTCCAGCAGCAGCTCGTGAACCTTTTCGTGTTCGGCCTCATCATCGGCCGCTTCGACGACATCTACTTCACCGGCCCGTTCGAAAACCTCTTCGCCGTCTCCGGCGAGAAACTCATCTTCTTCGCCTGCAGCGCCCTCTTCCTCTCGGTCGCCTTCTTCACCTGGTTCGGCATCGCCGAGGTCGAGCCGCCGCACCGCAAACGCGTCCGCGACGAACAACGCCCCAGCGAAAACCTCGTGAAGGTGTTCCTCCGCGGGTTCTTCAAAGACATCTTCCACAAGAGCCTTCTCCCGCTGTATCTGCTCCTCTTCGCCGGCACCTTCGCCAACGTCGGTCTCGGTCTCCTCGAACCGCTCCTCTACACCGAGCAATGGGGCTACTCCCTCCAGGAGATGGGCACCAACATCGCCATCGGCGTTCCCATCGCGATCGTCATCTCGCTGTTCGCCGGCTGGATCGCCGACAAGTATTCCAAGATGCTCGCCTACACCGGCGCCGTGGTGATGGTGATGCTCTGCCGCATCGGCTGGACGATCTTTGTTTACAACCAGCCCGGGTTTCGGCCCGAGCTGCACGAGATCATCCTCTTTGGCATGCTCCAAAGCACCTTCGGCATGATCGCCGGCGCGGTCTCGTTCCCCCTCATCCTCGAATACGTCGAACGCAATCGCCTCGGCACCGCCGGCGCCGGCATGGGCGTCTTCGGCTCCACCATCCGCAACGGTTTCACCGTCTTCGTCGGCGTTTACATCCTCATGTGGTCGATCTGGTTCCTCCCGCAGGCGGGCGACCGCGTGGACGTCGTCTTCCGTCAGGAACAGATCGAACCCCGTATCCGCGAACAGTTGTCCAACGCCGACGTGCCCATGGACAACCTCCACCTCGAGCCGGTCCACCGTCCCGGCGTGGACGGCGACAGCTCACGCCACTGGCGCATCCGCCGTTCCATCGAGGACGCCGGAGATCTTCACAAGCGGCTCAAGGAAATTTCCACCGATCTCAGCAAGGCCCGTCTCAAACTCCAGCGCCCCACGCTTTCTCCGGACAACAAAGCCGAAGTCGAAGCCGACATCGCTTCGATGGAAAAAGAACAGACCTCCATCCGCGCCCGGCTGGACGCCTCCGCCGCGGAATTCGAGACCGTGCTGCGCGACGCGCTCGCCGACAACCTCGCGCCCGCCGGCGGCGAAATCCTCTCCGCCCAAAGCAACCACGGCGGCACCGAACTCGTCCTCGAAATGGAGTTTGTTGATCGCATCGACGCCGACATCACCAAGCGCACCCTCTTCGAAGCCCTCACCTTCCAGCCCGTCGTCAAGGGCCGCCAAACCGTCGTGAGTGAACTCACCCGCGTGCTCGAAACCGTGGACCTCGCCCGCACCGCCGTCCCCGGCTCCGACGACCATCGCGCCCGTCTCCAAATCGTCCCCGTCGGCGAGCCCGCCAACGCAGCCCGCTTCGTCCTCTTCCGCGATCCCGATTTTGTGCGAATCGAGTCCGCCCTGATCGCCGCCGGCCTCTCCGGCAGCGACGCTTACGATTTCGCATCCTCGCTCATTCTGCCCATCCGCGGTTTCTCGTCCCCGGATTCATCGAGCTACGATATCTCCGCCGCAAGCGCCGCCCTCGACGACGCCCCGCCACGGCTCGGCTTCACTCTCGCGTTCACCGGCGGCGCGCGCCCGCTCCCCGCCGACGCCCTTCAAACCCGTTTCCGCTCTCTCGGCGATGTCGTCTCCGCTCGCGTCACCGGCAGGTTTCCCGTCTTCCAGGTCGAACTCGATCTCGTCCCGCGCCTCGCTCGCGCCGCCGCCCGGACCTCCGCCAATCCGGTGCTGGACGCGCGCTTCGCCGAGTTGCTCCCCACCGCGCCCAAGGTCGAACGCGATGCCTTGGTTAACATCGCGCGTCGCGTCACCGAAATCGCCGCCTCCCGCCCTGTCTTCATCACGGCGGCCCGCCCCGTCGTCTCTTCCGGCGCCGTGGATCGCCAATACGACTACTTCTTCTCCATGCAGTATTTCATGATCGCGACCGACGTGATCGCCCTGCTCATCATCGCCTTCATCATCCGCTTGGAAAAACGCGGTGTCATCACCCGCGCCGGCGCGCTCGAGGACGCCAACCGCTGATCCGCCCCATGTCCACCGAAGCCCCCACGCCCGCCACGCATGCCGACGCCGAGCCCGTCCGCGTCCACGTCCCCGGAAACCTGATACCGAAGCTCGTCTATCTCGGCCTCTCCTCCCTCGTCGCCCTCATCGGTTTCGCCTACCTGTGGGAGCCCCTCGCCCGCATGATTCACGGCGAGATCAACGAGGCCCGCGTCTCCGAGATTCGCGTCATCGAGCCCGGCAAACCCGACGTCGTTTACCAATACCGCCGTGACTACCCCGAAGAACGCAACCTGGAGATATCCTTCCAGCACTACGTCTCCATCGAGGTGGACGGCCACACCGAGCCCTTCCGCCTCAGCGTGGACAGCCGCAAGGCCCCGATCCGCTTTTGCAACGTCAACGACCGCGTGAAAGTCGCCTACTACCCACGCGACCCCAAGCGCGTGGCCTTCGCGATCGAGCATGCCCGCACGTGGGGCGCCGCCGGAGTCATCTGTGGCATCGGCCTGGCCATGCTCGCCACCTCCATTCCCTTGGTTCTCACCGCCCGCAAACCCATCGTCATCGACCCCGAAGCCCCAATCTCGTCGGCATCAGCATCCAGAGAACACCGATAAAGCGGTTTGCCCGGGCACCCGGTTGATGGGTTCGTGGTCGTTTCCATTTACATCCGTGCCCAGGTTATCGCCGAGAAGGCCACTCGGTCACTCAAAGAGCTCCAAGCCGACGCGACGCCGGTCTCCTGTCTGCCACCATTCCCCATTGATCAATGAGCCGGCTCGCCGGGAATCCAAAAGCTGGTCTGTACGGTCAGCGCCTCGGGCTTGCCCTCGACTTCCAGCACGACGGTGTTCGCGAGCGGATCAGGCAACGGCACCGGGAGTCCGCGCAGGAACAGTCGCTCTCCCTTTTGCTCGAACGCCACCGGTGCGCCACCGCGCAACCAACGCGCGGAGAGCACCCGGTTTTTCAACTCCGCCCAACACAACTCCGGTCCGGTGCCATTGCGGATGTGCAGGTAGACGCGACTGTCTTTCACCGTGATGCGACCCCAGTTGTTCCAACTGAACGGGGAGCGTTCCGAGTTCACGATCGCCTCGCGGTTGAGCCGCAACCACTCGCCCGCTTCGCGCAGGATGCGCACCGACTCGTCAGGGATCGTGCCGTCGGGTTTCGGTCCGACGTTGAGCAACAGGTTGCCGCCGTCCTTCGCCGTTTCGCAGAGCATCTTGATGACCTCGTGGGCCGTTTTCCATTGGCGGTCGCCCGCGTGCCAGCCCCAGTTTCCGTTGAGCGTCATGCACGCCTCCCAGAGCGCGGTCTTATCCTTCGGCGCACGGATCGCCTGCTCGCTGATCTTCACGTGCGAAGGCGGGCCGTTGCGCTCGTTGATCAGGAGGTGCGGCTGCAGGCGCAACAACTCCTCGTTGACCTCACGCCGCTGTAGATCGTTGGGAACACACCCGTCGAACCAGAGGTAGTCGATCTTCCCGTAGTTGGACATCAACTCGACCAACTGCGCCTTGTAGTAGGCGATGAATCGCTCGCGGGCCTCGGGCGAAGCCCAGTCCTTTTCAGCCGGCCAGTCGCGGAAAAACGGCCCCGGATAATCCGCATGGCTCCAATCCGCCGGCGAATAGTAGAGGCCAACCTTCAACCCCGCCGCGCGCACTGCCTCGACGAACGGGCCGACCAAATCGCGCTTCGGCCCGATGTTGCCCGCGTGAAACTCGCCCTGTTTGGTCGGCCACAACGCAAAGCCGTCATGGTGGCGCGTGGTGAGCACCACGTAGCCCATGCCCGCTTCCTTCGCGAGCGCGGCCCACGCGACCGGATCGTAGTTTTCCGCACGGAAATTCTCCGCGTAGAGTCGGGAGTATTCCTCCTGCGGGATGCGTTCGCGATTGCGCACCCATTCGCCGCGCGCGGCGACCGAATAGGCGCCCCAGTGGATGAAGAGCCCATAGCGGGCCTCGTTGAACCAAGCGTGTTCGGGGAGAGTCGGAGTAGTCATCGGTGATGGGGCGTTTCCCAAGTAAGAATTTTATACTGCCGCATCAGACGGCACCTGCTGCGCGTTGAGTCCGCCGTCGATGACGACGCGACTGCCGATTAGCGACGGCGCCTGGCCCGAGGCAAGAAACAACGTCAGGCGGGCGATCTCCTCTTGCTGTGTCGGCGCACGACCGGGCGTGTTTTTACGGCGGCGTTCCACGTGCTCCAACGCGAGATCGTTCCAGCGCGGCGTCCAGATGTAGCCGGCGGAGATGCAATTGACGCGGATGTCGTGCTGCGCGAGTTCGAGCGACATCGCTCGCGTCAATCCTTCGAGCGCCGCCTTGCTTGTGCAATACGCGGAACGGCCCCAGATGGAACGTTCCCCCGCAAGCGAGGTGATGTTGATGATGGCCCCGCCCTTCCCGAGCGCCCGCATCTCCAATGCAGCGAGCTGCGAGCAGCGGAAGGTGCCGATAAGATTGGCATCAATCACCTCGCTGAAGAATCCCGACGTCTGTCCGAGAAACGTGGTGTCGGTGCCGAGGCCCAGGTGCGCGGCATTGTTGATCAAGATGTCGGGCATCAGCCCGCGTTGCTTGAGGTCGGCGAAGGCGGCGTCCACTTCGCCGGCGTTGCCGAGAGAGAAGTTCACGGCATGCACGTCGGCGGCGGGAGTGTCGGCACGGATGCGGTCGCACACCGCGTGTGCGTCGGCCAGCGCGCGACCATGCAGGATTGTGCGGGCCCCGGCGCGCGCGAAGAGCAGCGCGATGGTGTGGCCGAGGTTTTGGGTGGAGCCGGTCACCAACACGGTGTGACCGGAAAAATCGGGAAGCTGTGAAGGGGTCATGGAATTGGGAAAGTTCAGGCCGTAGCTGCGAGCGTAAGCGAGTGGAGGTTCGTCCACTCGCTCACGCTCGCGGCCACAAAATTCAGAAGGTTTTGGTGGCGTCCGGCGGACGGATCGCCGTCAGCGCTCCGGTGTAATGGCGCAGGTCGTGCACTTGATACGGATGCGCGGCGAGCGCCTCTTCGTTGATCTCGATGCCGAGACCGGGGGCCTCGGGAATGGTCATCTCGCCGTTGACGAGTTTGCACGTTTCCCGGGCGACCTCGGAGCGCCAGGGCACGTCGGTGGCCATGGTTTCGAGATAAAGGAAGTTGGGCGTGCAGGCGGCGAGTTGCAGCGTGGCCGCGTTGGCGATGGGGCCGGACGGGTTGTGCGGACAGAACGCGACCTGGGCGACCTCGGCCATCGCGGCAATCTTGCGCAGTTCCCAGATCCCGCCGGCGTGCGAGACGTCGGGCTGAATGAAATCGGCGCAACCGCGCTCAAACACTTCGCGAAAATCCCAGCGCGTGTAGAGACGCTCGCCCATCGAGATCGGCGTGCGCGTCTCATGACGCAGGCGCGCGTAGTTTTCCAGGTTGCCCGGAATGAGCGGTTCTTCGAACCACTGCACGTCGTAATCTTCAAGCGCCTTGGCGATGCGGCGGGCGGCGGGCAGCTCAAAGCGCCCGTGGCCTTCGATGAGCAGTTCGGCGGAGGTGCCGACCGCGGACTTGACGGCTTCGACCACTGCCAGCGCATCGCGCAAACCTTGCGCAGAGAGGGTACGAAACACCGCGCCAAACGGATCCCACTTGAGCGCCTTGTAGCCGAGAGCGACGGCTTTGGTCGCGCAGGCTGCGAACTCGTCGGGCGTCTTGGCGTTGGCGAACCAGCCGTTGGCGTAACAGGGCACGGCGTCGCGGACCTTGCCGCCGAGCAGTTGATAGACGGGCACGCCGAGGGATTTTCCCTTGATGTCCCACAACGCCATCTCGACGGCCGACAGCGCGCTCATGAGCACGGGACCGCCACGCCAGTAAACGTCGCGGTAGGCGTCCTGCCACCAGGCCTCGATGTTTTCGAGGTCGCGTCCACGCAGGCCGCGCTCGAGTTCCTGCACGGCTTGAATGACCGTGTGTTCGCGGTATTCGAGCGTGGCCTCGCCCCAGCCGTAATGACCCGAGTCGGTCTCGATTTTAACGAAACACCAGTTGGTGCGGTAGGCGTCGCAGAGATAGGTTTTGAGCGATGTGAGTTTCATTGGAGGGGCAGGAGCGAGGCGTCGGTGAGCACGAGCGGATAGTCGGTGAGCGGCAGGCGGAAGCGGCGGCCAACCACCGCGCCGTCGAGCACGAAGTCCTCGCCGCGCGCGGCGGCGTCGTGCACGCGACCGGTGAGAAGATCAAGGAACACGGGCCGGTCCATGCGAAGATCGGAGTCCCACCACACGGTGAGGTCGATCTCGACCGGTTGAATCTTCTGCTGCGGATCTTCCGACAACCAATAGGCGAAGAGCGGCGCACCGCGACGCGCGAAGCTCGCGCACTGGACCGAGGCCAGCAGACCGGACTGACAGGGCTTCTGGTTATCGACTTCGGCAAAGCGGGTGTAGAGTTCGCGGCGCTCGGACTCGCCGTCGAACAACGAACAGATGCGCCGCAACACCTCGAAGGAATATTTGGGCTCGTAACGTTTGCCGTGCAGCAGGCCCATCATCACGGGCTTGTTGATCTTGTTTCCCGCCTGCCGATAGGGCCGGTCCATCAGGTCCACCGCGTGAAAATAGAGCGCCAGATCGAAGCCGATCTTGAGGTCGATGAGGATGCGACGGGCGATCCACTTCGCCTGCGTGACCTGGTCCATGTCATAGACGCCGAGCCAGTCGTCGTTGTGACCGGCGGTCTGCGACGGGCAGCCGTTTTCCCCCTGCCAGATGGCGATGCGCCGTCCCTTGCCGTAGCGGTCGAGCAGGCGCCGCACGAGGTCATACATATTCTGCAGGTTGTGCTCGGGAACAAGTTGGTAGGGATGAAACGAAAACACGTCGATGTCGCCTGCCATGCCGGCCTTGAGCGATTCCTCCAGGAAGTGCGGATCGAGTTTCGACATCGCACCGCCGATGATGATCGCCGCGGGAATGGCCGAGCGGACCGCATCGGCGGTGATGCGCACCAGCTCGGCGTATTCGCGACCGCAGGGCTTTCGCGGATGCCAGAATTGCGGGATGTTCGGCTCGTTCCAAACCTCCCAGTGGTCAACACGTCCGCGAAAATGCGCGGACAGTGCGCGCACATAGGCCAGCCAGGCCTCACGGACCTCGTCGCCGTAGTACAGAGGCGCGTAGCCGACCGCCGACTCGTGCGGCGCGTCGGGCATGTAGAGCTGGTTGCCGAAGGTGATCGAGAAAAACGGCTGCACGCCGATGGCGCGAAGTTTGTCCACGATGACATCGAGCCAGGCAAAATCGTAGACGCCCTTGACGGTCTCGCAGCGGCTCCAACCGGTCTGCACGCGCGCCCACTTCGCGCCCAGCACGGCGAGATGCGGATAGGTGCGCTCGGGATCGAACATGAACCGATCGAGCGTCTCGAAACCCACGCCGATGCGCGAAGACGCGATCTGCGCGGTGGAATGCGGCGTGGCGAGTTCGCCGATGACGGGAAGGTCGTTCAAATCGGCCGGCAACAGCAGCCGGTCGACCAACGCGGGAATGTCCTGAATCTCGATCAGGCTCTCGGAGGGAATGTCGTTCATGGCGGGGGGTTTCCCCACCCTGCCCGTCCGTTCGTGAGCAGACAGCATTCAAGACTTCATACCGCTGATCAAAAAGTTTACAGATCTGTGCATGAACTCGTTTTCACACCAAGCCACCCCCTGCTATTGGGACGGCCTGCGGGTTACGTTGATCCGCTGCCTGGAAGGACCGCCCATCGGACGGCACGGTCTTTTCCACGGGGTGGTTTTCACGGTTTTTCATTTATTGGAAGGTTCGGTGAAGATGAAAAAAGACGGAAAATCCGCAGAGGCGCGCAAGGGACAATGGATCGCCTGCCAGCCCGGGGAGCGGTTTCAGGATTTTAGCGATTCTGCGCGCATCCTTTCCATTCACCTGCTCATCGAAAGCCCGGCCAACGCGACCGCCTGGACCGGCGCGCCCCTGGTCACACTGGAGGCCGATCCCGCGCTGGAACGACGGGCCCGCCGCCTGCGCGACACCGCCATTTTGCGTCGCGTGCGCGCGAGCGGCGCGCTCACCCCGCAGTCCGAGCCGGCGACCTTCGCCGAAATGATGGCGTTGCAGGAGACCACGGCGGCGTTTTTTGTCCGCCTGCTGGAACTACTGGAGATGGCCGGCATGCGCTACGACGCGCCGCTGATTCGCGACATCCGCGTGAGTGAAACGCGTCAACGCCTGGCATCCGCCAGCCTGCGCACGCCGTTCTCGCGCGAGTCGCTGGCGAGCAGCTGCAATCTCAGCGCCGCTCAGCTCGACCGGCTCTGGCGACAGGAACTGGACATGACACCCGCGCAATTCTGGAACCAG
>JANJTQ010000128.1 GCA_024711005.1 Opitutaceae bacterium | reverse complement strand
GAAGAACTATAGAAAATCGGCGTCCCCGCATACGGACCCAAAGACGACGGCGCCCTCCTCGAAGCATCGAAGTTTTTAACCAAGGAAATTATCCTCAATCACAAAATACCCACAGCCCCCTACGGGTTCTTCGACCAGATCGCCCCGGCCCTGGATTACCTGCGAACCCGACCCATTCCGATCGTCATCAAGGCCGACGGACTCGCCGCCGGCAAAGGCGTGATTGTCGCCCAGACGTTCGCCGAAGCCGAGGCCGCCGTCCGCGACATGCTCGAGGGCAACAAATTCGGCTCCAGCGGGAGCCGCATCCTTATCGAGGACTGCCTCTACGGCGAGGAAACCTCCATTCTCGTCGTCACCTCCGGCCGCGATTACATCATCCTGCCGACGTCGCAGGATCACAAACGTATTGGAGAAGGGGATACCGGCCCCAACACCGGCGGCATGGGCACCGACTCGCCCGCCGACGTCGTGACCCCCGAACTGCTTGCGCGGATCGAACACGAGATCGTCAAACCGTCGGTCGATGCCATCGCCGCCGAGGGCATCGATTTTCGCGGCACGCTCTTCATTGGAATCATGCTCACGCCCGATGGCCCGAGCGTGCTCGAATACAACACCCGTTTCGGCGATCCCGAGACCCAGGTCGTCCTCCCCCGCCTCGACACCGACGTGCTCGCCCTCCTCTGGGCCGCCGCCAAGGGCACGCTCGCCGGCGTCCGCTTCGCCATCAAACCCGAGCACGCGATCTGCGTGGTCATCGCCGCCAAGGGTTACCCCGACGCCTACCCGAAGGGAGACGTCATTCGCTTCCCGGCCACCTTGCCGGATAACGTCCAAATCATCCACGCCGGCACCGCGCGAAACACCTCCGGCGACATCGTCACCGCCGGCGGTCGCGTGCTCGGCGTGACCGCGCTCGCCCCCACGTTGCGCGCCGCCGCCGGCTCCGCCTACGCCGTCTGCGAACAGATCGCGTGCGTCACCAAGGTCTATCGCCGTGACATCGGCGCCAAACAACTCAACCGCCAATGAAAACCTGGGGTGTCGTTCTCGCGGTGGTCACGGTGTTCGTCGGCGGCCTGCGCGCCACCGAACTCGCCCCCGGCTTGGTTTACCTCCGCCCGGGAACAGAGATTGCCCTCCAGACCGGCTCCGTCGTCGTCGACCTCCGTCAGGCCAAGGACGATAACGCCGCACGCACGCTGCTCGCCGCGCTTGAGCCGGGTAACACCAACCCCCGTCGTATCATTCTCGCCTTGGTCTCTCCGGAAACCCCGGCCGGCCTGCGCCGCCAAGTCTCCGATCTGCCTCGCTCCCTCACGATCGGGCGCGCCGCGACCGATTTCGAAACCGACATCGCCGTCAGCACCTCCGCCGAAGCCGACCGCCGTGCCGTCGATGCACTCGTCGCCGGCACGCCCCCAGGACAACTCGTCGTCGAGAACGCCGGCAAAACCCGCTACGATGAGTCCTCTCTCATCCGCGAATACACCACCGGACCCGCGCCGGCCAAAGACCCGGATCACGCCTCCGCCAAACCCGCCGAGCCCGCCGAAGCCGCCGTGGTGGACGCCGTGCTTCAGACGGCCCTGCATATTTATCGCGGGCTGATCGTGTTGAAAAAAATCTAAGCCGTAACAATTCAATTGAAGGCGGAGTAGCGGGGTAAGATGGCGAGCAGATTTCGGTGGTGAATGACCAAGGAATACCCGGAGGGTATTTCGCCGGGAATGAAACACCGAAAGGTGCCGTCAGATTATCTCGATACGACCCTCTCAATTGAATTGTTTGGCTAAGGGCGCACGCTTCGGTCGATCCGACGAGCAGTCACTCTTACGCCTGAGCAAGGGATTGCATTTCCAACCAAACGCTATCCCTTCAACCCATTGTCCGCATGGCCAAACCCGGAACCATCGTCACCGTTTGCACCGCCAATATCTGCCGCAGCCCCATGGCCGAGGCACTGTTACGCCATGCGCTTCAAGCCCAGCCCGAACCGCTGAAATCGTGGAAATGCACCTCCGCCGGCGTCGCCGCGCGCCCTGGCGAGCGGGTCTCGGAAAACTCCGTAACCGCCCTTAAAAAAGTCGGAATCGACATCAGCGGTCACACGAGCCAGCCCCTCACCCGAAAGCTGCTGAACGAGGCGACCATCCTCCTGTGCATGACCGAGAGCCACCGGACAATGATCGAACTCTCCTTCGACCCCACGCCGCGGCACGTTTATCTCTTTCGCGAACTTATGCCGGAGGTCACCGACAAGGAAATCTGCGATCCCTACGGCGGCCCGCTCGCCGAATACGAAGCCTGCCGCGACGAAATGGTCGAAGCCATCCCCTCGCTCATCGAATTCCTCAAGGAATTCACCTCGAAAAAATAGAGCCGAATCCACGGGCGATTCACCCGAGGGTCACGGCGACCGGCGGCGATTCCGACGCCCGTTTGCAAGCGAAGGGCAACGGGCCCGACCACCTGAAAATCTCCTCCCAGTTTGTGCTTCATTGGTCATTGCACATGAGTCATTGCTATCCTTCCCATGTCCGATCTCACCGATCTCTATCAGTCGGTCATCCTCGACCATAACAAGCGTCCTCGTAACCGCGGCAAACCGCCGGTCGCCAACCGGGTGGCCACGGGTGACAACCCGAGTTGCGGCGACAACTGCACCGTCTATCTCCATCTCGACGGCGACGACCGGGTTGATGCCATCGGGTTCGAAGGCTCCGGTTGCGCCATCTCGCAGGCCAGCACTTCCCTCATGACCACGCTGGTCAAAGGCAAGACCGCCGCCGAGGCCGAGGCCTTGTTCGACGAATTCAAAACCATCGTGACCACGGGCAACGCCCCCGAGGAGATCAGCGATCTGGCCGCCTTCGCCGGCGTCCACGCCTTCCCCGCCCGCATCAAATGCGCCACGCTCGGCTGGCATGCCGCACTCGAGGCGATGAAACAGCCTCCCTCCGCGTGAGCCGTCCCGCCGCCATTTTCTTCTTCCTTCTGGCCTGCGTCGCTCCCGCCGAGGCCCAGAGCCCCGCCGAGCCGAAGGTCAAGCCCAGCGCCCCCATCAAGGAGTTTCGTCTGCCCACCTTCGACAAGGACGGCAAACGCGCCACGTTCATGCGCGCAGGCGAGGCGCTCTTCGTCTCCCCGACCCAAATCGACGTAAAGGACATGCACCTGTCCATGTTTACCAAGGACGGAACCGGCGCCTTCGATACCGTGCTGCTCGCTCCCTCCGCGACCCTCCTGACCGACAAGCAGATCGTCAGCGGCAAGGAATCCGTGCGCCTCATCCGCCTCGACGTCGAGGTCACCGGCGAGCAATGGTCCTACAACCACCTCGAGAAAAGAGTTTTGATCGGAAACAACGCCCGGGTCATTTTCCAAGACGAGCTCTCCGACATCATCAAATGAATCGCCTCCTTTTTTGCGCCTCGTCGCTCCTCGTGCTCCTCGCGACACCGCTCGCCCACGCCGCCGATCCCAAACCCGCCACCACCCCCGCCGTCGCGATTGTCCCCACGGTCATCACGAGCACCAAAATGGAGATGTGGAGCAGCGACACCGAGACCCGCTCAATCTTCGAGCAAAACGTCGTCGTCACCGGCAACAACATCAAGATCACCTGCGACAAGCTCGACGTCACCGCCACCCGCCTCGACGACAAAAACAAGGACGCCACCATCGGCACCCTCGATAAATTCAAGACCCTCGTCGCCACCGGCAACGTCCACATCCTCCAAGGCGACCGAGAGATCACGTGTGGACGCGCCGAGGTCTTTCCCCGCGAGGATCGCGTCGTCCTCACCGAAAAACCCGTCGTAATCGACAGCTCCGGTCCCTACGTCGCCACCGGAGATCGCATCGTTCTCCTGCGCGGCGAGCGCCGTCTCTTCGGCGACAACATCCGTCTTCAAGGCCCGCCCATCCGCGATCTCGGCGCCGACAAGAACAAGCCCATGGAATCCCCCGCCCCGCTTCCCCGCCTCCCGAAGCCATGAGCGCCACCATGGAAACCCCCGCATCCGCCGCCGAGCTTCAGTCCTCCCGCGCCGAAATCCAGGCGCTCGGCCTCGCCAAAACCTACGGTGATCGCGCGGTCGTCAACGGCGTCAATCTCCACGTCCACGCCGGCGAAATCGTCGGCCTGCTCGGCCCCAACGGCGCCGGCAAAACGACCACGTTCTACATGGTTGTCGGCCTCGTCCCCGCCACCCGGGGGCGCGTCCTGCTCGACGGACGCGAGATCACCCACCTGCGCATGCACGAGCGCGCCCGCCTCGGCCTCGGTTACCTGCCTCAGGAGCCTTCCACGTTCCGCAAGCTCACCGTCGGTGAGAACATCCTTGCCATCGCCGAGGCCATCGGAATTCCCCGCCGCGAGCGCGCCGCGGTCGTCTCCGAGCATCTTGAGGAACTCCACCTCACCCACGTCGCCCGCCAACCCGCCTACACGCTTTCGGGCGGCGAACGTCGCCGCCTTGAAATCGCGCGCGCCCTCGTCACCAAGCCCAAGTTTCTCCTGCTCGACGAGCCTTTCGCCGCCATTGATCCCATCTCTGTCTCGGAGGTTCAAAAGATCATCCTCCAACTCAAAGGCCGCGGCATCGGCGTCATCATCACCGATCACAATGTTCGCGAAACCCTCCGCATCGTCGATCGCGCCTACTTGATCCACGAGGGCCGCGTCCTCAGCGAAGGCACCGGCGACTTCCTCATCAACGATCCCCAGGCCCGCGAATTTTACCTCGGCAAGGATTTCAACCTCTAGCCCACGGTCGCAGTCCGGACCAGGAAAGCGATCTCCCCAAGCTCCGACACCCCACCCCGCTCCTCCCCTTCATGCAAAAAGCCATTCACGGCATCACCGTCGCACACTTTGCGGACACCTACCGCGAGAAACTGAAGCTGGAGCTGATCTCCGGCCCGGAAGGTGTACATCGCCTCATTCGTGAAGGTTCGATCAACCGCCCTTCCCTCGCGCTCACCGGATTCTTCAAATATTTCGCGAACAAACGCATTCAAGTCCTCGGCGCCGCCGAGATGACTTACTTCAAGATGCTTCCCACCGAGAAGCAGTCCGCGATCCTCAACGAGATGGTGGATCGCAGCGTCCCCTGCATCGTTCTCACGCGCAACTTTCACCCCACGGCCGCCATGGAGCAGATCTCCCGCGACCGGAAGCTCCCTATCTTCCGTACGCCCATGATCACCATGAACTGGGTGAATCTGGCCACGCTCTGCATCGATAACGAGTTCGCCCCGTCCTCGACCGAGCACGCCACCACCCTCGACGTCAAAGGCGTCGGCGTGATGCTCCGCGGCGACTCCGGCGTCGGCAAAAGCGAGTGCGCCCTCGCCCTCATCGAACGCGGCCACTCCCTCGTCGCCGACGATCTCACCGTCATCAAACTCCTCGACGAACGCGATCTGATCGCCTCCAGCCGCCCCCTCAACCGCGGCTACATGGAGTGCCGCGGCATCGGCATCATCAACATCGCCGAAATGTTCGGAGTGAAAAGCGTGCGCGTCGAGCAACGCATCGACATGGTGATCTCGCTCAAGGAATGGACGCCCGAAGTCATCGAGGAACGCACCGGCCTTGAGGAGAATTTTTACGAGATTCTCGGCATGCAACTCCCGCATGTTGAGCTCTACGTACGCCCCGGCCGCGACATCGCCCGTCTGGTCGAAGTCGCCGCGCTGGTGCAAGCACTCAAGAAAATCGGCCATGACCCGGCGAAGACGTTTAATGACCGCCTCATCGCGTTCATGTCCCAGCAGTCGGAGGACAAGACGCGCGTCATCAAGCCCCTCGAACGCTCCCGTCCGCCCTTCGAAACCATCTAGCCGGCGAGCCATCCGCACGTCGCGACGAGTGGCCGTCATCGCACGCCAGTGCAGTCGCTCACACTCGATTCAGGAACCCGCCAGCTCCGCTTTCATGCCCGCCGCCCCGGACGACGCATTCCATCATCGCCTGGCCGGCATCGGTGACGAACCCGCAGTCCTCGGGCTGATGCGCGCCTTTTACACCGAGGAGCATCTTGTCTTCGACGAACTCGTCGCGCAACGCGCCGTCCGCGAACTTCTCACTCACCCTGATTTCGGCCTGATCCTGCTGATGGAATCCGCCGGCGCGATCGTCGGACACGCGGCGCTCACCTTCGGCTTCAGTCTGGAGTTTCACGGACGTTACGCGCTCCTCGACGAACTTTATTTGATCCCCGCCGTGCGCGGACGCGGTTGGAGCCGGCACTGTTTGGAAATCGTCGCCGATACGGCCAAGGCGCACGGGATGGCGGCGCTTCGCCTCGAAGTAAACCACGCCAACGTCCGTGCTCGTTCCACCTACCTCAAAGCCGGTTTTCAAGACGACCGCCGCGATCTCTTTAGCCGATGGCTTTGACCGCCCGCGCCGCGCGCATCCCGCCATGCGGGCGGAGCCTGATGCTCAATGAGCCTTTTGCTCCAGATCGTTTTTGAGCGCGGTGAAATTGCCGGCTTCGGCCGTGCGCACAAAGCCCTCGGTCACGCTCTTCAAGTCCTCCCAACGACGCCGAATCTGCCGGGCCTCGTCCTGGGTCACCGTGCTGTCGGCGGCGGCCGAGGCGATCACGGCCAGCATGTCGGCGAATTCCTGCACGATCTTGTTGGTGACCGGAATCAGCGAATACGCATGGGCCTTCTGATCGGGATTCGTGATAAAGAAACCGCCGGCCCGCTCGCACACCCACTGGGCGATTCGCCGGTCTCCGGTGGACTTGAGCAACTGGTCGATGCGATCGAGCGGATTGCTCGCACCGCTGCCCGCATCCTCCGCCGGAGCCTCAGTCCATTTGTAAATAAGTGAGAGCGACAGCCCCATGTCGGATGCGATTTGCTTGGCGCTCGTTTGCTTCAACACCTCTTTCAGGACCTCGTGCGATTGCATGGGCGCGGAGCGTGCCACCGCGGCGATCAAACGCAATCCCGCAGCTATTTGGCCCGGCATAAACGAAAGTCATACCGGTTTTTTCGTGCCATCCCCCGCCCGATTATGGCAATCCTTTGAGCTCCCATGAACATACACGAGTATCAGGCCAAGGCGCTCTTTGAGAAATTCGGGGTTCCCGTTCCCAAAGGTGTCGCCGCCAAGTCCCCCGCTGATTTCGAAGCCGCGCTTGCGCAGCTTCCCGACGCACCCGTCGTGGTGAAGTCGCAGATCCACGCCGGCGGGCGCGGCAAGGGTACCTTCACCGATGGCTTCAAAGGCGGCGTCAAGTTCGCCAAGACGAAGGCCGAGGCCCTCGATTACGCGACGAAGATGTTCAACAACACCCTCGTCACGATCCAGACCGGTCCCGCCGGTCGCAAGGTTCAGACGGTCTACTTCACCCAGGCGAGCGATATCAAAAAGGAATACTACCTCGCCAGCCTCCTTGATCGCGCGACCTCGCGGCCCGTGATCGTCGCCTCCACCGAGGGCGGCGTCGAAATCGAAAAAGTCGCCCACGATACCCCCGAAAAAATCTTCAAGGTCGTCGTCGATCCCGCCTACGGCCTCGCCGACTTCCAGGTCCGCGAGCTCGTATTCAAACTTGGATTCAACGCCGCCGAGGGCAAAAACGCCGCCAAGCTCATTCGTTCGCTCTATACGTTCTTCTGGGAAACCGACGCCGCGATGGTCGAGGTCAACCCGCTCATCACCACGCCCGACGACCAGGTCCTCGCGCTCGACGCGAAGGTTTCCTTCGATTCCAACTCCCTTTTCCGCCACCCCGAGATCGTCGCCCTGCGCGATCTGAACGAGGAAGACCCCAAGGAGATCGAAGCCTCCAAGTACGACCTCGCCTACATCGCGCTCGACGGACACATCGCCTGTCTCGTGAACGGCGCCGGCCTCGCCATGAGCACGATGGACATCATCAAGCACTACGGCGGCAACCCCGCCAACTTCCTCGACGTCGGCGGCGGCGCCTCGAAGGAGAAGGTTGTCGCGGCCTTCAAGATCATCCTCGGCGACGCCAACGTGAAGGGCATCTTCGTGAATATTTTCGGCGGCATCATGGACTGCAACGTGATCGCCGAGGGCATCGTCGAGGCCGTCAAGGAAGTCGGTCTCAAGCTCCCGCTCGTTGTCCGTCTCGAAGGCAACAACGTCGCCGCCGGCAAGGCCACCCTCGCCGCCTCCGGCCTCGCGCTCGTCTCCGGCGACACCATGGCCGATGCCGCGCAGAAAATCGTCAAACTCGTCGCCTGATCCCATCCATCAACGCAAAGACGCACAGGCACGAAGCTATCACCCAAAGACCGATTCATTCTTCTTTGCGTCCATGGCGACTTCGCGACTTTGCGTTAAAATCCTATTTCAAAATGTCCATTCTCATCACGCCCGAAACCAAGATCATGATCCAGGGCATCACCGGTGCCTTTGGCGGCAAACACGCCCAGCTCTCCCTCGACTACGGCACGCAAGTCGTGGCCGGCGTCACCCCGGGCAAGGGCGGCCAGTTCTTTGAGCACGGCGGCAAGAAGGTTCCGATCTTCAACACCGTCGCCGAAGCCGCCGCCGCGACCGGCGCCACCGTTTCGACCATCTTCGTGCCGCCTCCTTTCGCCGGCGACGCCATCCTCGAATGCGTGGACGCAGGTCTCGACCTCGCCGTCTGCATCACCGAGGGCATTCCGATCAAGGACATGATTCGCGTGAAGCGCGCCATGACCGGAGCCAAGACCCGACTCGTGGGGCCCAACTGCCCCGGCGTCGTAACCCCCGGCACCGCTGAAGGCTCCAAGGGCGGCTGCCGCATCGGCATCGCTCCCGGCTACATTCACAAGAAGGGCCACGTCGGCGTCGTGTCGCGCTCCGGCACCCTCACCTACGAGGCGGTTTTCCAACTCACCTCAAAAGGCATCGGCCAGTCCACGTCGGTCGGCATCGGCGGCGATCCGGTCAACGGCACCAGCCATCTCGACGTGATCAAGCTGTTCAACGAAGATCCTGACACCCACGCCATCATCCTGATCGGCGAGATCGGCGGCAACGCCGAAGTCGAGGCCGCCCGTTGGATCAAGGCCAACTGCAAGAAGCCGGTCGCCGGCTTCATCGCGGGTGCCACCGCTCCCGCCGGTCGCCGCATGGGCCACGCCGGCGCGATCGTCGGCGGAGCTGAGGACACCGCCGCCGCCAAGATCGCGGTCTTCAAAGAGTGCGGCATCGAAGTCGCCGAAACCCCCTCCGACATGGCCGACGCCCTCCTCCGCGCCGCCAAGACCAAGGGTGTCACGCTGAGCTAATCATCCATCGTCCGCGCCACGGTTCGGACAAAAACCACACAAAAAAGCCGTGCTGAAAAGCGCGGCCTTTTTGTTTGCGGCACACTCGACAGGGACGATGCCGACTATGGAGTGCGGCGACCTGTCGACCTGTCGCCGCTTTCGACGATGGGGCTCGCCACATCGCCCAAGAGGCGGGCCGACAGGTTGGCCCCGTCAAAAGCGGTGAGAGCTCCTCAAGATTAGCCACAAGTAGGAGGAGAGGCGAAGATCAGCCAAGAGTCGGTGATATCTTGAAGCCGAATAAGTCCGCGCCAGAGCGTTTGAGGACCAGGAGGGCCGTCGCTTTTGCGCGCGAGATGGCCGCCGAGTTGGGCAATCCAACCCGAGGCCTTTGCCGCCTACTTCGAACGCTTGGACGAACCCAGCGAGGTTGTCATCGAAGCATGTTGGAACTGGGGTGTGCTCTACGACCTGCTGGAGCCAACCGACGGAGTGAGCAAAATCGTGCTGTCACACCCAGCGAAGAATCGGATCATCGCCGATGCGCAGATCAAGTGGGGCGGCATGGCGCTCGATTCCAAGGACGATCCAGACACTTGTTCCGCTTCAGCTGCGCGACGGCGATGCGTTGATGCCCGAATACTCCGATCCCGACTTTCGTGTGTTTTCGTGTGTTTCGTGGCGAACCCATCCGTTCATCGATGCCTTGCTCCGTGATCTCCGTGGGCCACGCTCTCTCCGCCTCCGTGTAACAAATCCGATTCCGATCCGCTTAACCACTCATTGTCACTCATGGACACTAATCCGGAAACCCGAACAAAGAAGTTACACAGAGGCATGAGAGGTCGCACAGAGGTCACGGAGTCAGCCCAGCTCGGAGCGTGAGCGAGCTCACCGCCTACACGCCGCAAAGATCCCTTTTCGAATGCTCCGACTTTTCGTGTCTTTCGTGTGTTTCGTGGTGAACCCATTCCGTTGATCGATGCCTTACTCCGTGATCTCCGTGGGCCGCGCTCCCTCCGCCTCCGTGTAACAAATCCGATTCCGATCCGGTCAACCACTCATTGGCACTCATGGATACCAACCCAGAAACCCTGAACGGAGAAGGCACAGAGGGCACGAGAGGTCGCACAGAGTCAGCCCGGTTCGGAGCGTGAGCGAGCTCACGGCCTACGCTAGCGCCGTGAGATCCTTTTCGAACCGGGCCTCACCGCACCCGGGCCAGAAAACCGAGTCCGACGCCCAGCATCGCCAGACTCGGCAACAGCGCCGCCCATAACGCCGGAATCACCTCGCGTCCGCCGAGCGTGGCGCTGGTCTTCAACAACACAAAATACACGACGAAGAGTCCCAGCGACTTCGATACGCCGACAACCGGGTTCACCCGCACACCGCTCACGGCAAACGGGATCGCCAGCGCGATGATGATCAACGGCCCCAATGTCTCCGCGAGCACGTTGTAGTACCGCACCTGATACGCCGTGAGCTTCGGGTTTTCGTCGGCCGTGAAATGGTCGATGATCCGCCTCAATTCGGTGAACGACAGGTCCTGCGGACGCGCGTCGAAGATAAACATGAGCGCCGGATCCTCGTCAAAGTTCGCCCGCACCGTCTCGGTGAACCGCGCCGTGCCTTCGATTTCGCCGTTCTCCGGATCGATCGTGATCTCCCGGCCATCACGAAACACCCAGCCGCCGCCCGCCGGATCCCGCCAGCCTTCGCGTGCAAGCAACCGTGATTTCTCGCGGCGCTCCTCGTCGAGTTCCACCACGGTGACTCCGTAACCCCGACGCGTGAACTGGCTGTAGCGGTTGAAAAACCACATGCGCCCGTCCTGCCGGTTGTCGAACGCCACGCTCGGTTTGATTCCCACCCGGTCCACGGTGCGATCTTTCACCTCGTTGCGAAATGCCAGGTTTTCACGGATCACCCGCGACTCCTCGACTGACCAGGGGATGACGGTCGCGTTGATATACCACGTCACGCCGCAGAGCAGCACCCCGGCACCCCAGATGCCGCGAGTGATGCGAAAAAGTCCCACCCCCGCCGCGCGCAACGCGGTGATTTCGTGGTTCCGATGCATCTGGCCGAGCGTGTAAAGCAGCGACACCAACAGCGCCAACGGCAGCACCACCGACAGGTAGCTGGGGAGCTTGATCATGTAATAGATCGCCAGATCGGTGATCCTCGCCCCGTCCTCCAGCAGGTCCCGAAAATCGTCGTACATCGCCTGCATGAGCAACAACCCGAGGGTTGCGCCCAAGACGAGCCCGAGCATCTTCAGCCATTCGCGCAAAAGGTATCGATCAATGAGATTCAACGCCTGCGGTTAAAGAACGTTGCACCACGAAATGCAAAGCGGGAAACAATCCTCGTTTCGGAACACCGCTTGCTTCACTTCGTTCTTTATGTACCCACGATCTGTTTTCATTCCTATCCGTTAAGACCTTCCGAAATCCGCCCCGTTTCCTCCTCCCACAGGCCCCACCCTGAGCGTCCGCTCGTGTGGTCAAAAAAAACCGTTCCCACACCCCCGTTCCTTCTTTTGCACATGCCGTCATCCTTCCGGAAACTCGCCCCCTTGCTTCTTTCAATCACCGGCCTGCTCCTTCTCACCGGCTGCGGTCCCAAAAACGGGGCGGAACCCGACACCATCAAGATCGGCAATTACGCGGCCATTACGGGCAAGGACGGCACATTCGGCGATTCCTCCACCAAGGCGACCCGTCTCGCGATCGATGAAATCAACGCCGCCGGCGGCGTCCTCGGCAAACAGATCCAACTGGTCGTCGAAGACACCCAGTCCAAGCCCGGTGAAGCCGCGACCGTGGCGAAAAAATTGATCACCCGCGACCGCGTCGTCGCCCTCATCGGCGAGGTCACGTCCAGTCGCTCGCTCGAAGGCGCCGGGGTCGCCCAGGCCTTCAAGACCCCGATGCTTACCCCCTCGGCCACCAACCCGGCGGTGACCGCGACCGGCGACTACATTTTCCGCGCATGCTTCATCGACCCCTTCCAAGGCGCGGTGCTCGCCACCTTCGCCAAGGACAAACTCAACGTCCGGCGTGCCGCCCTCCTCACCTCCACGTCCTCCGCCTACAGCACCGGGCTCGGCGACGTCTTCCGCGAGCAATTCCGCCGCGATGGCGGCGAGATCGTGTCCGACCAGAAATTCGCCGAGGGCGACAAGGACTTCAAAGCCCAGCTCACCGCGATCAAAGCCTCCAACCCCGAGGTGCTCTTCGTCCCCGCCTACTATACCGAGGTCGCGCTGATCGCCCGGCAGGCACGCGAACTGGGCATCACCGTTCCCTTGCTCGGCGGCGATGGCTGGGAAGCCCCCGAACTGCTGGAAATCGCCGGCGACGCCATGGAGGGTTGCTATTATTCGACGCATTATTCCGCCGAGTCTCCCGACCCGAAAATCCAGGCCTTCGTCAAAAAGTACCGCGATCGCTTCGACAACCGCACGCCCGACGGCATGGCCGCGCTCGGTTACGACGCCGCCTACATCATGGTGGACGCCATTCGCCGTGCCGGTTCGACCGAACCGGAGAAAATCCGCGCCGCCCTCGCCGCGACCCAGGCGTTCGATGGCGTCACCGGCCGCATCGACATGGACAAGGACCGCAACGCCAGCAAACCCGCCGCCATCCTCACCATCATAAACGGCAAGTTCACCTACGTCGAAACCGTGGCACCGTGATCCCCGCGGCAACACCCCCCGTCCGGACTCCTCTTTCTCGTTCCTCTTAATCTTTCTCTTTCTCCTCCGAAAAAATCCGTCGTGCGGCAGCGTTTCGAGCCAGCGACCGTCCGCCACTTGCGCGCGCTCCGAACCGCGCCTGCAAGCAGGCGGCCTACCCTGAAAACAGCACCGCAGAACTCCTGACGAAAGATAAAGATTAAGAGAAAGAAGAAAGAGTTCCCGATCCCCCTTCATCAACCACCCCGTGACCGAATTTTTCCAACAGCTCATCAATGGCCTTTCGCTCGGCGCGATCTACGCGTTGCTGGCGCTCGGCTACACAATGGTCTACGGCATTCTTCGTTTCATCAACTTCGCCCACGCCGACGTGTTTATGGTGGGCTCGTTCGTCGGCTACTACGCCGCCCGGCACATCCCCGCCGGCACGATCTGGGGCGGCCTGATCGTCCTGCTCGTGGCAATGATCGCCTGCGCCGTTCTCGGCATGGCGATCGAACGTTTCGCCTACCGTCCGTTGCGCGGCGCCCCGACGCTCAACGTGCTCATCACCGCCATCGGCATGTCCTTGCTTCTCGAATACGGCGTGCAGCTTCTCTTTGGATCCACCCCGCGCAATTTTCCCGCGGTCTTCCCGTCGTCCCAGGTTCAACTCGGCGATCTCACTGTTTCCAGCAACCAGCTCATCGTGATCGGCGTCGCCGCCGTGCTCCTCGGTGGACTCCAACGGATCGTCTTCCACACGCGTCTCGGCGCGGCGATGCGCGCCGTGTCCCTCAATCCCCGCGCCGCCCAGCTCGTGGGCATCAACCTCAACACGGTGATCGCGTTCACCTTCGCCCTCGGGTCCGCGCTCGCCGGAGCCGGCGGCGTGCTTTACGCGCTTAATTATCCCTCGATCGACCCCTTCATGGGCGTGATGCCCGGATTAAAAGCCTTCGTCGCCGCGATCCTCGGGGGCATCGGCAATCTGCCGGGGGCGGCACTCGGCGCGCTCATCCTCGGCGGAGCCGAGACCGTGGTCGGCGGCAGCGCGTATTCAACTTACAAGGACGCGATCGCCTTCGGTCTGCTCATCGTAATCATGCTCTTCCGTCCCGCCGGCCTGCTGGGCCGGTTCACCGCGGAAAAGGTCTGAACCCTCCTCTTTCTCGCCCCGCCCTCCTCTTTCTCGTTCTCTTACTCGTTCTCCTCCTTCTCGTTCCGATTCCATGCTTCTTATTTTTCCAGTCTTCGAAAACGAGCAGGAGTAAGAGAACGATAGCCCGTCCCTCCCGATGCCTCGACAACACGCCGCCCTTCTCGCCTCCCTCGTCGCCGCCGTCGCGGTCACGGCGTTCGGCGGCGCGCTCAACGCCTACCACCTCGACGTGGCGATGAATGTCGGCATCGCCATCATCCTCGCGGTCTCGCTCAACCTGGTCAACGGACACACCGGCCAGTTCTCCCTCGGCCACGCCGGCTTCATGGCGGTTGGCGCCTATATCGCCTCCGCCTGCACCCTCCGCCTCGGACCCGCGCTCGCCTCCGCGTCCTCGCCCGTCCTTGCTCAACATTCCCTTTTTCTCGGTGCCCTGCTCCTCGGCGGACTCGTCGCCGCCGTCGCGGGTTTCCTCATCGGGCTTCCTTCGTTGCGCCTCAAGGGCGATTACCTCGCGCTCATCACCCTCGGTTTTGCCGAGATCATCCGGGTCATCTTTCAAAACACCCCCGCACTCGGCGGCGCGATCGGCCTCAACGGCATGCCTCCGCTCACCACCTTCGCGTGGACCTACGGCTGGGTGGCCCTGACCGTGTTTACCGTGAGCTGTCTGATCAACTCCACCTACGGACGGGGTTTCCTGGCCGTGCGTGACAACGAAATCGCCGCCAGCGCCGCCGGCCTCAACCCGACTCGCTACAAGATCGTCGCCTTCACCCTTGGCGCGTTTTTCGCCGGCATCGCGGGCGGACTCTTCGCCCACCTCAAGCTCGCCATCGATCCGCGCGGCTTCGACTTCTTCCGGTCGGTCGAGATCGTCGTCATGGTCATTCTCGGCGGCATGGGCAACACGCTCGGCGTGATTGTCGCCGCGACGTTGCTCACGCTCCTTCCCGAGGTCCTCCGTCCCGTCGCCGAATATCGCATGGTCATCTACGCCGCGCTCCTCATCGGCCTGATGCTCGTCCGCCCTCAAGGCCTCTTCAACGTCCGCCTGGGCAAGTCCCGCATCTAAAACCTCAAAGCGAACTTCAAACTTCAGCTCTTATATGCCACCCGCCTTCTCCGACTTTCGTGTATTTAGTGTGTTTCGTGGTCAACGCCTCCCCCTCCGTGCTTCTCCGCTCTTCTGATTTCCGTGTATTCCGTGTGTTCCGTGGGCACCTACTCCGACGGCGCCACACCGGCTAACTGACATGTCCGCCCCGCTCCTCCAACTCGATCAAGCCACCCTCCGTTTCGGCGGACTCACCGCGGTCAACGGCGTGGACCTTTCCCTTGCTCCGGGGAGACTTCACGGGCTCATCGGTCCCAATGGCGCGGGCAAGACCACCCTGTTTAATCTCATCACCGGCGTTTACGCCGCCTCCTCCGGCCGTCTCCGCTTCGCAGGCAAAGACCTCGCCGGCCTGCGCCCCCATCACATCACCGCGCTCGGCATCGCTCGCACGTTCCAAAACATCCGGCTCTTTCCGCACCTGAGCGTCTTCGACAACGTCCGCGTCGCCTGCAACCTGCACCGCGCCACCTCGCCGCTCCAAACGCTCATCCGGGGGCGCGCCTTCCGCGCCGACGAAGCCGCCATTGAAGTCCGCGTTGACGAGTTGTTGTCGCTCTTCCACCTCCACCGCTTCCGCAACGCCCCGGCCGCCTCCCTGCCCTATGGCGAACAACGCCGGCTGGAAATCGTCCGCGCCCTCGCCACGCAGCCTCGCCTGCTGCTGCTCGACGAACCCGCCGCCGGCATGAATCCCTCCGAGAAAGTCGACCTGATCCGCCTGATCCGCGAGATCCACGAACGGTTCAATTTAACCATCCTCCTGGTCGAGCATTCGATGCGCGTCGTGATGACCCTTTGTGAACGCATCACGGTCCTGGACTACGGCGTCAAAATCGCCGAGGGCTCGCCCGCCGAAATCCAAAAAGACCCGAAGGTCATCGAAGCCTACCTCGGCGAAGAACACACCGGAAAACTCGGTAACCACTAATCCACTACAACAAACCGCGTTCACCACGAAACACACGAATCACGCGAAAAAGCCGCCCCAATCCGACAAACCCTGTGGTCCACGGAACACACAAAACACACGGAAGAAGCGACCCCGACCGCTTTCTCAGAAGGAGCACATGAGAGGTCATCAACTCCATCCTCCCGTTCAGATTCTTCCGTGTAGTCCGTGTGTTCCGTGGGCAAAGCTCCGGAGTTCCCTCTCTTTTCCGCCTTTCGTGTATTTCGTTTGTTTCGTGGTTCAACATTCCGTTTGAATTCCGTGGTCAACTAATCGTCCCCGCATGCTCACCGTCACCAACCTCTCCGTCGCCTACGGCGCCATCAAGGCCGTCAACGGCATCTCGTTCGAGATCCCGCGCGGAGCCATCGTGACGCTCATCGGCGGCAACGGCGCCGGGAAAACCACCACGCTCCAAACCATCTCCGGACTCATCCGCCCGACAGCGGGCACGATTCGTTTCAACGACGAAGACATCACCCGGCTCGCCCCTCACAAGATCGTCGCCCGCGGCCTCTGTCAGGTTCCCGAAGGGCGCATGGTGTTTTCCAATCTCTCCGTCGCCGAAAACCTCGCCCTTGGCTCCTACCTGCATCGCGATCCCGAGGGCGTTGAACACACGAGGGATTACGTGTTCGGAATTTTCCCGCGTCTCAAGGAACGCATCAAACAAACAGCCGGCACGCTCTCCGGCGGAGAACAACAGATGCTCGCCATCGGTCGCGCGCTGATGTCGCGCCCCGCTTTCCTGATGCTTGACGAACCCTCGCTCGGCATCGCCCCGCGCCTGGTGACGACGATTTTCGAGAAGATCGTGGAGATCAACCGCGAGCAAGGGATCACCATTCTCCTAGTCGAGCAGAACGCCCACCTCGCGCTGGAAATCTCGTCACACGCGTATGTCTTCGAGACCGGCCAGATCGCCGTCTCGGGCCCCAGCGGAGACCTCCGCGACGACCCGCGACTCAAGGCCGCGTATCTTGGCGGGTAAGTCCAGGTAAAGATCCGGGGGCATTTGAATGCAGACTGCTGTCTGCGATACAGAGTTTTTGAGGAGGTTGCGTAGCGAGGATTTTTACCGCAAAGGGCACGAAGGGACGCGAAGTTGAGGAGTCGGATCGACTGGTCTCAACCATGACACGGGGTGAAGGCGAACACGCACGAGATTGAATCGAGACCGGCCAGATCGCCGTCTCGGGCCCCAGCGGAGACCTCCGCGACGACCCGCGACTCAAGGCCGCGTATCTTGGCGGGTAAGTCCATGAAAGATCCCGGGGCATTTGAATGCAGACTGCTGTCTGCGATACAGAATTTTTGAGGAGGTTGCGTAGCGAGGATTTTTAACCGCGAAGGGCACGAAGGGACGCGAAGTTGGGGAGTCAGATCGACTGGTCTTCGTGTAACTTGGCGTTCTTCGCGGTTATTTCCTGATCCGATCCTCCCGGTCACACCCCACCGGAGTCTCTCCGCTGCTTCATCCGTGGCGTTATTTACGCATCCCCACACGAGCCGCCGACGGTCGGGGAGATGCGGCGCCTCTCTCACGAGCACACCGCACTCCCCGCCGATCCGGATCACTCGTCGTCGATCTGGATGTCCTTGTTGCGATGCCGCGGACAGCCGGCGCGCAGCCAGCCGTTGATGAAGCGGTCGATGTCGCCGTCGAGCACGGCTTGCGTGTCGCTCGTCGAAACGCCGGTGCGCAGGTCCTTCACCATCTGGTAGGGCTGGAGCACATAGCTGCGGATCTGGGCGCCGAACCCGATCTCGCCCTTGTCGCCGTAGAACTTGTCCATCTCCGCGCGCTGCTCGTCCTGCTTCTTTTCGTAGAGGCGGGCCTTCAGCACGTTCATCGCGGCGGCCTTGTTCTTGATCTGCGAACGCTCGTTTTGGCAGACGACCACCGTGTTGGTCGGAATGTGCGTGATACGCACGGCCGAGTCCGTCGTGTTGACGCCTTGGCCGCCTTTGCCGGAAGACCGGTAAACGTCGATGCGCAGTTCGCTTTCGGGGATGTCGATTTTGATTTCGTCGTTGATCTCGGCGACCACGTCCACCGCGCAGAACGAGGTGTGACGACGGGCGTTGGAATCGAACGGGCTGATGCGTACGAGGCGATGAACACCGCGCTCGGCCTTGCAGTAACCGTAGGCGTTCTCGCCCTTGATCAGAATCGTGGCCTTGGAAATACCGGCGGTGTCGCCGGGTTGGACGTCCATCAACTCGACCTCGAAACCGCGGCGTTCGGCCCAGCGGTTATACATGCGGTAGAGGATATCGGCCCAGTCGTTGGACTCGGTGCCACCCGCGCCTGCTTGGATGGAGAAGATGGCGTTGTTGCGGTCGAACTGGCCGGTGAGGAAGGCCCCGATCTCGATCTTGTCGAGTTCCGGCAGCATGGCCTCGACCTGCGAGGTGAGCTCGGCGCCAAATTCCTCCTGCTCCTCGGGGGAGCCTGCCTCGATGAGTTCGAGCATCACATCAAGATCGGCCACGCGTTTCCGAAAGTCGACGACCGGGTGAACGGCACGCTTGAGCGTGTTGACCTTGTTGATGTGTTTCTGGGCGCGCTCGTTGTTGTCCCAGAACGCGGGGTCGCCCATCTGGGCCTCAAGGGCGTCTATTTCGCGAAGCTTTTGTTCGCAGTCAAAGAAACCTCCATAGATGCCCTGCGCGCTTCTTGATGTTTTCGATGTGGGAGAATGTTTCGGGAGAGACCATGACGGAAAAAGTAAACGGTTATGACCGCAACGCACGGCATGCGGCGCAAGGACGAAAAAGGCCGCCCGCGAAATGCGGACGGCCGATGACAAATCGAACGGCTCGAAGGTGGTCAGTTGAAGGTGTTGGCAAACCACTTCTGGATCGGCTCACCGATGAGCGGAACGGGCGTCTGCTTGCCCTGAATCGCCGCGATCAGTCCAAGCACCCAAAGCACAATACCGCCGATCCAAAGCGCGGCCCACAGCAGACCGGACAACAAAAGTCCGATGAACGGGATAAACGCCAGAATCGCCGCCGAGATCCCGACCGCCAGGCCGGCGCCCAGACCTATAATGATGAGTCCCAGCACCTGCCGCAGGTGAAAGGCTCCGAGCGCCGTCTTTTTGCCCGAATGAATGACGATCGCCACGATGAAACCGATAATCGTGAGGTAGCTGAGAATGGCCGCGGTCCGATCTTCTTCGACGACGGCGACAGGCGTAACGTTGATTTCAGGGGAGGACATAAGTTTGGGTTCTGAGGTTGGTGATTTCCGACAAAGAACTGCATGTATTGCGAACCATTCACCGTCAATGCGGCACCCTCCCGGCGGACACGCCGGGACCTGCTCCGTTCCCGGGCGCGGATCAACCCGGGTCGCTCACGCTCCCCACTACGGACGGAACCGACCGTCAGTGTCGGCGACGCGGGTATCAGATCTGGAAATCCACGCGGCCGGTATTCTCGTGCAGGCCGCACTCGCGTTTGAGTCCGCCGAAACGCGTCTGCTCCTCGGTCATGCCCACTTCAAGCTTCGACGTGCTGTGCCAGTCTCCGACCGACACATAACCTTCGTCCCACAGCGGGTGATAATTGAGCCCGTGTTCCGTGAGGTAGCGGTGAACCGTACGATTGTCCCAGTCGATGATCGGGTGAATCTTGGCGATCTTGTTCTGGTGTTGCACGACCGGCAGCTGACCCCGCGTGCTGGCCTGCGAGCGACGGAGTCCGGCCAGCCAGGCGGTCGCTTTGAGTTCACGCACGGCGCGATCCATGGGCTCGACCTTGTTAATGTGATTGTAGCGCTTCAGGCCTTCAAGGCCCTGCTCCCATTGCTTCCCATGCAACGCCTCCTGCCGGGCGGCGGTCTGCGAGGGAACGTAAGTCTTTAGGTTCAGGTTGAGCTTCTGGGTGAGCTCGTCCGCGAAACGATATGTCTCGGGAAACAGATAACCGGTATCGATGAAAATGACCGGAATCCGGGGCGCCAGCCGGGTGACCAAATGCAACATCACCGCCGATTGAATGCCGAAGCTCGTCGTGAGCACCAAACCGTCGCCG
>JANJTQ010000125.1 GCA_024711005.1 Opitutaceae bacterium | reverse complement strand
CAAAGTCAGCGAAACCTATCGCGCCACCGTGCTCTCGTTCCTTACCGGCGAAAGCAACGAAACCAAACGTCTCGCCCGTCTCCGCAACACCGCGGTCACGCTTCTGCAATCACCCGAGTACCAGCTCTGCTGACCCCGCCTTCAATCGTTCTCTTACTCTTTCTCGTTCTCGTTCTCTCGTTCCAACCGATCGAAGCCGTCCCGAAAAAAGAACAATCGCGACCACGAGAACGAGTTCACCCCATCACTTCGCCCCCCTCTGCGCCATGAACAATCCGTTCCAATCCCTTCCCACCACGCGTCGCGAGTTTCTGACTTGGGGCGGTCGCGGCATCGGCCTCCTCGCCTTCAGTCGATTTGCTCCGTCATTCCTCGTCGAGTCGACCCTCGCGGCCACGCCTTCCCCCGAGAAGGATCGTTCGATCCTGGTGCTCGTCCAACTCGCCGGCGGTAATGACGGACTCAATACGGTCATTCCTTACGAAGATCCCGAATACTACCGTCTTCGTCCGACCCTCGGCATCAAAAAGGAGGACGCGCTCCGGCTCGACGATACGCTCGGTCTGCATCCGTCGCTCGCCGCGCTTCATGCGCTCATAAACGACGGAAAGGCCGGCATTATTCAAAACGTCGGGTATCCAAATCCCAATCACAGCCACTTTCGATCGAGCGAAATCTGGGAGACGGGCAGCGACAGCAACCAGTTCATGTCCACCGGCTGGATCGGTCGCTTCCTCGACAACGCCTGCGGCGACGAGCCAGGTACCGCCGGATCGGGCGGCGATCCGGTGGCCGTCCATGTCACCAACGAACTGCCCCAATCGTTCCTGTCGGGGAAACCTCAGTCCACGTTCGGTCTTCGTGGCGGCGGCAACCGCAACAACCGCGAAAACCTCGCCTTCCTCGAAAAGCTCGTGAAAACCGACGATCACGAAGCCCATGCCAACGCATCGTTTCTTCGGTCCACCATGATGGACGCGCTCGTCACCGAACAACGCGTGCAAAAGGTCCTCGGCGGTTATCGAGCCGAGTCGACGTATCCCGGCAACAACTTCGCCCAGTCCCTGCGCAACGTCGCGGCCCTGATCTCCGCCGGCATGTCCACCCGCGTCTATTTCGTCTCCTTGGGCGGGTTCGATACCCACAGCAACCAAGCCACGAGCCACGCCAACCTTCTCCGCACGCTCTCCGAAGGTCTGGCCGCGTTTCAGAAGGATCTCGTTGCCAAAAAACTCGATTCGCAAGTGCTCACCATGACGTTCTCGGAGTTCGGTCGTCGCCCGAATGAAAACGAAAGTCGCGGAACCGACCATGGCACGGCCGCCCCGCTCTTTGTCATGGGCAGCCAGATCCAGAGCCCGCTCCACGGCACGCCTCCGTCCCTCAATCTGGGAAAAAACAAGGACTTGGCGTTCAGCACCGACTTCCGACAGGTCTACGCAACCGTTCTCGACAAATGGTTCTCGTGTCCGGCCGATCAGGTGCTCGCGAAAAACTACACCCCGTTAAGCTTCATCTGATCCGGGTTTAAGCCGGGTCTCATGACGCCCTGCACGAGCCGGCCTCACGGTATGACACCGCCCGACAAGTCTGCCGGGCGGGCGCAGTAAGTGAAGGATCCGATCGATCAATTCCGCGCTCAGCAGCCGATGCCGTGTGCGCGGAACCCGATGTCGCGCAGCTTGGCCAGCTCCACGATATTACGTCCGTCGAACAAGAACGCCGGCTTGTGCATGCCATTGAAGATCCTGGTGAAATCGAGCGTCTTGAACTCATCCCACTCGGTGAGGATGACGATGGCGTGGGCGCCTTCCGCCGCTTCATAGGCACTGGAGGCGATGCTCAGCCGAGGATTGATTTGTTCCTTGCCCAGCACGTCCGACTGGATCCCGGCGGCGGGAACCTTCGGATCATAAACCACCACGTTGGCCTGCTCCGCGAGGAGGTCGCGCACGACATAAATCGCGGCGGATTCACGCGTATCGTTGGTGTCTTTCTTGAAGGCAAAACCCAGGACGGCGATGCGTTTGTCCGCAACGGTGTTGAAAAGTGAACGCACGATTTTGGCCGAGAACCGATGCTTCTGGTAATCGTTCATCGCGATGACGTGGTTCCAATAGGACGCAACCTCGGGTAAGCCGAAGCTCTCGCACAGGTAGACCAGATTCAGAATGTCTTTCTGGAAACAAGAGCCGCCAAAGCCGACGGAGGCCTTTAAAAATTTGGGCCCGATACGGGAATCCTTGCCGATCGCGTTGGACACTTCGTCCACGTCGGCCCCGGTCGCTTCGCAAAGCGCCGAGATGGAATTGATCGATGAGATGCGCTGCGCGAGGAAGGCATTCGCGACGAGCTTTGAAAGCTCCGACGACCACAGGTTGGTGGTGATGATGCGCTCGCGCGGAACCCATCGGGCATAAACGCTCACGAGGGTCGCCACGGCGGCATCGCCCTCGGGCGTGCGTTCGCCGCCGATCAGCACGCGGTCGGGGTTGAACAGGTCGGGCACGGCCGTGCCTTCCGCCAGAAACTCGGGATTGGAAAGAACCTGGAACTTGGCGCCATTGGTATTGGCCGAAAGGATCTGGTTGATCGTCTCGGCGGTCTTCACCGGGATCGTCGACTTCTCTACGATAATCTTCGGCGTCGTTGATACTTCGGCAATCGTCCGTGCCACCGACTCGATGTAGCGCAGATCCGCAGCCCGCCCCGCGCCCACCCCGTAAGTTTTGGTCGGGGTGTTGACGGAAACGAAAATGATGTCGGCCGCGGCGATGGTGCCCTTGACATCGGTGGAGAAGAACAAATTGCGACCGCGAGCCTGCTTCACAACGTCGTCCAATCCCGGTTCGTAAATCGGCAGCGTATCGGAATTCCACGCCGCGATACGGGCGGCATTCATGTCAACGACCGTCACTTGGATATCCGGGGCTTTCAACGCAATGACCGCCATCGTCGGACCACCTACATAACCAGCGCCAATACAGCAGATTTTCATAAATTGAGTGGCGACAAACTGTGCGCCCAGAGAGCCGAATCCAAGGAGGATTTCGCCAAGTCCCGCAATTTGTGCGGACGCAAAAAGCCCGCCCCTTATGAAAGAGACGGGCGGAGCCCGGTGAAGGAGTGTGGCTCGTTACTTGAGCACCTTCTCGGTTTTGCCATCAAAGAGATGAGCGTTCTCCAGCATAAACGTGACCTTCACCTTTTGGTCGGCCTCGAAGCGATCCGTGGGACGTACGCGGGCAATGAAGGAGGTCACGCCCGTATTCAGGTAAAGGTAGGTTTCCGCACCCATGGGTTCGGATACCTCGACCTTCACCTCGACGGTGTGGTTCGGATTGGGTTCGGTGACGGTCAGGGTGTCCTGCACATCTTCGGGGCGAATGCCGAAAATCACCGGCTTGCCAACATAACCGGCCGCCTTGGCGGAGAGTTTCGCGTCCAAGGTAACGGTGACGGGCGTCGCCTGGTCGTTGGTTTCCACGAACTGCAACGCCGCGCCGGACTGCTTGATCGTACCCTTGAAGAAATTCATCCCGGGGCTGCCAATGAAGCTGGCGACAAACAGATTCTCCGGGTGGTTGTAGAGAGTGAGCGGCTCGGCCACTTGCATGATATGGCCGTCTTTCATGACGCAAATGCGGTCGCCCATCGTCATTGCTTCGACCTGATCGTGCGTGACGTAAATCATCGTCGCTCCGAGACGTGCGTGGAGCTTGGAAATCTCGGTGCGGGTGGTGACGCGCATCTTGGCGTCCAAGTTGGAGAGCGGTTCGTCGAAAAGGAATACCTTGGGTTTGCGCACGATGGCACGGCCCACCGCGACGCGCTGGCGTTGACCGCCGGAAAGGGCCTTGGGTTTGCGATCGAGGTACTGATCCAAGCCGAGCATGGCGGAGGCCTCGCGCACGCGTTGATCGATCTCGGCCTTGGGGAATTTGCGCAGCTTCAGACCGAACGCCATGTTGTCGTACACGGTCATGTGCGGATAAAGTGCGTAGTTTTGGAAAACCATCGCAATGTCACGGTCCTTCGGAAGCACGTTGTTCACCACCCGGCCATCGATGGAGATCGTGCCACCCGAGATTTCCTCCAACCCGGCGACCATGCGCAGCGTTGTCGACTTGCCGCAACCCGACGGGCCGACGAGCACCATAAACTCACGATCATTGATCTCGAGATTGATACCGTGGACCACCTTGTTGCCGGCCCCGGTTTTATCGGGGTAGATTTTGACGAGGTTTTCGATGAGAACTTTGGCCATGAGGAGTAAATGAAAAGGATTGGGTAACGAAGCGGAAGCGAATCAGCCTTTGACTGCGCCGGCGGAAAGTCCGCGGACAAACAGGCGCATACAGAAGAGGAAAATGACGATAAGCGGAATGGAGGCGATGAAGTAGGCGGCCATCATCTGGCCCCATTGTTTCACATACTCGCCATCAAGGTAGATCAGGCCCACGCCCAAGGTGAAGAGTTCCTTGTCACGCAGAATGATCAACGGGAGCAGGAAGTCGTTCCACTTACCCAGGAAGGCGAGAATCGCCAGCGTGCCGATGATCGAGCCCGACATGGGAATCACCACGTTCCGGATCTGCGCGAGATGCGAGGCCCCGTCCATCTCGGCCGCTTCAAACAGGTCCTTGGGCAAGTCCTCGATGAAATTACGCAGGACGAAAATATTGAACACCTGTCCCCCGGCCACGCCCACGATGATCAACGCCCAGAGGGTGTTCAGCAGCGACATGTCCTTCAACAGACTGAACAACGGCACGATGTTCGCCACGCCCGGCATGAGCATGAGCACGATGAACGCCGACCAAAACACGCCGGACAGCGGCATCTTGTATCGAGCGAAGAAATACGCGCCCAAGATCGCCAGGGTGAGGGTGAAAAACGTGCCGGTCACCGCCACAAACACGGTGTTGGCGATGTAAGGGCCGATGAGTTTCAGACCGAAATTCCAGTTCTTCGCCTTGTACACGGAAAGATCGAACGACTTCTCCGCAGACTTGACCGCAGGATCCGAGGGATTGGCTGAACCGAAGGCCTCGCTCCAATCGGCGACTCGTGTCTTCACGGTCTCCGTTCCGTCCACGGCCAGGCGGGTCTCGACCACGCTGAACGGCGGACTCGGCAACCAAGGATTGCGCAGGAAGCTCGCGTTGTCCTTGAAGGACACCTGGAACATCATGTAGAGCGGGAACAGCTCGATGATGATAAATGCGCAGATGATCAAATGCTTGGGCCAATCCTTCTGCTTGTGGGAACCGACAAAATCCTTGGGTGCAGTGCTCATATTATTTGTCCACCCGCACGTATTTATTGTTCAGGAAAGTAAGCATGAGAATAAACACGAAGAGGATCATGCCCACGGCGCAGGCGTAGCCGAATTCGCCGGCGACAAAAGCCTTATTATACATCCAAAGACCGGGCACCATGCCTCGTCCACCCGCGCCGCCGGCTTCGCCGAGAAGCAAGAGCTGCAAACCGTAACCTTGCAGCGTGCCGATCACCAAGAGCACCAATGAAAGACGCACTTGGGTGAGGATGAGGGGGAGTTCAATGTAGAGAAATTTTTTGAACGGCCCCACGCCGTCGAGTTCGGCCGCTTCGTAGATCTCCTGCCCGATCGACTGCAACCCGGCGAGGTAGATCAGCACGCCGACCGCTCCGATCCATGGAAAGCCCCAGATGAAGAGCGACGGGAGAATCAGGTCGGGCTGAGAAAGCCAGCCGATCGGAGCATTCTCGAAAAACAGCCCCCAGCCAAACACCTGATCCAAGGACACCAGCAGCGATTTGATCCCGGTGAAATCGAGGATCTTGTTCAAGACCCCCATGTTCGGATCAAAGAAAAACTTCCAAATGAACAATGTCACCAAGCTCGGTACGATCATCGGCACGACCAGCATGACGCGGTAAAAATACTGCCAGCGATCACTCTTCACCCGATGAATCATCACCGCCATCGCGATGGACGGGATCATCTTGAAAAGGTTGAACACGATCAGGATGGAAACGGTCTTAAACGAACCCCAGAGAACCTGATCGCCAAATGCGCGCTTGAAATTATCGAGACCGATCAACTGTTTGGTTTCACCGCCAGCCCAGTCAAAAAAGCTGTGATAAATCGCACTTGCGGCGGGAAAATACGAGAACGTGCAGACGAGCAGTAACGAGGGCACGATCAGGAAATAAAGCTTCCACTCGCGTAATGCCTTCTGTCGGGAAATAGGAAAAGCCATGGATCGGGAGTAATCAGGGGAAATCCGTCGGGGAAACCGTCAGATTTTTAAGACACGTCGATGCATGCCCCCTCGTCCACCCTTTTTTTCCCCTCTCTATGAAAACATTAGCAGAGAACTTCGTCGTAGCTCAAAACGTCACCACGATCTTCCCAAACTGAGCGCCACGCTCCATCAGGTCGAACGCCTCGTCCGCGCGTTCAAGCGGAAACACGTCACTCACCACCGGCGTTATCCGATGCTCGTCAATGAACCCGATCATCGATTCCCAATCGGCGGGACTGCCCATGGTCGTTCCCAACAATGAGAGCTGACGCCAAAATACTTTGCGCATCGGCAGAACCGGGGGATTCCCACGTGTCGCGCCAAAGAACACGACGCGCCCCCCCGGTGCGGCCAGGTCAATGAGCGACTCGAAACCATCCCCGCCCGCGCTATCGATGATCACATCGAAGAGCCGGTCTGCATGTCC
>JANJTQ010000110.1 GCA_024711005.1 Opitutaceae bacterium | reverse complement strand
GCAACCAGCTCCGCCAGATCATGCGCTACGCCGAGGGCGCCGGTTGTCGTCGCGGGGAACTCCTCGCCTACTTCGGCGAAACCTTCCCGATCGATAACTGCGCCGCCTGCGACAATTGTATCGAACCGCGTGATACCTACGACGGCACGATCGTCGCGCAGAAATTCCTCTCCTGCGTCTACCGCATCAACGCCGTCAGTCGCTTCGGCGTCGGCATCAACCACGTGTGCGAAGTCCTAACCGGCGCCGACACCGACAAGATTCGCCGTCTGGAACACGACCGTCTCTCCACCTACGGCATCGGCAAGGAACTCTCCCGCCCCGCCTGGGCCGGAGTCGCCCGCGAGCTCCTCCGCCTCGGCCTGCTCATCCAAAGCGAAGGCGAATACCCCACGCTGCAACTCGGGGCCGAGGGCGTGGCGTTCCTCAAGGAGCGCCGCACTATCACGCTCACCAAGCCGATGGACACGCCCAAGGTCCGCAAGGTCGTCCGGCGCGAAGGCGACATCGAGTGCGACGAAATTCTGTTCGGTCGCCTGCGCGAGTTGCGCAAGCGGCTCGCCGACGAGCGCAAGGTCCCGGCGTATGTGGTTTTTGGCGACGCAACCCTGCGTCAGATGGCCCGCGAATATCCGCAAAGCGACGACGCCATGGCCAACATCTTCGGCATGGGACAAAAGAAGCGCGCCGAGTTCAGCGAGGCATTCGCCTGCGAGATCTCCCGCTACCTGCAGGACAACTCCCGCATGACGTTCAACGACTGACGTGGCATGGGCGTCCGTCCATGTTCCGTTCCGATCTTTCTCTTTCCTCTTTCTCTCAATCTTCTCTCCCCCGGTGCGGCGCCGGCCCTGACGAAAGAGAAAGATTAAGACGAAAGAGAAAGAAAGACCACGGGCGATAGATTGGACGGGGCGTCATCCGTTTCGCTTTTCAATACATCGGCTGCGTGGGCCGGGCGTCGGCCGGCCATCGGTTCTCGAAAAGAATCTCGCTTCGGGGCAGTCGTTTCCCCCAGCCGATTTTTTCCAGCAGCGGTTGCGAGTCAAACGAGGCGACGGGACCGAGACAGAGAATCCCCAGTGGCTTGGCGCCGTCCGGCATGTTCAGCATCTTCGCCAAAACCTCCGGATCGAAAAACGAAACCCAGCCCAGACCCAATCCCTCGGCCCGCGCCGCCAGCCACATGTTTTGGATCGCACAGGCCAGCGAGCACAGATCCATCTCCGGCAGCGTGTGCCGGCCGAAAATATGCGGCTCCCGACCGTTCATGAGCGCGGCAACGAGAAGCTCCGAGCAGTCGCGAATCCCCTCCACTTTGACCTTCATGAATTCGTCGTTTCGCGAAGGCAGGGCCGCCGCCGTCGCATGGCGTTCCGCCTCGACATGCGCATGAATCCGTCCGCGCAGCGCGGCATCCGTGATCCTGATAAAGCGCCAGGGCTGCATCAGCCCCACCGAGGGGGCTTGATGCGCCGCGTCGACCAGGCGCTCGATCAATCCCGAGGGAAGGGATCCGGGAACAAAGTGACGTATGTCGCGACGTTCCCGGATAACCCGATAAACAGCCCCAATCTCTTCTTCGCTGTAGCGGTTTTTGGTCATAAAAATTTGGATACAATGTTCCCTTTTGTTGCGCCGCGTACGGCCTGCGCGGCAAACGCGTTCTCGAGCCCACCAAACTCAACGGGGTCCGACCAGAGTTCGCCCGGCGGACGCCCCGTCATCAGTCCACGCCACGCGCGAATCACCCCGGCATGGGTGACGAGCACGAGGCGGTCGTGCTCTCCTGCAAGCAACTCGGCCCGCAACGTCTCCACGCGCGCCCACAACTCCGCGGCCGTCTCGCCGCCGGGCGGACGCCGCCCCCACGGATCCAGCGCCCATGCCTCGCTCTCCGGTCCTCGAAACGTTTCCCAACGCCGCCCTTCCCACGCGCCAAAACTCAGCTCCTGCAACCGCGACTCGACCCGCACCGGCGCGCCCCCGGCCAACATCTCCGCAAGCGCCACGCAGCGCAGCGCCGGACTCGTCCATACTTCGCGCGGAGCCCACGGTAACGCCGCAAGCACCGCCCGCGCCTCCTCGGCAAACGTGTCGGCCAGCGCCACCTCCGCCCGCCCGTAACAACGCCCCGCCAGGTCCGCCATCAAACGCGTGTGCCTCACCAAAAGGATCCTTTTCGAAGCACTCATAACAGCGCGCTTAACCCGAGGTAAATGAGCAGCTCGGTGCCTTGCTGACACGCCCCGAGGCAATCTCCGGTATAGCCGCCCAGACGATGCCGCAGCCACGCCCGGCAGGCGAAATGCGCGCTCGCGACCACCGGCACCACGAGCCACGCCTCCCCCGGAAGCCAGACAAAGGGCGCCAGTCCGAGAGCGAGTACCCACGCCAGCCGCACCGGACCCGGCGCGCATACCAACGCCCGACTTTTCGATGCCGCACCCTCGGCTCGCGCATAGGGCAATCCCGCCATGAGCGCGACCGCACTTGCCCGGCTCAGGCTATGCGCCGCGATCACGCCCGCCACAAATACCCAGCTCGCCCCGCCCTCGCCGACCGCACCCGATCCCGCGCCGGCCAACGTCGGCAGAAGCGTCACCTTCAACCCGAACGCGACCGTGAGTCCCGCCACGCCGAACACCCCGATGTGCGAATCCTGCATGATCGCCAGCACACGCTCCCGCGTCGCTCCACCGCCGAACCCGTCGCACACATCCGCCCAACCGTCTTCATGCAACGCACCGGTCAACAGCAACGTCGCCCCCAGGCTGAGCACACTCGCGACCAGCGGCGGCCACCAGCAAGCGGCCAGCACATAAACCAGCGCCGCCCAACCGCCCGTCAACCAGCCGCACGCCGGAAGGTAGGTGACGGCCACACCCATGTCGGACGCCCCGAGCACCACCCCTGGCAACGGCAACCGGGTAAAGAATCCCCAGGCCGCCAACACGGCGCGGACTTCGCGCTTAAGCGCTGCTCTGATTGAAATCATCATCACCCGTTTCGACTGACTCCGGCGGAATCAAAGGTCTCCATATCGCGCAAAAACACCGTGGCCGAGACAATGAGCGGCCAGACCAATACCGCCCCGGTGCCCTCGCCCAGACGCAGATCGAAATCCACCAGCGGCCGCACGCCAAGGGCACGCACGGCATGAGCATGACCAGTCTCCGCCGAAGCGTGGGAAAACACACAGTAGCCAAGCACGCCCGGACGCAGTTTTTCCGCCACCACCGCCGCCGCCGTGGCGATGAAGCCATCAACGATGACCAGCCGACGTCGAGATGCCGCGCCGATCATACAACCGACCATCATGGCGATCTCGTAACCGCCGTAGGCGGCAAGCGCCGCCAGCGGTTCGCGAACCTCCGCGTGGCGGAGCTGCGTCCGCCGCAACACATCCAGCTTATGCTTCAGCCCGACGTCGTCATGCCCCGCCCCGCGTCCCACGCACACCTCCAGCGGCAGGTCGAGCAGTGTGCTGCATAACAGGGCCGACGGTGAAGTGTTGCCGATGCCCATCTCGCCGGGAATGAACGCCTCGTAACCATCGTCTGAATACGCAACCGCCAGCTCGATGCCCGCCGCGATGCCCGCCTCGGTTTCTGCCCGGGTCATGGCGGGTTCGTGCAGGGCGTTGCGCGTGCCGTGGCCGAGCTTGCGGTGGATAAGATCGGGGGCGTCCGCGAAATCGGCCGCCACCCCGGCGTCCACGACTTTCAGGTCGATTCCGTGCTGGCGGGCGAAGGCATTGATGGCCGCCCCGCCTTTGAGAAAATTGTGCACCATCTGCACGGTGATCTCCTGCGGACACGGGCTGACGCGTTCGCGGGCGAGTCCGTGGTCGCCCGCAAACACCAGCACCAGCCCCCTGTCGAGGGTCGGGCTCAGTGAGCCCTGCATGAGCCCGAGCCGCAGGGCGAGTTCCTCCAGGCGGCCGAGCGAACCGAGCGGCTTGGTTTTGTTGTCGATCTTGCTTTGCAGCGCGGCCGACAAATTAACCGAGAGAGCGGGAATGGCGGGGAGATTCATGGATAAGAACTTTTCACACGCCCTCCTTGAGCGTAACCGGACAACCCGCGACATAGAGGTAGGCCGCATCTGCCGCCGCCGCCGTGCATTGGCCCAGCGTGCCGGCGAGGTCGCGAAAACGCCTCAACACCGGCTGCTCGGGTACGGGACACCAGCCAACTTCGTTACCCACCACCACGACCGGACACGGCGACGCACGGAAACTCGCCAGCACCGCGTCCCACTCGGCCAGGATCGCGTCGTCACCCCGTTCCAAACGCTCGCTGAGCCAGAGCGTAAGACAATCGAACACCAGCCCCGACGGTGGCGGTCGCAGCTCCGCCAACTTATCGGCCATCGCTCCGTCCGTCGCGCCCGGCGCGGGTGCGAGCAACGTGCGCCAGCCGGGACGCTCCGCTTGGTGTCGTCGAATGCGCTCCGCCATCTCGGCATCGGCGGGGTCGGGTCGATAGGTCGCGATGAACACCACATCGTCACCCCAAGCGCGCGCGAGTTCGACCGCGCGGCGGCTCTTACCGCTGCGCACCGGGCCGGTCAGATAGGTGAGATGAGCCATGGCAAAGAGGTCTTGGTCAAAGCCCGAGGTAACGACGCACCGGATCAAGATCGAGGTGTGCGACAACATGGTCGGCCATGCGTTCGTAAACCGCGCGGCGTTGCTCGGCCCACGTCACATCTGGCGCACGGTGCGTGTCGATGCCGGCGGCACGAGCGAGGCGGCGGCGTGTTTCCGGCACCTCGAACCAGCCGTGTTGATAAGTGCCCCAGACGTTTCCAACCTGCGCGCCTTCGGGCCGGGGCGCCGCCGAGGCCGGACCGTCCTCGACGTGATGCAGCGGGGCCACGGACGCGGTCGTCTCGGTGCGGCCCATGTGGATTTCGTAAGTGATCCAACGCCGGCCATCGCATTCGCAGGTCACGGGACGGACGATTTTCTCGGATTCGAAACGCGTGCGTATCGGCAGAAGTCCGAGACCGGGTTCTGCTCCCGCGTCGCCGGCCACGCCATCGGGGTCCGCGAGGTGTTCGCCGAGAATCTGATAACCGCCACACAACCCGACGATCGGAATGCCGCGTCGGGCGGTGGCAATGATCACATCGTCCAGACCCGTGGCGCGCAACCAGCGCAGGTCGGCGAGTGTATTCTTCGTGCCCGGGATCACGATCGCGCGGGCGTTGGCAAGTTGCGCCGCGTCGGCGATCCAGCGCGTGCGCACGCCGGTATCACTCCACCATGGCTGACAATCGGTGAGGTTGGCCGCGTGCGGCAGGCGCACCCACGCGATCGTCGCGCCCGTTGGATCTCCGCGATCTTCGTCGGCGCGAGTGAGTCCATCTTCTTCCTCCGGCTGGAGATCCGGGCGGAACGGCACGGTGCCGAGAATGGGAAAACCCGGGGCGTGCGGCGCCAGCCACGCGTTGGGATCGGGAAACAGGCCGATGTCGCCGCGGAAGCGATTGACCACCGCGCCGAGTCCGCGCGCCCGGTCTTCCGGCGGAAGCAGCGCCCAGGTGCCGGCGAGTTGGGCATAGATACCGCCACGATCGATGTCGCCCACCAGCAGCCAGCGGCCGTCGAGGTGGCGCAGCGGACGCAGGTTGACCAGATCGCGATCCATGAGGTTGAGCTCGACAGGGCTCCCGGCGCCTTCGAGCACGAGCACGTCGCACCGTTCGCGCCAGCCGTCGAGCACGCCGCGCACCTCGGCCCAGAGGCGGTCGAACTCGCGGTAATAATCGCGCCCCGCTTGATGACCGGCGGCCCGACCGTGCAGGATAAGCTGCGAACCCTGCGGTCCGCTGGGCTTGAGCAGAATGGGGTTCATCGCAATCTCCGGCGCGACGCCGCAGGCCTCGGCCTGCACGGCTTGCGCGCGGGCCATTTCGCGCCCATCGGGCAACGCCCACGCGTTGTTGGACATGTTCTGCGCCTTGAACGGCGCGACGCGCACCCCCTCGCGCCGCAACCACGCGCAAAGCGCGGTCGTGAGCCAGGTCTTGCCCGCGTTGGACGAGGTGCCGAGAACGCCAAGGGCTTTCATAAAATCGTTCTCTTTCTCGTTCTCTTTCTCTTTCTCCCGTTCCGATCCGAGAACGAGGAAGAGAACGAGAACGATTTGTTCAAAACTCCACTCCAACCTGCGCCTTCACGCCGGCTTTGAACGGGTGTTTGATTTCGGTCATTTCGGTGACGAGATCGGCCGCCTCGATCAACCCGGGCGGCGCATTGCGACCCGTGACCACGACATGGCGACCCGGGGCGCGATTCTTCAACGCGGCGACCACCTCGGCGACCGGCAGGTATTCGTAATCCAATACCACGTTGAGCTCATCAAGCACCACAAAGCGGACGTCCGGATCGCTGAGGGCGGACAGCGCGATGTCCCAACCGGTGCGGCAGCTTTCGATGTCGGCGGCACGGTTCTGCGTGTCCCAGGTGAATCCTTCACCGACGCGGTGCCAGGAGAGCAGCGGCGACTGGAGCGCGCGGGCCACGGCGGCGTCGCCGGACTTCACGAACTGCACGACCACGCTGCGGCGACCGTGCCCGAGGTTGCGCGCGAGCATGCCGAACGCGGCGGTGCTCTTGCCCTTGCCGTTGCCGGTATGAACGATGAGCAGGTCGCGTTTCTCCTGCGCCGCGGCGATGCGCGCCTGCATCTCGGCCTGGATCTGTTTCATGCGATCGGCGTGTTCTTGGTCGGAGGGCAAGGTGTGGTCTTCGTTCATGGTAATTCGAGGATGAGTCCGGGGCCGCTGCGCACGGCGACGCCAAAGACGGTGAGGAGCAATTCGGGCGTGAGCACGGCCTGGGGAGCCCCATGCGCGACAAGCGTTCCATCGTGCAACACGACCACCTCGTCGAGGCGGTGCGCCAGTCGCAGGTCGTGCAGGGAAAGCACCACGGTTCCGCCGGCCTCCCGTCGTTCGTGGGCGAGTGCGATAGTCTGCAATGCATGGCGCGCATCAAGGGCGGCCAGCGGCTCGTCCCAGGCCTGAATCGGCGCATCGGTCGCCAGCGCGCGCGCCAGCAATACGCGGTGACGCTCGCCGCCGGAGAGCCGATTGACGGGACGGTCCGCCAGCGAGGTCAGGTCCATGCGGGCCAGCGCATATTCCACGCCCACATCATCGTCCCCGTGCGCATAACGGCCTTGGGCGACCACCGCGCGCACGCTGAAACCGAACTCAAAATGAACCTCCTGCGGCACCCACGCGAGTTGGCGTCCGCGATCGAGAATCGGGATCTCCGCGAGCGGGCGCCCGTTCCAGAGCACCTCGCCCGTGGAAGGCAACAACCCCGCCACGGCCTGAAGCAGCGTGGACTTGCCGGAGCCGTTGGGACCGACAAGTCCGATGAGCCGGCCCGGTCCGAGCGAGAGACTCACGTCGCGCAACCGGCCGGGAACGGTGAGGTTTTTTAGCGTCAACGCGTTCATGGTTTTTTCCTCAACAACCACAGGAAAAAGGGCCCGCCGATCAGCGACGTCACGATACCGAGTCGCAGGTTTCCGGCGGTGTGTCCGATGAGATCGCACGCCAGCACAAAGGCCGCGCCGCCCACCAGCGACAGGGGCACGAGCCGCCGATGATCCGGGCCCACCAGCAGTCGCAACAGATGCGGCACAACGAGTCCAACGAAGCCCACCGTGCCCGCCACGGCGGTGGCCAGCGCCGTGAGTACGGTGGCCAGGATGAGCATCCGGCGGCGCAATCCGCGCACGTTGACACCGAGACTCTGCGCCTCGGCGGCTCCGAGACTCAAAAGGTCCATCGGACGGCCCAACGGCCAAAGCAGCGCGGCCCCGATCACGGCCGGCGAGGCGATGAGCACGTGTTCCCAAGTGCGATCCTCCAGACCGCCCATCAGCCAGAAAATGATCTGGGCGTTCCGTTCATAGCTGAGCGTGAAGTTGGACAACACGTAACTGGTGACGGCGCCAAGGAGCGCGTTGAGCGCCACGCCCGCCAGCAGGAGTCGTTCGGTGCTGGCGCCGCTGCGGGCCAGGACAAGCACCGCGCCGGTCGCCACAAACGCGCCGACCACCGCCATCGCCGGCACCACGAGCAGCGAATGCATGGCCCAGCCTGCACCGATCGCCACAACCGCGCCCGCCGCCCCGCCACTGCTCACGCCGAGGAGGCCGGGGCTGGCCAGACTGTTGCGAAAATAGGCCTGCATGACCAAACCGGCCGATGACAGCGACGCGCCGACCAGACAGGCCACCAGCATGCGCGGCAGGCGTAATTTATAAATAACTACAGAGGCGAGTTCGTCGTTGCGCCAAAGACCGTCCCAGATCCGCACGGGACCGAGCCAGAGATCGCCGACGCCGAGCGACAGGATCACCAGCGCGACGAAACCCGCCAGCGTAACGGGCATCGCGTAACATTCAATTGAAGACGAGCGGTTCAAGGAAACACTCCGGGGTGCAGGGCACGGGCGAGCATCTCGTACGCCGTCACGCGATGATGCGACACGCTGCTCAACATATGGGGTTCGATACGCGCCATGCGCTTCTGCCGCACGGCCTCCAGATACTGGTAGGGCGGCAGCTTCAAATAGGGGGCGAGCGCGGTCTCATCGTCCAAGCCTTCGACCACCACACGATCAATCGGCCACGTGAGCATCTGTTCGTTGGGCGGAGGTTGGTGTCCGCGCAGACCTCCGAGCGTGGCGGCCAGATTGATCGCGCCGGCGTGGGCGCAAAGATCGTCGAAGGTCGTTTTCGCACCGGCGATCACCCCGTAGGTCGAGGGAGCGATCACGCGAACGGGCGGCACGTCGCGCAGTTTTTCCCGAAGCCGCTCCACGCGACGGGTGCAGTCGGCGATGATCGTCTCGGCGCGTTCGGGGGCGCGTCCGCCCAGTTCCGCGGCGAGCAGACGGAGGTTGGCGAAGGCGTCGTCGAGCGTGTGATAACGCGTGAAGACGAGCACCTTCACCCCCGACCTGCGCACCTGCTCGACGAGCTCCAGGCGGCTGTAGTCGGCCGAGAGGAGCACCGTCGGACGGTGCCGCAGGATCGTCTCGGCGTCACCGTGCTCAATCACCGGGAACGCGGCGGCCTCCCGCGACACCGCGGAAAACACCGGCTCGCGCGCCAGGTGGCTGAGCGCGGCGATCTGCCCGGGTTCCGCGAGCGCGATCAACAGCTCATCCGTCCCCACCGTCTGCGAGACCACGCGCACCACGGGCTTCACGGGCACCGCGGGCTCCGCCTGCGCGAGGCCAAGCGTCAGGCAGAAAAGGATGAGCAACCGCGTCATGTTAGAACCGCCACTCTGCACCGACAAATGCTCCCATGCCAAGCGAAGGAAACCCGTAGGTCTCCTCGTAGTCCGCATCGAAGAGGTTTTCCACGCGGGCATGAAGCGCGAGTTTCGGGGTGGCTTGATAACGCGAATACACCCGGAAGACCGTGTAGCTCGACGGCTCCACCGCAACGGACGGGAAGACATTGAAGTTGGTCGAATAACGATCCGCCCTGCCCTGCACGCCCGCCCCCAGGAGCCAGGTATCGGTGGGTGTCCAGTCAATGTTCGCCGCATACGTATGCCGCGGCCGGTCGGTCAGACGGGTGTCGGCGACCTCATCCTTCGCATCAAGATAGGTATAGGCGGCCGTCACGGTCACCCGGGGTGAGAACACCGCCTTAAGGGAAACTTCCACGCCTTGGGTGCGGGCGCGGCCGAGGTTGGCATACGTGCCCAGCGCAGGGAAAGGCGCGCCCTGAAAGGCGATGAGATTCTCATAGTTATTGCGGAAGAAAGTGACGTCCGCGGTGAGCTTTTTATCGATCAACGTTTGTTCGACGCCCACGTCCCAACCGTCCGACTCCTCCGCCTTCAGCCCCGGGGCCGCCGCGGTGAATGCCGAGCCATACCGCTGCGAAACGCTGGGAGGCAAAAAGCTCGTGCCGTAGGTCGCGTGCAAGCGCGAGCCAGTCGCCTCGATCCGCTGACTCGCCGTCAATCGATAGGTCACGGTGTCGCCAAACGAATCGTAGTCGTCGTAACGCACACCGGCGCCGAGACGAGTCCCGGCCAAAGGCGCCCATTCCGCCTGGGTGTAAACGCCGTTCAAATGGTCTTTCGGATACGATCCGCCGTCCGAAAACTCGGAGCGTTCATAACTCGCCCCCGCAACGGCGGTCACCGTATCCGATATCTGGATATTATTCTGCCATTCCAGAATCTCCCGCGTCGCCTCGGTGCTATACGGCGAAGGAAACCCCGAGAAGCTGCCGTCATTGTCGTAGAGCTGACGTTGATAGGCCGCCGTAAGACGCGAGCTCCAACGCTCGGACGGCGTGACCTCGGCAAACACGGTGGCCCGGCGGTTCTCCAAATCGCTGTTGCTCACCGGAGTGGTATTCGTGGTGCGGATGTCGTTCGGATCCTTGTAGTAGCTGTCGAGGTAGCGGGCTGTGCCGCCTACCGCGAGATTCGCAGTGACCTGATAATCCAGCCGCAAGGCGTAATTCTGCAGCCGGGCGTTGTTGTTCGACCGGTCGTTTTCCGTCTCCATCGCGGATCCGGTAAACGCATAGGCGAAGTCCTTGATCTCCCCCTGTGCCGACACGGAGCCGCGCACGGTGGAAAAACTCCCCGTCTCCACGTCGATTGATTCGGAAGGCGCACCCGTCCCGCGTTGCAGCCCGATCGACACCACCCCGCCCATCGCCGCACCGCCATAGAGGGTGCTCTGCGGACCGCGCAGAATTTCGATGCGGTCGTTGGCGGCGGGAGAAAATCCACCGAGCCAGGATTGGTAACTCGTATTGGCGTCGTTAAGGCGCACGCCGTCCAATAACAGGAGCGTCTGCCCCGATTTGCTTCCGCGCAGCGAGATGTAGGTGACGCCTCCCCTTCCGCCGGTTTGGGTGACGCCCGCGCCCGGCACGGATCGCAGTGCGTCGCCTATCGTTTTTATTTGCCGATCGGCAAGTTCTGCGGGCGTGATCACCGTCACGCTGCTGGCCACGGTGTCCGGGGCCTGGGGTGTGCGAGCGGCCGAAACCACGACCGGATCGAGCGTGATGTCGGCGGGCGCGGATTGGCCGCGCGCGGAATTCACAACAAGCGGCGCCGCGAGGGCGCACGCGATGAGAAGGCGGCCCGGAATCCGGGCGCGCAGATGACTTTTCATAGAGGAGGTCTGCTATTGTCCAAGGCAAGAGCAGGCCCCCGTCTCCAAAATCGGAGAAGGAAAGCGACTACTCTCACGCTTCATTTTTGCGATGAAGTAAACGTCCCGGTGCGCGCAATCGCGCCGGAACAAGTGAGTCTCCGCAAAGAGGGTGTTCGGACTCCGCATATCTCGCCCGACGCCCGCCCCCCAACCCGGTTTGTCACTTAATACGTGACAAACTGAATGAGTGACAGGCGTCGCGCTTCCTCGCCTCTCGCCTTCACCGGGACTCGTGTCCCGATTGGCTTTGTTCCCGCCAGCGCGGGATGAAGGTCTGGATTGATGCGTTACCGCAGCGCAACTGTCGCCGGTTTTCACGGCTTTCCCCGACTCTGCAAAGTTTCAAAAAGAACGACTGGAAGGCGGACCGTGCTCAAGCCGCCGGGTCAAATCAAGCCCGAATTCATCAAACGCATCAACGCATACGAATACGACGATATGTTTCTTGCCTTTTGCGACATTTGCCTTCGTTTTAGGCCCCTGAACCTTCCGCCTATGTCCGCCGCCATAAAAGAGTCTCCTTCCTTCGCCGCCCTGCGTGAGTTGTTCGCCAAGCGCATCGCCGTGTTAGACGGCGCAATGGGCTCCATGGTTCAGACTTATAATCTCTCCGAAGCCGATTTTCGCGGGGAACGTTTCAAAGACTTCCCCCACGACCTCAAAGGCAACAATGACCTGCTCTGCATCACGAAGCCCGAGGTGATCGAGGAAATCCACCGACTCTACTTCGAAGCCGGCGCCGACATCGTCGAGACCAACAGCTTCTCCGCCACCACGATCGGCATGGCCGATTACCATCTCGAGAGCATCGTCACCGAGCTCAACCACGCGGCGGTCGCCTGCGCGTTGCGCGCCGCCCGTGCCGCCGAGGCCGCCACTCCCGGCCGCAAGTGCTTCGTCGCCGGCGCGATCGGTCCGCTTAATCGCACGCTCTCGATGTCCCCCGACGTCAACCGTCCCGACTTCCGCGCCGTCACGTGGAACCAAGTCGTCGAAGCCTACACGGAACAGATCCGCGCCTTGATCGATGCCGGCGTGGACGCGCTGCTCGTCGAGACGATCTTCGACACGCTCAACGCCAAGGCCGCGATCTTCGCCATCGAGAATCTCTTTGAGGAAAAAGCCGTGCGCCTCCCGGTGATGATCTCCGTCACGATCACCGACGCTTCCGGTCGCACGCTCTCCGGCCAGACCACCGAGGCGTTCTATAACAGCATTCGCCACGCGAAACCGTTCAGCGTCGGCATCAATTGCGCGCTCGGCGGCCGGGCCATGCGCCCCTACATCGAGGAACTCGCCCGCATCGCGGATTGCCACATCACGTGCTATCCGAACGCCGGACTGCCCAACGCGTTTGGCGGTTACGACGAGACGCCCGACGACATGGGCGCGGTCCTCCGCGAATTCGCCGAAGCCGGCCTCGTCAACATGGTCGGCGGCTGCTGCGGCTCCACGCCGCCTCACATCAAAGCCATCGCCAACGCCGTCCGTGGAGTGCCCCCGCGCAAACCTTCGACGATCCCCACCGCCCTCCGCCTCAGCGGCCTCGAACCACTGACCGCCTAAACGGAAAGGGCTGAAAGACCGAAAGGCTGAAGGGCTGAAACCAAGCCACGCTCTCGCCTCCATCTTTCCGCCGCCAAAAACCTCCGCTCCTTCAGCTTTTCAGCCCTTTAGTCCTTCAGTCCTTTGAACTCCGCCGCCTCTTCCTTCCTCGTCATCGGCGAGCGCACCAACATCACCGGCTCGCCGAAATTCGCCAAGGCCATCAAGGCCGGTGACTGGCCCGCCGCGCTCGCCATCGCGCGCCAGCAGGTGGAGTCCGGCGCCAACATCCTCGACGTGAACGTCGATGAAGCGCTCATTGACGGCGAGGCCACGATGGTGCGCCTGCTCAACTTCATCGCCGCCGAACCCGAGATCTGCCGCGTGCCGATCATGCTCGATTCGTCGAAGTGGTCCGTGCTCGAGGCCGGTCTGCGTTGCCTCCAAGGCAAGGGCATCGTCAACTCCATCTCCCTCAAGGACGGCGAAGCCGAGTTCCTCCGCCGCGCGCGCCTGCTTCAGCGCTACGGCGCCGCCGCCGTCGTCATGGCCTTCGACGAACAGGGCCAGGCCGCCACGCGCGACGAGAAGGTCCGCATCTGCACGCGCGCCTACCGCCTCCTCGTCGACCGCCTCCGCTTCCCCGCCGAGGACATCATCTTCGACCCCAACATCCTCACCGTCGCCACCGGCATCGAGGAGCACAACAACTACGCCGTCGATTTCTTCGAGGCCACGCGGATCATCAAGGACACGCTCCCCGGCGCCAAGGTCAGCGGTGGCGTGTCGAACGTCTCGTTCTCCTTCCGCGGCAACAACCCCGTGCGCGAGGCGATGCACACGGCGTTCCTCTACCACGCGATCGACGCCGGCCTCGACATGGCGATCGTCAACGCCGGCATGCTCGGCAACTACGCCGAGATCGAGCCGACCCTCCTCGCCCACGTCGAGGACGTGTTGCTCAACCGCCGCGCCGACGCCACGGAGCGTCTCATCAAGCTCGCCGACGAGATCAAAGCCGCGAGCGAAGCCGCCAAAGCCGGCGGGCCTGCGGCCCCGCGGGCCGACGCGCCCGCCGCCGACGCCTGGCGCTCCGCCCCCGTCGAGCAACGCCTCCAGCACGCGCTCCTCAAGGGCATCGACACCTTCATCAACGAGGACACCGAGGAGGCGCGCCAGAAATTCGCCAAGCCGCTCGACATCATCGAGGGCCCGCTGATGGACGGCATGCGCGTCGTCGGCGACCTCTTCGGCGCAGGCAAGATGTTCCTGCCGCAGGTCGTGAAATCCGCCCGCGTGATGAAGAAGGCCGTCGCCTACCTCGAGCCCTTCATGCAGGCGGAGAAGGCCGCGCGCCGTGCGGCGGCCGCAGAAGCCGAGAGCCGAGGGTCGAGGGACGAGGGTTCGGATTCCGACTCTCGGCTCCAACCCGCTTCCGATGCCGCCGGCCGCGTCGTCCTCGCCACGGTCAAGGGCGACGTGCACGACATCGGCAAGAACATCGTCGGCGTCGTGCTCGCCTGTAACAATTACGAGGTCATCGACCTCGGCGTCATGGTGCCGGCCGACAAGATCCTCGCCACCGCGCGCGAGAAGAAGGCCGACGTCATCGGCCTCTCCGGCCTCATCACGCCGTCGCTCGACGAGATGACGCACGTCGCGAAGGAGATGAAGCGCGAGGGCTTCACGCTCCCGCTCCTCATCGGCGGCGCCACCACCTCCGCCGCGCACACCGCGGTGAAGATCGCCCCCGAATACGACCAGCCCGTCGTGCACGTGCTCGATGCGTCGCGCGTCATCGGCGTCGTCTCCGCGTTGCTCAGTCCGGAGCAGAAGACGAATTACGCCGCGGAAAACCGCGCGAAGCAGGAGCGCCAGCGCGCCGAGTTCGCCGAGCGCCGCGGTGCCCGCAAGCTCCTCCCGCTCGCCGAGTCCCGCGCGCGCGCACAGAGCACCGATTGGGCGACGGTGGACATCCCGCGCCCGGAATTCCTCGGCCCGCGCGTCTTCGATCCCGTGCCGCTCGACCAGATCGTCCCCTTCATCGACTGGGGCCCGTTCTTCTCCGCGTGGGAGCTGCACG